>VERN01000085.1 GCA_018882635.1 Beijerinckiaceae bacterium | reverse complement strand
CTGTCAGGATCGGCGAGCATCGGCACGCGATGGCGCTGTAAATTTGGCATTTCAGGGAGCGCTGTCAGCGGCTCTTCCTGCAGGGCTGCATCAAGGCAGACAAAGGTGGGGCCTGCCGGTGCGGTGACCGCGATTTGATGAGCACGCACCAAAGATTCGAGTGCGGCCTCAACGGAGCCCGGCTGATTGTCCCATTTCGTATAACCGCGAATGAGTGCGCCAAGATCGGTTGACGTATGAATCCAATCCACCCACGGACGACGCGCCATCGCGTCCAGCGGACCCTGCGCGCCGATCAGCAGCATTGGAATGCGATCACACCACGCATTGAAGATTGCCATGGTTGCGTGCATCAAACCGACATTGCTGTGCAGCGCCACCGGCATGGGTTTTCCCGTCACGCGCGTATAGCCATGCGCCAAAGCGACAGCGCTTTCTTCATGCACGCACAGCAGGAGTTGCGGATCCTTGTTGCCGAGATAATTGACAAGGCTGTCGTGCAAGCCGCGAAAGCTCGCGCCGGGTGTCAGAGCAATATAGGGAAAGCCCATTTCGCGCAGGAGAAGCGCCATGGGATCGCTCCCGAACACGCTGCCTTTCGGTTCGGCGTCTGCTTTCATGGCGTCATTCCTGTCTCGTAAATCCATGGGCGGTTCAGGCGATCGTGAGCCATGAACGCATCGATATTGTCGGCACAGCGCAGGGTGGTTGCGATGTCGTCATCGCCGCGCAGCAAAGCCTCGCGGCGAAAATCAGGCACGGTAAAGGGCAATTTCTGCCCATCATGTCCGGTGAGTGTGATGTTGCTCAGGTCAATGGCAAACGATGCTTTTGCGGGATTATCGCTTATGAGAGCGAGCGCATGCGCTAAAGTCTCATGCGTGATGATCCCTGCGAGAAGGCCATTGCGGAAGGCGTTCTCATAAAAAATATCTGCAAAGCTTGGCGCAAAGACAGCGCGTATGCCGAAGCGTTTCAGTGCCCAGGCCGCGGCTTCGCGCGAACTGCCGCATCCAAAATTCTCGCCGCCGAATAAAATTGTCGCGTTCCGAAAAGCGGGTCGGTTCAGAATGAAATCGGCGATCTCATGCCCTTGGTCGTCATAACGCCATAAGGCGAACAGACCATGGGCGAGGTCAGCGTCGGCTGTGCGGAGATAAGGCGCAGGAATAATCGCATCCATGTTGATGTTTTTGAGCGGCAGGGGCGCCGCGATGCCAGAGAAATTCTGGAAGGGTTCGCGTTTCATGCGAACCTCCTGACATCAGCAATCCCGCCTGCGATTGCAGCAGCGGCCGCCATTGCGGGGCTGGCCAGATGCGTGCGGGCGCGCGGGCCTTGCCGGTTTTCAAAATTGCGATTTGACGTCGCGATGCAGCGTGCGCCGGGTGGAACAATGTCTTCATTGATGCTGACGCACATTGAGCAGCCGGCGCTGCGCCATTCAAAACCGGCTTCTGTGAAGATTTTATCCAGCCCTTTGTGTTCGGCGTCTCGTTTCACTTGGCTTGAGCCGGGCACGACCAATGCACGCACATGGGGAGCCACATGTTTGCCGCGCACGATCGCCGCCGCAGCTTCAAGATCGGATAGGCGTGCATTTGTGCACGAACCGATGAAGACGATATCGACCGGTGTTCCTTCGATCGGGCGGCCGGGTGTGAGACCCATATAATCAAGCATAGCCACCGCCCGTTCCCGCCGATCATGATCGGTAATGTGGGACGGATCGGGGAGGGCTTGATCAACGCCGATGACGTCTTCCTGCGTGGTGCCCCATGTGATTTGTGGCGCGGCCTTGCTGATATCGAGCGATAATTCGCGATCAAAACGTGCGTCATCATCCGTGCGGAGCGTCTGCCACGATGCGAGCGCGCTCTCCCATAACGCGCCTTGCGGCGCGTAGGGGCGGCCTTTGATATAGGCAAAGGTGGCGTCATCGGGCGCGATCAGGCCGAGACGCGCGCCAAGCTCGATCGACATGTTGCAAATTGTCAGTCGCCCTTCGACGGGGAGGGCGCGGATCGCGGGGCCTGCATATTCGATGGCATGTCCGGTGCCGACCGCAATCCCGAACGTGCCTAGCGCGTGCAAGACGATGTCCTTGGCGGTCACGCCAAGGCCCGCTTTGCCTTCAAAACTCATGCGCAGTGTTTTAGGCCGCGGCAATACGAGCGTTTGCGTGGCGAGGATATGCTCCACTTCGCTGGTGCCGACGCCGATCCCCAGAGCGCCAAGGCCCCCCGCAGTTGAGGTGTGGCTGTCGCCACAGGCGACGATCGAGCCGGGTAAGACGAGGCCAAGCTCTGGTCCGATGACATGGACAATCCCCTGACGGGGATCATCAAGGCCAAAAAGGCGGATGTTATGCGCTGCGGCATTCTTGGCCATCAAACTGATCAATTCGCGGCCGCCGCGGTTTGAGGCGGCATTCCGGTTCAATTCGGTTGAAACAATGTGATCTTGGGTCGCGCAGGTCAGTGTTGGGCACCGGACCGGTCGGTGGGCCTCCTGCAGGCCTCTAAAGGCGGCTGCGCAGGTGGTTTCCTGTAGGATATGACGGTCGACGAAGATGAGATCCCGCCCTTCGCCCATGGAGCGAATGCGGTGCAAATCCCATATTTTGCCGAACAATGTGCGGTCCGACATGATTTTCCCGGTGTTCCCCTCACTGGTCTCGCTGAAACACCGTCGACGCCTTTGGCGTTCTTTCCGGTGTGTCAGGGGTGGAGCCAGCGTCACGATGTTCCGGCTTGAGTGAACCGCGCACAAACGATAAATTCAGAACTTGGTTGAGGAAAACTCATGTGAAGACCCGCCGTCTGCCGCCCCTCAATGCTGTCCGGGCGTTCGAATCCGCCGCACGGCATCAAAGCTTCAAGATGGCTGGTGAAGAACTCGGCGTGACGCCGGGGGCTGTCAGTCGCCAAATCGAGGCGTTAGAGGACAGGCTTGGTTTGAGGCTGTTTGAGCGTCTGCACCGCAAGGTTGAATTGACGGCCTCGGGGCGGCTCTTCATGCGCGAGGTCAGCCCGGCCTTACAGCGCATCGCCTTTGCGGCGGAAATGCTCTGGGAAGGGCAGGACAATCGGGTCTTGCGGGTGAAATTGCCGCCGACCTGCGCGATCCGGTGGTTTGTGCCACGGTTGGCGCGCTTCCACGCCCTCCATCCGGATATTTCGGTTCAGGTGACGACATCGCATGAGCCGGTCGATTTCGAGCGTGAGCCCATTGATGCGGCCATTTACTGGGGCGAGGCGCTGCCGCGCGGATTGGCAGGCGTGAGGCTGTTTGGCGAAGAGCTGGTTCTGGTCTGTAGCCCCAAATTGCTAGAGGGGCGTGGCATACAACACATTCCACTCGAATCTCTGCCGGATTATGTGCTGCTGCATTCCATGCGCAGGCCCGATGATTGGCGGTTCTGGTTCAGCCAAGCGGGCATGCCGCAAATGCTGCTTGATCGCTTTCTCGTGTTCGAAAATTCAAGCCTGACCTATCAAGGCGCAATTGACGGGCTCGGTATTGCGATTGCGCAATTGGCCTTTGTGCAAGACGATCTGGCGGAGGGTCGGCTCATGATCGTGAATCCGCAAATGTTCGAGACGAAAACCGGCTATTTCCTGACCTATCCGCGCGAACGGGCCCATCTCTCACGCGTCAAAGCCCTGCACCAATGGTTAGTCTCTTTGGAGCCGCGGGCCGCGGAATGATTGATCGGCGATAAGGGGCTGCCTTGGCGTTGCCAGGTTTCCACTGCAAAGGGGTGCGTGGGCGGGGCTTATGCTTGTGCCGTCGTGCTGGCCCCTCCAAAGATGGATCGTCAAAAGTCCGAAAACCTGCACTCCATGCCGCCTTCACCCTGTGTTCGCCGCTTTGCGGTCTCGTTGCTGCTCCTGCCCCTTCTGGCGGGCTGCATTGAGACGCCTCGGCCAGAACCCGCGCTTGATGTGCCGCTGGCCTATAGCAATGCACGACAAGACCGTGGCGCGGGCCCCGTGCAGCCGGGCTGGTGGCGCACTTTCGGTTCCCCCGAGCTGGCGGGTTTTGTGGATGCTTCGCAAACCGGCAATTTTGATATCGCGGCGGCTGTAGCCCGCATCGGCGAAGCTGACGCGCAGGCGAAGATCGCTGGTTCAACGCTGTTCCCCCAATTGGAGGGCGGAGCAAGTCTATCGCGGGCGCGGACGGGTTTGGGTTCAGAAGGTGGCGCGGGGCAAGGGAGTAATCGGTTTAATCCCACTTTCCTCGCCAGCTATGAAATCGATTTTTGGGGCAAAAACCGCGCGCTCCTCGCTTCTGCGGATGCGCTTGCGCAAGCCACGCGGTTTGATCGCGACACCGTCGCGCTGACGGCGGCGGCGGCGACAGCGTCCACTTATGTCCGCATTCTCACCGCCCGCGAGCGATTGCGGATCGCGCGGCAAAATCTCGACGCGGCTCAACGTGTGCTGACAATCATTCGCGAGCGGCTCGAGGTTGGCACCGCCACAGCACTTGATCTCGCCCAGCAAGAAAGCGTGGTGGCGCAGATCCGCGCCAATATTCCCGCCTTCGAACAGGCGGCGGCACAAGACAGTGCGACGCTCGCTGTGTTGATGGGGCGCGCGCCAGAACGCGTGCGCGTTGCGGGTGCCAGCCTAAATGCTTTGCGTATGCCCGCAATCGCGTCAGGTCTGCCGTCACATTTGCTGGAAAGGCGGCCTGATATCATGGCGGCTGAAGCACGGCTTGAGGCGGCGCATTTGAATGTGAACGCTGCAAAGGCAGCGTTCTTCCCCACCATTAGCCTGACGGCGCAAGGTGGTTTTGCCAGTGCTGCGTTAAGTTCCTTGTTCAATCCGGGCGCTGGTTTTTATGCCGTGAGTGCCGGGCTCACGCAGCCCATTTTCCAAGGCTTCCTGTTGCAAGGCCAATATGAATTACAACAAAGCCGGCAAGACGAATTGCTGCAGCTTTATCGTGGTGCGGTGATCAACGGGTTTGCTGATGTCGAGCGGGCGCTGATCGCATTGCGGCAATTGGGGTTGCAGGAAGCACTGCAACGCGAGTCGCTCGCCAGTTCGCGCCGCGCTTACGATATTGCCGTGCAGCGTCTGCGGGAGGGCACGGTTGATCTTGTGACAGTGCTCCAGACGCAAACCACTTTGTTTCAAGCCGAAGACGTGCTGACGCAGGTGAGAGCCAATCGCTATTTAGCCGCGATTGCGCTTTATCAGGCGCTAGGCGGTGGATGGGGCGGTAAGCCGGACGGAGAGCGAAAAGCGCCATGATCGCGACCGGTATTGATTGCAGAAGGCGCGGGCCAATAGGGTCGGCGAGGTTGATATGAAGTGGTCATCCCGTTTTACGATTCCGCTGATCACGCTTGTGATCGTGGTTGGCCTTCTGTCGCCGCTCTTCATCGATTTTGGTTTTGGGCCCGTGAAGCAAGGGCGGCGTCCGCGTGAGGCTGCCGATCCGGTATCGATCCTGGTCGCCCGCGCCCAAACAGCCGATGTGCCGGTTTATATTGATGGGGTTGGCACGGCGCGCCCTGCTGCAAGCGTTATCGTAAGGCCGCAAGTGGATGGGCAATTGCAGCGTGTCCTATTTCGCGATGGGCAAGAGGTGAAAAAGGGTGATGTGCTCGCGCAGATCGACCCGAGTATCTATCAGGCACAGCTTGATCAAGCCTTGGCGAAGAAGGCACAAAACGAAGCCTTGCTCGATAATGCACGCCGTGATCTTGAGCGTTATACGCGGCTCGCCGAAACCAATTCTGTTACAAAGCAGCAAGCTGACACGCAGCGGGCAACCGTGGCGCAATTGGAAGCGCAAGTGAAAGCCGATCAGGCCGCGATCGATAATGCGCGGACCATGCTTGCCTATACCACGATTACGGCACCGATTGATGGGCGCACTGGCATTCGCGTGATCGATGAAGGTAATCTGGTTAAGCAAGCGGACGCCAATGGGCTTGTGACCATCTCGCAAGTCTCGCCTATTGCTGTCATCTTTAGCGTGCCACAACAGCAATTGCCGCGTGTGAACAAGGCATGGGCTGCAGGCTTAGTTCCGGTTGATGCGATGGATTCGGAGGGCCGCACAGTGATCGATCGCGGTCGGCTGGATGTGATCGACAACACGATCGACGCGACGACCGGCACGGTGCGCCTGAAGGCCGAATTTCCGAACAAGGACCTGACATTGTGGCCGGGTGCATTTGCCAATGTGCGCCTGCTTGTTGAAACGCTGCGCAAGGCGATTGTGATACCGACTTCAGCCGTGCAACGCGGGCCACGTGGCACGTTTGTTTACGTGGTGAATGCCGACAATACAGTGAGTGTACGCCCCGTCACGGTAACGATGCAGGATGATACGCAAGCCGTGATTGCCTCTGGGCTTGAGCCTGGCGAACAGGTTGCCTCATCTGGCTACGCTAAACTTGCCGATGGTACGCAGATTAAAATTGCGGAACCTGCGCCCTTGCCGGAACCTGCGATGACAGGACCGGGTTCTCGCCGGCAGCAGCGACAGAATAATGCTCCACGCGGTGGTGCAGGTGCTGCTCCGCCATCAGCGGCGCCCCCTGCAGCGGCTGCCCCGCCTGCCAATCCGCAAGGCGGCGCAACTCCTTCTGGGCCTGCGCGATGAATATCTCGGCGCCGTTCATTCGTCGACCGGTTGCGACCTCGCTCATCGGGATCGCAACTTTGCTCGGCGGGTTGATTGGCTATCGTTTATTGCCTGTTTCATCTCTGCCGCAGGTTGATTTCCCAACAATCCAGATCACGACGCAATTGCCCGGGGCCAATCCCGACACGATGGCGGCGCTCGTCACGGCGCCGCTCGAAAGGCAGCTTGGGCAAATTCCTTCACTTGGCGCGATGACGTCGCAAAGCGCTTTTGGCATTAGCCAGATCACGCTGCAATTCGAGCTTGAGCGAGATATCGATTCTGCGGCGCAAGATGTGCAGGCAGCAATCAATGCAGCGGGATCGACCTTGCCGCGCAACCTGCCTTTTCCGCCAGTTTACGCGAAGGTGAATCCGGCTGATGCGCCGATTGTCACTTTGGCTCTGACATCACCAACTTATACAGTGCGGCAACTCAGCGATATGGCCGATACGCTGATGGGCCAAAGGCTGAGCGAAATTACTGGCGTGGGGCATGTTGCGCTTCGCGGTGGTGTGCGCCCGGCCATTCGCATTCAGGCTGATCTTGCTCGCTTGGCGAATTACGGCATTGGCCTTGATGATGTCCGCACTGCTGTGGTTGCGGCGAATGTCTCCGGGCCGAAGGGTGCGCTGGATGGTGTGCAGCAATCGTGGACGCTTGCAGCCAATGATCAATTGGAAGCCGCGTCAGCCTATCGCAATCTCGTTGTGGCCTATCGCAATGGTTCGCCTGTGGTGTTGGCAGATGTTGCCGATGTCATTGAGGGGCTTGAAAACGCCAAGGTGGGCGGCTGGTATCGTGGTCAACTGGCCGTCATCATCGATATTATGCGCCAGCCCGGCGCCAATGTGATCGAGACCGTCAAGCGGATCAATCAGGAATTGCCCCGGCTTGAACGCATGATCCCGTCTGGTGTTTCGCTCGACGTGGTTCATGACCGGACAGGAACGATCCGCGCTTCGATCCATGATGTCCAATTCACCTTGGCGCTCAGCGTTGCGCTTGTCGTGCTCGTCGTGCTGCTATTCTTGCGCACAGCGCGGGCGACACTGATTGCTGGCACCGCTCTGCCTCTGTCGCTGATTGCCACCTTCGGTGTGATGTGGCTGCTTGGCTTCAGTCTCGACAATCTCTCGCTGATGGCATTGACCATTGGGGCTGGCTTTGTCGTCGACGATGCGATTGTGATGATCGAGAACATCGTTCGGCACATTGAAAAAGGGGAGCCGCCGCTTGCGGCAGCGCTCAAAGGCTCGCAAGAAATTGGCTTCACCGTCATTTCACTCACCCTGTCGCTGGTCGCGGTGTTCATCCCCCTCTTGTTTATGACAGGCATTGTGGGGCGCATGTTCCGTGAGTTTGCGATAACCCTGACTGTTGCTGTCGTCGCCTCGATGGTGGTCTCGCTCACTTTGACGCCCATGATGTGCGCGCGTCTGTTGCGAGCTGGTGACGAAGGGCGCACGCCGCGCGGTATTCTTGCGTTGTTTGATCGCGCATTTACATGGACGACGGAGCAATACCGCAAGAGCCTTGCATGGAGTTTTCAGCATCAACCCCTGATGCTGGCCTCAATGGCCATCACGTTAGCGGCTACGATTGGCCTTTATGTTGTCATGCCAAAGGGCTTTATGCCGGTGCAGGATACGGGATTGGTGACGGCCGTTGTGAAGGCTGAGCCCAGCGTTTCTTTTGAACGGATGAAGGCGCTGCAGATCCAGGTGACAGAAATCCTGCAGAAGGATCCTGATGTCTCAGCCATTGCCTCTTTCATTGGGGTAGGTCCATCAAACCTAACGGCCAATACGGGGCGTCTGACAATTGTGCTGACGCCGCGCGCGGCGCGCCCATCCGATGCATCCGCGGTTATCGCCCGCTTGCAGAAGGCTGTCAGCTCTATTCCTGGTGCTGACGTATCTTTCCTGTCAGTGCAGGACGTGCAGATCACAACGCGCCAGAGTGCTGCGCAATATCAATATAGTTTGACTGGCACTGATGCGCGTGAAGTTAGCGATTGGGCGGGTCGTCTGGCGAAGCAAATGGCGCGTGAGCCTGCCTTTCGTGATGTGGTTTCTGAGGCGCAAGACGGTGCAGCACGGCTTTTTGTGAATGTGGACCGTGATAATGCCGCTCGCCTTGGCGTGAGTGTGCAGGCGGTGAATGACGCCCTCAACAATGCGTTCGGTCAAAGGCAAATTTCTACGGTCTATGCGCAAGCCAATCAATATCGTGTCATTCTTGAAGCGCAGCCGCGATATCAAGCCGATACGCATGCGCTCGCGCAAATCTATGTGACCGGCACAGGTGGGGCACAAGTGCCGCTGTCTGCGATTGCGACGATCGAGCCGCTGACTGCGCCACTTGTCATTGGACATGATGAGCAGTTCCCCTCCGTCACGATTAGCTTCAACGTTGCGCCGGGCTGGTCGCTCGGTGCTGCGGTCTCAGCCATCGGGCAGGCTGAGCGTGCGATTGGTATGCCAGATTCTTTGATTGGCCGTTTTACCGGGGATGCAGCTGAATTTTCGCGTGCGCTCGATAGCCAGCCTTGGCTCATCCTCGCGGCGTTGATCACGATCTATATCGTGCTCGGCGTTCTCTATGAGAGCGCTTTCCATCCGATCACCATTCTCTCGACGCTGCCATCGGCTGGTGTGGGTGCTTTGTTGGCGCTTGGCCTGTGTGGACTTGATCTCTCCGTGATCGCATTGATCGGCATTGTGCTGCTGATGGGCATTGTGAAGAAGAATGCCATTATGATGATTGATTTTGCGCTTGCAGCGGAGCGCGAGCGCGGTCTTTCGCCCCGCGCGGCAATCGAAGAAGCTTGCGTGTTACGCTTCCGCCCGATCATGATGACGACATTTGCTGCGCTCTTCGGTGCGCTGCCTTTAGCGCTTGGCACGGGGCAGGGTGCTGAATTGCGCGTGCCACTCGGCGTCACCATTATTGGTGGCTTATTGTTGAGCCAATTGCTGACGCTTTATACGACGCCCGCCGTTTATCTCGCAGTTGAGCGTTTGCGGATGCGGCTTGTTGGTCCTTTGGTTTCATCCCGCGCCATGGTGGAGTGAGCGATGAACATGGCCGCGCTCTTCATCAGGCGTCCTGTCGGCACGATTTTGCTGGCGCTCGGATTGCTTGTTGTCGGCGCGGTGGCTTATCGCTTTTTACCTGTTGCAAGCCTGCCGACGGTCGAATTTCCCACTATTGTTGTGACAGCAAGTCGGCCGGGGGCCGATCCGGTCACCATGGCATCGACCATTGCGGCGCCACTTGAGAGGCGATTGGGCGCCATTGCTGGTGTCACTGAGATCACGTCTTCGAGTTCTTTGGGAACAACACGGATTGTTGTGCAATTCGATCTCGCGCGCAAAATTGAGAGTGCCGCGCGTGATGTGCAGGCTGCTTTGAACGCTGCAGCAACGGATCTGCCGAGTGATTTGCCATCTCTGCCAACGTTTAGAAAGGCCAATCCTAACGCGCAGCCAATTCTCATTCTGGCTCTAACATCCGACACGTTAGCGCCCAGCGCCATGTATGATGTGGCTGACTCAGTGATAGCGCAGCGGATTGCGCAAGTGTCCGGAGTGGGCGACGTCAGCGTCAGCGGTGCCGAGCAGCCAGCGATCCGCATTGCGGCCAATCCAGCTGCACTCGGCGCGATCGGGATGAGCCTCGACACGGTCCGAAGTGCGATTACGGGAGCGAACGCTTTTGCACCCGCTGGACAGATTGATGGGCCAGAGCGCGCCGTGTCGCTCAGTGTGAATAGCCAAATGCGATCACCGCAAGATTATGGTGATCTCATTCTGCGCAGTGGTGATGGCAAGGCGACACGGCTCGAATCCGTTGCTGAGGTGACGCAAGGTGTGCGCAACACGCGCTCTGCGGCTTGGTATAATGGCAAGCCGGCTGTGTTGATCAACGTCACGAAACAGGCGGATGCGAATGTTATTGAAACGGTTGCGCATATCCGCGCTTTGTTGCCAGAACTGAAACGCTGGACGCCTGCTGGCATTGATGTCGCCATTCTGGTCGATCGGACGGGAACAATCCGTGCGAGCGTGGCCGATATGCAATGGACGTTGGTAGGGTCCATTGCGTTAGTGATGCTTGTCGTTTTGATTTTCTTGCGTCGGACGATGCCGGTTATGGCTGCTGGCGTGACTGTGCCGCTCTCGTTGGCAGGTGCCTTTGCGGCTATGTGGGCCTGGGGCTATTCGATTGATAATTTGTCGCTCATGGCGCTCGCGATCGCTGTCGGCTTCGTGGTCGATGATGCGATCGTGATGATCGAGAATATCGATCGGAATGTTAAGGCGGGTATGACGCCGATGAAGGCCGCCCTTGCCGGTTCGCAGCAAGTGGGCTTTACCATTATTGCGATCAGTATCTCGCTGATTGCTGCTTTTATTCCTCTGCTACTTATGGGTGGTGTGCAGGGGCGCTTTTTTCGTGAATTTGGCATGGTGCTGACATTTGCGATTGCTGTCTCAACAATCGTGTCGCTGAGTCTCACGCCAACCCTGTGCGCCTATGCGCCGCTAGAGCGTCGTCTGCCCAATAGAATGGATCGGATTGTTGATGGCGCACTGGGTGTTTTGGTTGAACTTTATCGCCGCAGTCTAGCCTTCGCATTGCGTGAACGGTTAGCGACCATGATAGTGTTTTTTGCGACGCTCATCGCCACTGTTCAGCTTTACATCACGACTCCGAAGGGTTTCTTCCCGCAAGATGATACCGGTCTTTTGTTCGGCTTCGTCGAAGCGGCGACCGACGTATCCTTTCCGGTTATGGCTGAGTTGCAACAAAAAGCTGAAAAAGTGGTTCTCGCTGACCCAGCGGTTGAAGCCGTTGGTTCAATTATCGGCGGCAGTGTCTGGAGTGGAGCGATCAATAATGGTCGCATGTGGATTGCACTCAAGCCGCTTGAAGAGCGCAAGGTCACAAGTCAGCAGGTTGTTGATCGTTTACGCAAAGCGCTGGCCACCGTACCTGGTGTGACGGTGTGGATGTC
>VERN01000293.1 GCA_018882635.1 Beijerinckiaceae bacterium | reverse complement strand
ATAATGACCATGGCATTGATGGCGGCGCGCGCTTCGACGTCGAAACGATCGCTCTCGATGATTTTGTCGATGCAACCGGTCTCATGCCAAGTTTTATCAAGATGGATATTGAAGGCGCTGAGTATGACGCATTACAGGGCGCGCGAAAACTAATCGCAGAAGGAAAACCGACCCTTGTTCTTGAGCAGAGCCCTACCGATATGCGCTGCCATGATTTGCTGACATCGGCTGGCTATATTGCCATTGATCTCAACGATTACAGGCGCATTCACTCGGCTGCTGACTTTCCAACCGGCGTCGGTATCACCAATATCCTCTTCGTTCATACCGAAAAGGCAGCCAATGATATTTATGTCCATGCGGGTGAACCAAACGAGATTATGAAACTGCCCGCCGATGCTTTTCTCATCCAAGCGGATGGAAGTCTTGCGCTCAAAGAGCGCATAACCCTCAAACCGGGACGTTATGTGTGTAAAGCGCACTTTTCTGCAGACGGAACCGATAATGAGATCTTTGCAGGGATTGAGAGTCAGCTTCACACAATGACGCGCTACCATACCTACACAAAAATGATGGCGGAGAATTATCGTGATTGGGTCTTTTCATTACGCACCGAGACACAGGTAACGCCCTATATCCAATTCATCAGAGGTGCGGATCCATCCCTGCACTGGCGCAGCGTGACCATCCTAAAATACCCCGGTTTTGACAGGATGCCCCCGTCGCTTATCAGCTGACCAGAGGGTACCAATTCGGGCATCTTCGTTGACACCCTCCCCCGGGGTCGGCTAAATAATCCTGTGATATCCGAGTTAAAAACAAACGCGCTGCCGATCGTTAATATCGCGGCTTATCGCTTCGCGCCGCTGCAAGATTTGCAGGCGCGCCGCGCTGAGCTGTTGGCATTTTGTAACAGCCAGCATCTTCGCGGAACGATCCTTCTTAGCAGGGAAGGAATCAATCTTTTCGTCGCTGGAGAGGGCGCCGCTGTCGACAGCCTGCTGACGCGGCTGCGCGCGATCCCTGGCCTTGAGCCCCTCACCGCAAAATATAGCTATACGGCGACCCAACCTTTTCGGCGGATGCTGGTGCGGATCAAGCGTGAAATCATCGCTTTCGGCGTACCGGGGATCGACCCTAGCCAACGCACCTCCCCCAAAATTTCGCCACTGCAATTAAAGCAATGGCTGGATGAAGGGCGCAAACTCACGCTGCTTGATACGCGCAATGATTACGAGGTGAAACTCGGGACATTTGAAAATGCGCTGCCCGCAGGGGTCGGCCATTTCCGCGATTTCCCCGCTGCTGTTGCCAAGCTCCCAGAAGAGCTGAAGGACGAGACCATCGTCATGTTCTGCACCGGTGGCATTCGCTGCGAGAAGGCTGGGCCCTATATGGAGTCGCAGGGCTTTCGCAACGTTCTTCAGCTTGATGGCGGCATTCTCAAATATTTCGAAGAGTGTGGCGGCGCGCATTACAAAGGCGATTGCTTTGTGTTTGACCAGCGCGTGGGCGTTGACCCATCGCTGCACATGTCGGATGCCGCGCAATGCTTCGCTTGCCTCTCACCCTTGACGGCGGAGGAGCAACGCGACCCGCGCTATGTTGCGGGTCAATCATGCCCGTGGTGCTACCGCACCGATGAGGAGCAAGCTGCGGAGCAAGTGAAGGCCCGCAATCTTGCAATGCGTGCGGCCATGGATCCGCTCCCCGGAAGTGTTCCTTCCGACATTTTTCGCCCCTTGCGCGTTCCACAAGAATGCGACGGGCTCACTGTCCTTGAGACCTTTTGCCGTTTGCTGAAACATAAGCCGGCCGCGTATTGGGAAGAGGAATGCCGCGCAGGCCATATCCTTGATGAAGCACACAAGGCTTTAGGCGCCGATGCGATTGCGCGTGCTGGGGATCATTTGCTGCATCGACAACAGCAGATCATCGAACCAGATGTTGCCGCCAACATCATTGTTCTCCATGAGGATGAGGCGCTGGTCGTCTTGAATAAGCCAGCGCCCCTGCCGATGCATGCCGGCGGACGCTATACGCGCAACACGTTGCAATATGCGCTTGATCATGTGTATCGCCCGCAAAAACTGAGGCCTGCCCATCGGCTTGACGCCAACACGACGGGCCTTGTCGTCGTGGCGCGCAATCGCCATTTCGCCGGACGTTTGCAGACGGCGTTTGCCGAGGGGAAAGTCAGCAAAACCTATTTGGTGCGAGTTCAAGGCCTTCCGACGCAGGATGAATTTCGCTGCGACGCGCCGATTGCCAAAGATGCTGGCTTTGGAGGCATGCGCGCCGTTGATCAGGAGGACGGCGCTGAGGCCACGACCTTATTCAAAGTGATTGAGCGCGCCAGCGACGGGACGAGCCTGCTCGAAGCACGGCCCTTGACCGGACGCACGAACCAGATCCGCATTCATTGCGCGTTTTTAGGTTTTCCCATTCAGGGCGATGCCGCCTATGGCGGCGATGATGACGAGCGGCGGCTCACCAAAAGCATGGACGAGCCACCACTCTGCTTGCATGCGTGGCAAATCCGTTTCACGCATCCAGCCAGCGGTGAGAGCGTTGCCTTCACAGCACCCCCGCCCGATTGGACCCATCACGATCGCCAATGATTGATCGCCTTATTGCGATCAAGGAACCGTTGCCT
>VERN01000084.1 GCA_018882635.1 Beijerinckiaceae bacterium | reverse complement strand
CACCGGCTTATAGCCGAACTCATCGGCGACCGGCTGCATGGTCGCGGCATCAATGATTTTGCCGTCTTTTGTCTTGATCGCAACGGAGCCCGGCTTGAAGAGGAGACGGTTGTCGCCCAGCGCTTCGATGATCGTCGCTGATTGCGGCGCACCACTAGCGACGACATCGGCAATGCCTTGCTCGGTCTGATCAAACTTGTCCGCTGATAATTTCTGAAGTGCATCTTCGAGGGCGCCTGCAAAAGCGGGGCTTGCCAACACAGCAAAGATGCATATTGCCATCAATATCCGCGCACCATGCGCGATCAACCGCGACAAGAAAGAGACAGCGCCGGTCATCGGAGCGTCCTTTATCGAGAGGAGAGAGGGAGAAGGGGGCGTAGGAGCGACGGGCCTTTCAGAAAGGTCCGCCGCATTTTTTAGATCAAGCGCGAAGGCTTAGTTGGTGCCGGCCTTGCCGCCGCACTTACCCGTCTTCACGTTGAAATTGCCGCAGCTCATCGGAGCACGCCAATCGGCGATCAGGTCCTTCGAGCCTTCGAGGTAAGGCGACCATTCCTGCGCCACCACGAGGCCGGGCGTCTGCCACACAACGTTGAACTGGCCATTGGCTTGGATTTCGCCAATGAAGACCGGCTTGGTGATGTGGTGGTTGGCCATCATCGCTGAATAACCACCTGTCAGGTTCGGGACCGAAACGCCGATGAGTGCGTCGATGACCTTTGCCGGATCGGTGGTGCCAGCCTTTTCAACAGCCTTCACCCACATCTGGAAACCGATCACGTGCGCTTCCATCGGATCGTTGGTCACGCGCTTCGGATTCTTGGTGTAGGCCTTCCACTTTTCGATGAACGCCTTGTTTTCAGGCGTATCGATCGACTGGAAGTAGTTCCACGCTGCGAGATGGCCCACAAGCGGCTTCGTGTCGATGCCAGCGAGTTCTTCTTCACCTACCGAGAAGGCAACAACCGGAATATCCGTGGCCTTAATGCCTTGGTTCGCAAGCTCTTTATAGAACGGCACATTGGCATCGCCATTGATGGTCGAGACCACCGCTGTCTTTTTACCTGCGGAGCCGAACTTCTTGATGTCAGCGACAATTGTCTGCCAATCAGAGTGACCGAATGGCGTGTAATTGATCATGATGTCTTCGGGCTTCACGCCCTTCGACTTCAGATAGGCTTCGAGAATCTTGTTGGTCGTGCGCGGATAGACGTAGTCGGTTCCGGCGAGCACCCAACGCTGAACCTTTTCGTTTTCAGCGAGATAATCGACGGCCGGGATCGCTTGCTGGTTCGGCGCTGCGCCCGTGTAGAAGATGTTCTTCGAGGATTCTTCGCCTTCATACTGCACAGGGTAGAAGACGACCGTGTTCAGTTCTTCCACGACAGGAAGAACAGACTTGCGCGACACTGACGTCCAGCAGCAGAAAATTGCGGCGACTTTATCCTTCTGGACAAGCTCACGCGCCTTTTCAGCAAAGAGTGGCCAGTTCGACGCCGGATCGACGACGACCGGCTCAAGCTTCTTGCCGAGCAAGCCGCCCTTTTTGTTCTGATCTTCGATGAGCATCAGCATCACGTCCTTCAGCGTTGTTTCGCTGATGGCCATGGTGCCGGAGAGAGAATGCAAAACGCCGACCTTGATCGTGTTCTGTGCATGAGCGGCAATCGCGGATAGGGCGACGCCGCCCGCAACAATCGCTGATTTCAAAAAAGAGCGGGACATGAATGACATGGCTGGGAGGCCCTCCGTGTTTCGACAGAAACCTCTAGGGCAAGGGCCGTGCCACGACCCTCTCGCGCGCGCTAAGTCATTGACTCCACAGTATCACCCCACCCGCTGACCGGGTTTTTGCCCCAGGGTATGCACTTTATTACTGCGGCAAATTGCTGCATAAAAATGCAGCAGCGTGGCGCGGGATGCGCCGTCTGCGCCATTTCGCGCCATGAAGCCTTATGGCTTTGCCCGACTTGCAGGCGGCTGCCGTCATTGCCTAATCAGAGACAGGAGTTCGCCATGACCGCGTTACCGAAGCCTGTTGATCTCGCCATTGAAGGCATGACCTGCGCCGCCTGTGTTGCCCGCGTCGAGAAGGCCCTTGGCAGCGTTCCGGGCGTTAGCAAGGCTGAGGTGAACCTTGCGACCAAGACAGCGCGGGTCGAAGCGAGCGGCGCGTCATTGGCGTCTCTTGTTGAGGCAATTGAGGCGATTGGATTTGATGCGGCACCGCTTGCGCCTGCCAAGGCCGGTGAAGAGGATTCGCGCGCTTTGGCACGGGCCGCACAGGCCAAACGTGACGCGCTGATCGGCCTCCTCCTCGCAGCCCCCTTCCTGATCGGGATGGCTGGCATGCCCTTCGGCCGCGATCTGATGCCGCCTGTTCTTGTTCAATTTGCTCTGGCGAGTGCGCTGCAATTTTGGCTCGGCTGGCGCTTTTACGTCGGCGCACTCAAAGCCTTGCGTGCTGGTGCGGCGACGATGGATCTTCTCGTCGCTCTGGGAACGACGGCAGCCTATGGCTTGTCTCTCTGGATGTGGCGTGCGGCGGCGTTGCATGGACACGCGCCACATCTCTACTTTGAATCATCCGCAGTCGTGATTGCCTTTGTCCTAATTGGAAAATGGCTAGAAGAGCGGGCCACCAGCGAAACAGCAGCGGCGGTTCGGGCGCTCGGCTCGCTACGCCCCGCAATGGCACGGCTTGTCACAGACAGCGGCGAGCGCGAGATCCCAATCGATCAGGTGCGTATCGGTCACCGGATCGCCGTGCGCGCGGGCGAACGCATTGCTGTTGATGGCATCATTGTTGACGGAGCCGGCAACATCGACGAGGCGGCAGTGACTGGGGAAAGCCTTCCGGTTGCCAGGAGCGTGGGCGATCAAGTGATTGGTGGCACAACCAATCTCGATGGCCGCATCGTCGTTGAAACCCGAGCGATTGGTGCGGAAACCGTTCTTTCCAAAGTCATCAGCCTCGTTGAAAGCGCGCAAGCCTCAAAAGCACCCGTGCAACAAAAGGTCGATCAGATCGCGGCTGTCTTTGTGCCTGTGGTGCTGCTCTTTGCGGCGATCACATTTGCCGTCTGGCTTTGGCAAAGCGATGCCGAAGCGGCGCTCATTCATGCGGTCTCGGTGCTTGTGATCGCATGCCCCTGCGCGCTGGGGCTTGCAACGCCCACCGCAATTTTGGCCGCAACAGGCGTGGCAGCCAAAAAGGGCATTCTGGTTCGCGATGCCCGCGCGCTTGAACAAGCAAGCGATATCAATCATGTGATTTTCGACAAGACTGGAACCTTGACGCAAGGTGTCATGGACATCACCGATGTGGTTTTTGTCGATGGGATCTCACGCGAAGCTCTGTTGGCCGACGCCGCTGCACTGGAAGCCGGAAGCGATCATCCTTTGGCGAGGGCCTTGAGGCAGGTCGTTTCGGCTCCACTGGCTCCGCTCACCGATTTCAAAACTGTGCCGGGCGGCATTATGGGCCGCGTCAATGGGCGCACCTTGCTGCTCGGCAATCTTCGGGCATTGCACGATGCGGGCATCGAAACAACGGTGCTGACAGAGGCTGCTGAGCGCGCCGTGTCCGCTGGACGCGGCGTATCGTTTCTCGCTGACTATGGTGCCAAAAATGCCCTCGGATTCATCGCGTTTTTTGATCCTCCGCGCGCGAGTGCGAAGGACGCCGTCGCTCAGCTTCACGCCTTAGGCGTGACAGTCACGATGTTGACCGGTGACACTATAGGATCCGCTCAGGCTGTCGCAGGGATGATTGGCATTGATCACGTGATTGCAGAGGCGCGACCCGACGACAAAGAGCGGATTGTGCGCGAGGCGATCGCCGCTGGCGCTGTTGTTGCGATGGTTGGAGATGGAATCAATGATGCGCCTGCCCTTGCAGCAGCGTCAGTAGGTATCGCAATGGGCGGCGGCACTGATGTTGCGATCAAAACGGCGGGGCTGACTTTGATGCGGAATGAGCCCTTGCTGGTTCCTGAAGCGATCCGCTTGGCGCGACGGACAGGAGCAACGATCAAACGCGGCCTGTTCTGGGCTTTTGCTTACAATGTCGTCGGTATTCCATTAGCGGCATTGGGCTATCTCTCACCCGTTTTTGCAGGCGCAGCCATGGCGCTTTCGAGTTTCAGCGTGGTGGTCAACGCACTCACCTTGCGCCGTTGATGGGCCTATGTTGAACCCGCAGCCGCGACGCGTTAGTTTTCAATCATGATCACCAACGATACCAAGCGCCTCGGCGCACAGGCTTTTGCGCGGCTTAACGCGTTGAACGCCTATTCCGACCATCCCGATCATCTTGAGCGCCTCTACCTTTCAGCTGCTCATCGCAAGGCCGTCGATGCGGTGGCCCTGATGATGCGTGAAGCGGGCTTTGACGCCGTCCATATCGATGCGCTCGGCACAGTTGTCGGCCGTTATGAAGGGCAAAGCGTTGGTCGCCCTGCCCTGCTGATCGGTTCTCACATCGATACGGTGAAGGATGCCGGATCGTTTGACGGAATGCTGGGCGTCATCGCCGGGATTGGCGTTGTTGAAGCTTTGCACGAGGCCGGTGAGCGTCTCGATTTTGCCATTGAGGTTTTGGCCTTTGGTGATGAAGAGAATGTGCGCTTTCCGTCGAACCTCTCCTCCTCACGCGCTATTGCTGGGTCATTTGATTATACAACGCTCGACGGACGTGACGAGAATGGCATCTCGTTACGTGAAGCACTGATTGCTTTTGGCGGCAATCCTGATGCCATCGCTGGTATCGCCCGCAAAAAAGAAGATGTTATCGGTTATGTCGAAATGCATATCGAGCAAGGGCCGGTGCTCGATCAGGAAAATCGCCCGGTCGGAATCGTCACTGCGATCAGCGGCGCATCACGTCGCCGCATCATCGTAACGGGTGAAGCTGGCCATGCTGGCACAGTGCCGATGGCCTTGCGCAAGGACGCGTTGATCGCAGCATCAGAAATGGCGCTTGCCATCGAAAAACTCGGCGCAAAGGCGGAGAATGGTGTTGCGACTATTGGGCAGATGCAAGTGGAGCCCGGCGCGGTGAATGTTATTCCGGGCCGTGTACGCTTTACGGTTGATGCGCGCGCACCGAAAGATGCGGTGCGCCAGCAACTTGTTGCTGATATCGAAGCAGCATTACGCAGTATTGCTGCACGCCGACACGTCACAGTCGATATTCAGCCCTTTTATGATGCACCGGCCGCGCCCGCTTCCGAAGCCATCATGCAAGGGTTGGCAGCCGCGATCGAAGCGCGGCAAATGGAGGCGCGTTATCTACCCTCAGGCGCAGGTCATGATGCGATGGTGATGGGTGCGCTCTGTCCGATGGGTATGTTGTTCGTGCGCTGCAAAGATGGGATCAGCCACAACCCGGCAGAATCGATGACCGAAGAGGATGCTGGCCTCGCCATCGCGATCCTCCTCGATTTCGTTCGGCATTATCGCGCCTGATCAGGCGAGCGGACCCACACTCGCTTCAACGGCTGCCACAACCTCACCCTGACGGACGAGATCAAGCGCATCGCGCATTTCGGTGGCATACCAGCGATCGCCCGATAAGGCCGGTTCTATCCGCGCGCGAATGGCCACCATCGCGGCCTGCGAGCCTTTGCCGATCGGATGATCTTTTGCGAGATCTTCAATGAGTGTGAGCGCTTGTGCGGCCATCAACAATTCGCCGGCCACGATCTGCTCGGTGTTTTCAACAATGGTGCGTGCTTTGCGCGCACACCAGGTTGAATTCGAGACATGATCTTCCGCATTGCTCTTCCCCGGAATCGAATCAACCGACCCCGGCATCGATAATGTCCGGTTTTCCATCACAAGCGCTGACATTGAGCATTGCACAGTGGCAAAACCGGTATTGAGCCCGCGTTTACCCGCCAGCAGATTCCGCGGCAGGCCATAGCTCATGGTTGGATCAATCAGGCGCGCCAAGCGGCGCTCACAAATGGAGCCGAGATCAGCCATAGCGATGGCAAGAACATCCATCGCTTGAGCGACATATTGGCCATGGAAATGGCCTCCCGAAATGATGACGGACGAGCCATCATCATTTTCGAAAATCAACGGATTGTCAGTGGCGGAATTGATTTCAGTAGCCAGAATTTTACCGACATATTCGAGCGCATCGACGACCGGCCCATGTACCTGCGGGGCGCAGCGGAGTGAATAGACATCCTGCACGCGCGGCGCCGGTGGCTTGCCGGGCTGACGTGCTTCATCCGGATAGATTGTGACGCGCGCCGCTTCTGAACAGCGCTTCGAGCCCTGCGTGATCTTCACGACATTCGCTGCGACTTTTTTCTGGCCAATATGCGGACGGGCTGCATGCACACGCGGATCGAACGCGGCCAATTCGCCACGCATCGCTTCCAAGGTCAGGCACAGAGAGATATTGGCGTTCTTCAAGGCATTGCACGAATCCCACCAAGCGAGCACGCCAATCGCGAGTGACACGGTTGACCCGTTGATCAATGCTGACGCATCTTTCGCGCCGAGCGGAAAATCTGGATCAAGGCCTGCCTTTGCAATAGCTTCACGCGCTGGCATGCGCTTGCCCTTGTAGATAATCTCGGCTTCAGGAAAGCCACAAAGCGCACCCGCCATGTGGGCGAGCGGCGCGAGATCACCCGATGCACCGACCGATCCCTTCATCGGGATGACGGGATGCAATTCCTTATTGAGGAAATCGAGCAGGCGATCGACGACTTCAACGCGTGGTCCTGAATAGTTTGAGGCAAATGCATTCGCACGCAAGAGCATGATCGCGCGCGTGGCATCTTCGGGAAGCGGCTCGCCGATACCCGTCGCATGCGCAAAAATGGTCTTGGTTTGATATTCGATCATATCGGCCATCAAGACGCGCTGATCTTTGAAGAGACCCACGCCCGTGTTGAAGGCATACATCAACGGCGCTTCGTCATGCATCCAATTGGAATCAATGAAGGCGCGCGTGGCGGCGATTTTTTCGCGCGCTTTTTTATCAAGGACGGCCTTCTCAAAGCGGCCATTCGCCCCGCGCCGCGCGACCCGCAGCACGCCCTCAGCCTTGAGCTTCACGCCATCAATGGTAACCGACATATGCACCTCCGCCTTCACAACCGCCGCAGGTTTAGCGGAGATTAGGCCTAAAACCTAGACCGCGCGACGGCCAGTGGCGGGATCAAAAATATGAAGCCGTTCTGCCGCGATGCCAAAGGACAGGGTGCCTCCAGCCTCCGCCACACTGCCCGAAGGCACCTGAGCAATCAGCTGAGCACCATTGAGGCGGCCATAGACAAGCTGTGTGGCACCGAGCTCTTCGAGAAAATCGACCTTCAACGGAAAGGCATTCTCGCTTTGCCCCAAAACGATATCTTCTGGCCGCAGGCCAACCTCAACTGCGCGCCCTGGTGCAAAAGGATGCGGCGGCAAGCGGAATTGGGCCTCACCAGCCCTCACATGGCCATCCGCCATCATTTCACCAGGGATCAAATTCATAGGCGGTGAGCCGATAAAGGTGGCCACAAAACGCGTCGCGGGATGACGATAAATTTCAGAGGGCGTCCCGATCTGTTCGACTTCACCACCATTCATGACGACGAGAATGTCTGACATCGTCATCGCCTCAACCTGGTCATGCGTGACATAGATCGCCGTGATACCGAAGGCCTTCTGAAGTTTCTTGATCTCCACGCGCATTTGGACGCGCAATTTGGCATCAAGATTGGAGAGCGGCTCGTCAAACAAGAAAACTTGAGGCTTGCGGACAATGGCACGCCCCATCGCAACACGTTGACGCTGACCACCCGATAATTGGCGTGGCTTGCGATCAAGAAGGGGCTCAATTGCCAAAATTTTTGCCGCTTCACGGACACGGCGATCAATTTCATCTTTTGGTGTTTTGCGGTTTTTCAGACCATAGGCGATGTTGTCATAGACGCTCATATGCGGATAGAGCGCATAATTCTGAAACACCATCGCAATGTCGCGCTCGGCCGGTTCGATCTCATTCACAATGCGATCACCAATCGCGATCTCGCCCGAAGTGATCCGCTCAAGGCCCGCGACCATGCGCAAAAGCGTGGATTTACCGCAGCCAGACGGACCAACAAGCACGCAAAAGGCGCCATCGGGAACGGCAAAAGAAACCCCTTTCACAGCTTCAACGCCGCCTTGATAGGTCTTCCGCACCGTATTGAGGGTGACGCCCGCCATGCTCTTTGCCCTTATTTTTCAGTCTCGACGAGGCCGCGCACGAATAGCTTTTGCATAAGAATGACAACGGCAACGGGTGGCAGCATCGCCAGAACCGCGGTTGTCATCGCCAGTTGCCATTCCGTCAGCGCGTCCTGCGTGACAATCATTTTTTTGATGCCGATCACGATGGTTTGCATGCTGTCGCGTGTCGTAATCAGCAAGGGCCAGAGATATTGATTCCAGCCATAGATGAATTGAATGACGAAGAGCGCAGCAATCGTCGTGATTGAAAGCGGCAGCACAGTATCAATGAAAAAGCGGACCGGGCCTGCACCATCGATCTGCGAGGCTTCCATCAATTCATCGGGGATCGTCATAAAAAACTGGCGAAACAGCAATGTGCCGGTGGCTGACGCGATGAGAGGGACGGCAAGGCCAGCATAGGTATCCAACATGCCGAGATCAGCGACGATCTTATAAGTGGGGTAAATACGCACCTCCACCGGCAACATGAGCGTCACAAAAATCAACCAGAAGGCAGCCATGCGGAAAGGGAAATGATAATAGACGACCGCATAGGCCGATAAGATTGAGATAATGATCTTGCCGCCCGCAATGGTCACGGCCATCACGAACGAGTTCAGCATCATGGCAAGCACCGGCTGGCGCGTCGTGCCTGCGGTTCCCACAAAAAGCGTTCGGTAATAATTCTCAAACATATGAGAGCCGGGGATCAAACCCATCTGGCCATTGGCAATCGTCGCAGCGTCGAGCGTTGAGCCGACAAATGCCACATAGACAGGGAATGCCACGATAAAAACGCCGATCGATAGCACCACATGGGGCAAGAGGCGGAAAAACCAATGGCGATTTTCAACCATGGTGCGCCCTCAATAATTTACGCGCCGCTCAACATAGCGGAATTGAACCGCCGTGAGCGCGATGACGATCACCATCAAGATCACCGATTGTGCGGCCGAGCCGCCAAGGTCACCACCGAGTCGGCCATCGGCAAACACTTTATAGACCAATGTCGTTGTGGCCTTCGATGGGCCACCGCCCGTGACCGCATCGATAATCCCAAATGTGTCGAAAAACACATAGACCACATTAACGACGAGCAAGAAGAAGGCGGTCGGCGACAAGAGCGGAAAAATGATGGTCCAGAAGCGGCGCGCCGGGCGCGCACCATCAATCGCGGCAGATTCAATCAGGCTTTTTGGTATCGATTGCAGGCCTGCGAGGAAGAACAAGAAATTGTAAGAAATCTGCTTCCATGTTGCGGCGCCGATCACGAGCAGGAGCGCTTGATTGCCATTCAGCAGAGGGTTCCAATCATAACCCATCCCGCGCAACCCGCGCGCCACCATGCCCAGAGATGGCTGGAACATGAAATACCATAAGACACCGGCAATGGCAGGCGCGACAGCATAAGGCCAAATCAAAAGCGTGCGATAAACACCGCCACCGCGCAATTCACGATCAGCCATAACGGCCAATAAAAGCGCAATGGAAAGCGATAAGAACGCCACAGCACTTGAGAAAATCAACGTGGTTAGCATGGCCTGATAATAGGCCGGGGTCTGGAACAAAACCTGATAATTCTCGAGACCAACAAACTCAGTCGTGGTGCCGAACGCATCTTCAATGCGGAAGGACGACCACACTGCTTGCGATGCGGGCCAGTAGAAAAAGACAAGCGTAATCACCAGCTGCGGCAGAAGCAGCAACAGGGGTAGCCACCGATTATTGAAAGCTGTGCGCTTATCCATGGCGTCAAGAGGGCGGAGATTGCTCTCCGCCCCTTCGAGCAAACCGCTTAGCGGTTAGCCGTGCGCTCGAACTGGCGCAGCGTCTGGTTGCCGCGCGTGACAGCATCGTCAAGCGCCTGCTTGGCGCTCTTTTTGCCGGCGAGTGCTGCTTCGATTTCTTCTGACCAATCATCGCGCATTTGCACCATGTTCCCAAGGCGCAGACCCCGCGAATTATCGGTCGGCTCTTTGTTAGTCAGTTCAAGAAGAGGTGTTTCGCGATCCGGGTTGTCTTTATAGAAGCCCGACGCTTTCACCTTGTCGTAAGCTGCCTTCGTGATCGGGAGGTAACCCGATTCAATGTGCAGCTTAGCCTGACGATCCGTATCCGACAGGAAGTTGAAGAATTTCGCCACGCCCTTGTATTCATCAGGCTTCTTGCCACCCATCACCCAGAGCGACGCGCCACCGATGATTGAGTTCTGAGGTGCGCCCGCAACATCCGGATAATAAGGCATGGGTGCCGCGGCGAATGCGAATTTCGCGTTGGCCTTCACATTGCCGAAGAAGGCGGATGATGTGAGGAAGATTGGGCATTCACCCGATGTGAAGCGCCCTTCACCCGTGTTGGTACGGCCCGAATAATCGAATGTCTTGTCTTTCTGCAACTCGACGAGATTTTCGAGATGGCGCACCTGCAACGGCCCGTTGAACTTCAACTCCGTATCAAAGCCATCAAGACCATTGGCCTTGGTTGCGAGGGGCACATTGTGCCAAGCCGAGAGCTGCTCAAGATTAGCCCACGTGGTCCAACCGGTTGAGAACCCGCATGTGGCGTAGCCAGCAGCCTTCAACTTCTTGGCCGCGTCAAACACTTCCGGCCACGTCTTCGGGATTGCGCTCACGCCCGCTTTGGCGAGCGCATCTTTGTTGACCCACATCACCATTGAAGACGAATTGAACGGGAAAGAGAGCATCTCGCCCTTGGCTGTCGAGTAATAACCGCTGATCGCTGGCAGATAGCTCTTCGGGTCGAATTTCTCACCCGCTTCGGTCATCATCTGTTGCACGGGCTTTACCGCACCCTTGGCGGCCATCATGGTTGCAGTGCCGACTTCAAACACCTGCATGATGTGGGGTGCATTGCCCGCACGGAATGCCGCGATGCCGGCGTTCATTGTGTCGGCATAAGAGCCTTTGAAAACCGGGACGACCTTATAGTCTTTTTGCGAGGCGTTGAATTCGTCAGCAAGCTTGACGATCACGTCATTGTTGGCGCCGGTCATCGCGTGCCACCACTGAATCTCGGTCTGCGCCAGAGCGGGCGCTGCCAGAGACATAGCGGCCAATGAAACGGCAATCTTGAGTGTCTTCATAAAAAACCTCCCCTGTCGGGCTTCGAGCCCGCCCTGAGAGGCGGGTTTGCATCGCGTGCGGCCCGGTCTTTCATCTTAACATGAAAGATCTGCGACACTTCAATGACAGTTATGGCATGTCCCAAACAAAAACCCGGCGCGAGCGCCGGGTTTGGTTGGTTATTTTTTGCAGTGCAGCATTTACATGGTGGCGCCAACCGTCCAGGGCACGAATTCGGCGTCGCCATAGCCCAGTTCTTCTGATTTTGAGCGCTCGCCTGAGGCGACACGAAGGATCATCTCAAAGATCTCACGGCCCTTGTCTTCAATCGAGACCCCGTCGAGCACATCGCCGCAATTGATGTCCATATCGTCGATCATGCGGCGAAAGATTTCCGAATTTGTCGCCAATTTGATCGAGGGTGTCGGCTTACAGCCATAGGCCGAGCCACGCCCCGTGGTGAAGCAGAGCATATTGGCGCCCCCTGCCACCTGCCCTGTCGCGGACACGGGGTCATAGCCCGGTGTATCCATATA
Source organism: Beijerinckiaceae bacterium (assembly GCA_018882635.1). GTDB lineage: Bacteria > Pseudomonadota > Alphaproteobacteria > Rhizobiales > Beijerinckiaceae > TNE-4. The sequence goes on along the minus strand of VERN01000084.1, from coordinate 4 downwards.
GACG
>VERN01000292.1 GCA_018882635.1 Beijerinckiaceae bacterium | reverse complement strand
CCATGATGTCGGCAATCGATTTAAAATTCGGAATGCCAAACATCTTGGTGCATAATGCATTAGCGGATTATTCCTTCAACGGTGATGCGCGCAAACGTCTTGATCAGCTCAATTGGAGCGAAATAGCACAACAGACTGAAACGGCTGTCGGCGGGGCTCTTTTGTGCATTCAAGCCCTCAGGCCCCATTTTAAAGCAAGCAGCTTTGGTCGCGTGATCTTGATCGGGACCAATCTCATGCAAAATCCTGTTGTTCCCTATCATGAATATACAGCCGCGAAGGGTGCACTTCTTGCCTTGACGCGCACGGCGGCGCGCGAGCTTGGCCCGCTTGGCGTCACCGTCAATATGGTGTCAGGTGGACTTCTGCGCACAACCGATGCAAGCCGCGCTACACCTGAAGCCGTGTTTGACATAATCGCTGCGCAAACACCGCTCGGTCACGTGACAACGCCGGAAGAAATGGCCGACGCTGTTTTGTTTTTTGCCTCTCCGTGGGCCCGCGCCATTACGGGGCAAAACCTCATCGTCGATGGCGGTCTGGTTTCCGGATGACGCGAATAGATCACCAAACCATCGGAGATGGTCGTCAAGGGTACGGCTGGTCTGGAGGGCTTTCGATGGTGGGCGCACTAGGGCTCGAACCTAGGACCCGCTGATTAAGAGTCAGCTGCTCTACCAACTGAGCTATGCGCCCATCGAAAGTGTCGGGCAGGGCCTTTTCAGAAAAAGACCAGGGCCCCGAAGGGCCCGCCCGCTTGCGAGCCGGTGATTAACAAAGCGCCTCTGCCCTGTCCAGTCCAAAACGCGCGTTAGGCCGGGGAAAACCGGCGCGTTTGATGATCCAAGCGCGATGGACTGACAAAAGCGCCCGCGCCGCGTGGCGCGGGCTTGATCAGACAGAGGGCAGCCGGCGAATGCCCCTTACGGGGCACAAGCATCCGGAGCCGAATACGCAGCTTAGACGCCGCCGAGCGGTGCCGTTGAATGCAAACGACGCTCATTGCCGCTACGGCTGGCGCGATGCGCAAGCTTGTTGAGGGCAGAGAGATAGGCCCGCGCCGAAGCAGCAAGCGTATCAGGATCGGCAGCACGTGCGGTCACCGAGCTGCCTTCCTCGCCGAGACGCACAGAGACCTCGGCCTGAGCATCCGTTCCTTCGGTCACGGCTTGCACCTGGTAGAGCTCCAGCTTTGCCTCATGCGGCAACAGCGCCTTGATCGCCGCAAAGGTTGCATCCACCGGGCCATTGCCCGACGATTGCACCGTCTTGTGTTGGCCATCAATATCGAGCGTCAGCGTCGCGAGTTGCGGGCCTTGTGTTCCGGCGATGACCGTCAACGCCACAAGCTTGTAGCGGTCTTCGCCTGCATGCACACCCTCATCGACAAGCGCTTCGATGTCTTCGTCATAGACATGCTTTTTGCGGTCGGCCAAATCCTTGAAGCGCTTGAACACATCTTCCAGTGCATTCTCGCCCAATTCATAACCGAGCTCTTTCAGCTTTTCGCGGAAGGCATGGCGGCCAGAATGCTTGCCCATCACCAACGACGTCTTCGACACACCGACGGATTCCGGTGTCATGATTTCGTAGGTTTGGGTGTTTTTGAGCATACCGTCTTGATGGATGCCGCTCTCATGCGCAAACGCATTCCGGCCAACAATGGCCTTGTTGTATTGCACAGGGAACGATGTCACCGCAGAAACGAGCTTTGAGGCGCGCGTCAGCATCGTTGTGTCGATGCCAGTTTCATAATTCAAAACATCGCCGCGCGTCTTGATCGCCATCACAGCTTCTTCAAGCGCGGCATTACCAGCCCGCTCGCCAATGCCATTGATGGTGCATTCAATCTGCCGTGCGCCACCTTCAACACCGGCGAGAGAATTCGCCACCGCCATGCCGAGGTCATTATGGCAATGCACGGAGAAGATCGCCTTATCGGCATTCGGCACGCGATTACGCAGCATCTGGAACAGCGCGCGATATTCTTCCGGCACGGTGTAGCCCACCGTATCAGGAATGTTGATCGTTGTTGCACCAGCTTTGATCGCCGCTTCAACGCAGCGGCAGAGGAAATCATGCTCGGTGCGCGTGCCGTCTTCCGCCGACCATTCGACATCGGCCACGAGATTGCGCGCTCGGGTGACCGATTGCGACACCATCTCAAGCACTTTTTCGGGATCCATCTGCAGCTTGTATTTCATGTGCAGAGGCGATGTGGAAATGAAAGTATGGATGCGCGGGCGCACCGCATGGCGCACAGCATCACCGGCGCGGTCGATATCTTTCTGCCCAGCGCGCGCCAATCCGCACACGCTCGCCTGCTTCACGATTTTGGCAATTTCCGTGACGGATTCAAAATCGCCATTCGAGGCTATCGGAAAGCCGGCTTCGATGATATCAACGCCCATATCATCGAGCAGCTCGGCGACTTGCAGTTTTTCTTCAAGCGTCATCGAGGCGCCGGGGCATTGCTCGCCGTCGCGCAACGTGGTGTCGAAAATGAGGACGCGGTCCTTAGACATCGGGATCATTCCTTGCTGGGGGCGCCGTTATGGTTGGAGGCGCCAGAATTGGAAAGCTGGTTTGCCGTCATTCCCCTGAGCGCCCAGGCATAGCCCGGCCGGCCCTCAGGGGCGGCTAAGGAGCAGAAGGCCAAGAAGAAGCGCGCACGCCGAGGCCGGACGGACCG
>VERN01000083.1 GCA_018882635.1 Beijerinckiaceae bacterium | reverse complement strand
GGATATTGTCCATCTCGCCTCCACGGAAGTAGGCGAAGTCAGCGAGCCTTATGTGGCATGGCTGATGATCCACCACGCCCAGCCACATAAGGCTCGCTGACTTCGCCTACTTCCGTGGAGGCGAGATGGACAATATCCTGCCCCCATGCACCCAGCGCACCACAAAGCGCAGCAAGCCACGTCGCCAGTGAAACCATCGGCACGCGTTGCGTATGCATGGCGATGACAGGGGCCAATAAATTGAGATCGCGCGCAAAAGCCCTCACAATCGCAGGCCCTTGCTCACCGAACGCCGTGAGCGTCCCCACAGGGCCGCCGAGCGAGACACAAAGCGACGCAGCGGATAATTCAGGTAATTGCGCGGCAAGGTCACAAAGACCTGCCAAACGCGCGGCAATCTTGAAACCAAAGGTGATTGGCGCCGCATGCTGGAGATAGGTACGGCCCATACAGGGCGTTGCGCGATATCTCTCGGCCATAATCGCAAGCGCCGTGATGACGGAGGCAAGGTCTTGCGCGACCAGCCTCAAGGCATCGCGCATCTGCAGCGCCAAAGCCGTATCCGCGATATCCTGCGTTGTGGCCCCAAAATGGAAATAGGTTTCCAGATCAGGCGGCAATTGCTTTTGAACAGCTTTGACAAAAGGGATTACCGGCACGCCCGACAAGGCTGTCGCATGGCCGAGGGCATCAAAATCAAGGCGATCAATTGATAAGGCAACGATGGCGTCAGCGAGTTCAGCCGGCACGAGACTATGCTGTGCCTGAGCACGCGCCAACGCCGCTTCAACGCGGAGCATCGCTTGCAGACGCGCCCGATCAGAGAAGATCGCGGCCATTTCTGCTGTCCGAAAAAGCGGACCCGTCAACGTCGAGTCGAGTGAGGAGAAAGCCATGATGGTTAAACGTCAAAAAATACGGTTTCGTTCTCGCCCTGAAAGACGATGTCAAACCGATAAACGGCTTGACCATCACGTTCCGAACGAGATGCGATTAATGTTTTACGCCGCTTATCTTGCTCCACAAGATTCAGGATGGGATCAGCAGCATTGGCCGCCTCTTCATCAGAAAAATAAGCCCGCGTTTGCAAGCCAATATTGATCCCGCGCGCCACAATCCAAAGACTGACATGAGGGGCCATAGGCTTCCCATTGCGCCCCATCACTTGGCCTGGTTTGATGGTTTCGAAACGGTAGAACCCTGTTTCGAAATCACAGGGTGAACGACCCCATCCACGAAAATGCGGATCGATAGGTTTGTTCTGCGTATCGGCTGGATTATTATATTTACCAGCCGCATTCGCCTGCCATAATTCGACCAGCGCATCGCGCATTGGCGTGCCAGTTCCGTCCAAAACAAGGCCTTCAATAATTATGCGCTCACCCACGGTCTGGGGTGTAACCATGATATGCCCAAAATTATGATCAAAAATGTCAAACCCTGCACGGCCGGGCGCAAGGCCGATATGTACATAAGGTCCAGCTGTTTGTGATGCCGTCTGTTTGAGATAGTTCAATTCCTGCGGCATGGCTCAGTTTCCTTCCAAGCGATTTTCGAACAAGGTGGAGCGAGTGCCACGCAGAACGATATCAAAGCGATAAGCCAGCGTATCAAGTGGAACCGAAGCATTTAAATCAAGCGGCGCTATCAGCCGCTCAACAGCTGCTGGATCCGTGATCGTTTGAACGATCGGACAGAGTTTGATCAAAGGATCGCCCTCAAAATACATCTGTGTGATCAGACGTTGTGAGAACCCCGAACCAAAAATCGAAAAATGAATATGGGCTGGCCGCCAACTGTTGACGTAATTCCGCCACGGATAAGGGCCGGGCTTAATGGTTCGGAAAAAATAAGCACCATTGTCATCGCTGAGACACCGTCCGCACCCTCCAAAATTGGGATCGATCGGAGCGAGATAAGTATCTTTCTTGTGCCGATAGCGGCCACCAGCATTAGCCTGCCAGAATTCGATCAAGGTGTGTGGAACCGGTCGTCCATTTTCATCAAGAATGCGACCATGTACGATGATGCGCTCACCGATCGGATCGCCGCCATGCGCATAATTGCGGATCAAATCATGATCGAGCGGCCCAATGTCATGATGATTGAAGACAGGACCAGTTACCTCGCTCAGCGAATTCTCTAATGACAAAAGCGCTGCTTTTGGCGAACGCAGAACCGATGTCTTGTAATCGGGCGTGAAGGCTTTCGGCTGGATTGCCCGATCCCACTGATAGAATTCTGACATGGCCTGATCTCCATTGACCTTCAGCGGCGAGGAAGCGTGTCGGGACGAATAAGACGCGCCTGTGCGACAAGTCGGATTGCCGCGTTAGGAGCACCATAACCCGTATACTGATTGCGTTGCACGATTTCGAAGAAAAGACCACCGGGCAACGATTGCGTATAAGCCTGAAAAAATGTGCCCTTGGCGTCACGATCGAACATGATGTTCAATTTTTTTAACTTGGCCAATGATGCATCATCAAATTCGAGCTTGGCATCAAGATCATCATAATAATTATCGGGGATCGGCAGGATTGCTACCCCATGGGCAACAAGCCGCTCCATCGTTGTTATGATATCGTCGGTTTCAAATGCGATATGCTGCACACCCGAGCCAAAAAATTCGGTTACGAAGCGTGACGATAGGGTGCGATGGCTCTGTGATCCATTGAGAACAAGACGTAAGCCACCCCGATTATCATCAATGCCCGCCTCGATAACCTGACTCTGCACCACACCACCCGGGTCCATCACGGCTTGCGCGGGCAGTTTTTGAGTCGTGAGCAGAGAGGTATAGTAAAGCACCCAAGTCAGCATTTCTTCATATTGCATGGTTTGCGAAATATGATCGATTGACCGCAAACCCACATCACTCGGCTCATCCGTGCAAGCCTCAAAATCAACATCAGCCCAACGCGACAACTCGGATTGATCATCAACAAAATAGATAAGGCTCCCGCCCAGCCCGCGAACCGCTGGCAGAGCGAGTTCGCCGGGCCCAATCGCTCCGGCATAGGGCTCTTCCAAGAGAGCCTCCGCACGCGCAACTGTGGTCTGCGCGTCTGAAACGCGCAGGGCGATAGCACAGACCGATGTTCCATGGCTCATATTGTAACTGTGCGCGAAACCTTCCTTGTCGCTATTCACGACAATGCGAATATCACCCTGCTTGAACAAAACGACATCTTTGGAACGATGCTTACCGCTGAGCGTGAAACCAAGACCGCGCAAAAGCGCATAAAATTGATGACGCTCTGCCTCATCGACCGAAAATTCAACAAACTCGACGGCCTTCACCGTCGGCCGCAGCGGCAGTGGCTCCATACGGCCAAGCGCTCGCTTGGCTCTTTTCGATGCGTCATCGATCAGCGCAATCAGAGAACGGCGACCATCAATCGCAACAGAGCGTGCTGATCCTGCTCTAAAACGATCATTAAAAATTTCGAGCGATAAAGGCCCGCGATAATTCATCGCGCCAAGCGCATCCATGAAACCGGATAGATCCAGCTCACCCTGTCCCGGCATACACCGCCAATGACGGCTCCAAGACAGGTAATCGAGATCCAATTTAGGTGCGTCAGCAATCTGCACAAAGAAGACCCGATCGGCAGGGATTGCTGCCATGGATTGGAGCTCCGTACCACGCGCTAATATATGGAAAGAATCCAGGATCAGGCCAACGGACGGATGCGCGGCACGCCGGACAATTTCCCATGCATCCCGGTAATCATGCACAAAACGCCCCCAAGCGAGCGCTTCAAATCCAGCCCGCAAACCGCGTTTTGCAGCACGTTCACCGAGCTCATTAAAATCTGCTGACAGCCTTTCAATGCCGCCATGCGCCTCGGGCGAAACGCTCGAACACACAAAAAGAAGATCCGCGCCAAGGGCCTGCAGAAGATCGAATTTGCGCTCGACGCGGTCAAATGTCTTACCGCGACGCGGTTCATCATAACCCTCAAAATCACGAAAGGGCTGGACTGTGATGATGTTGAGACCAAGATCATCACATAACCGTTTCACATCAGCAGGTGAACCGTGATAGGCGATGAGATCGCTCTCGAAAATCTCCACATCTTTGAAACCAGCCTGTGCAATAGCATGCAATTTTTCAGGCAAGGTTCCAGAAAGACAAACCGTGGCAATCGCCGGAATCATGAGCGACCCTCCGCTTGTGCTCCAACCGATTGCAGGAGACGCCGCGTAGCGCGGCTGACATGGGCTATCCACTGCGCGGGCCCTAAATCTTGCAGGCGCGCCGAATTGGGCACTTCAACCGAAAGAGGGATGTCGGCGGGCACTGTGTTCAGGAAACGAACGAGATCAATAGCTCCTTCCCCCGGCGCCAATCGATTTTCACGCGCGACAAAAATGAGCGCTTCGTTTGTTGAGGCAGTGAGAGGTGCTGCATCAGCCAAATGAACAAAAGGCAAGCACGAAGGCGCAACCCGCGCAAGTTCATCCCAAGGCGCACCGCTCCGATCGAAGTGCAAGGAGTCGACCAAAACACCAATGCGAGGATCTCTTGTCGCATCAACCACAGAAAGCGCCGTCGCAAGATCTTTCACATGTGTCCATGGGAAGAATTCGATCACGGTGGAAAGGCCATAGCGAGAGGCCAGCGCCTGAAGGGCTGCGAGCTTATCGGCCAGCCTTACGAAATCGGGATCATAAGGTGCGGAGATAACGTGCTTGGCACCAAGTGCTGCTCCAGCCGCCATGAATGATTCGAGCGTTGCGACATCAAGCTCTGGCGTGAGGCGAATGAATTCAATATCGGGAACGATCAACCCTGTCTCACGGCAGGCCCGTTGCGTTTCGCGCATCAAAGCGGCGTCATTCATCAAGGGCCATGCGGTCGCCTCAGCTGATAAGCCGATGAGGCGGAGACCCGCGCCGCCAAATCCCGCCTCAGCAGCCATACGGATGAGATCCGGTGGCGGTGTTTCGAGCGCGGTCAGATGCGCCAGGGATAGTAGACGTGTCATGCCCCGCCTCGCTCTTCGGCCATAGAGCGACCCGCAATGTAGCCGAATGTCATCGCAGGGCCGAGATTAATACCGCCGGCTGGATAATAGCCACCCATGACACTCGCCATGTCAGTGCCGACGGCGTAGAGGCCGGCTATTCGCGCCCCATCCTGATCCAGCACACGAGCAGAAGAATCCGTTCGCAGCCCGGCAAAGGTGCCAAAACTGCCAGGCACGACCCGGACAGCATAAAAAGGAGCTTTGACGAGCGGCGCCACGCAAGGATTTGGCCCATGCGTTGGATCACCATTCTTTCGATTGTAAAGCGTTTCCCCACGCCCAAAGGCCGGGTCGCGTCCAGCAACAGCATGAAGGTTGAAGTCTGCGATTGTCTTTTCCAAGCCAGCGACATCGATTCCGCAGCGTTGCGCCAAATCGCCAATCGTTTGAGCCGCGATTAAATAGCCAGCATCGATGAGCCGTCGGATCGGCATGGGTGCTGGACGACTATAGCCAAGGCCATAGCGACGCTGGAAACGGTGATCGCAAATGAGCCAGCTTTCCGGCGTCTCACCTGCAGGCGTCGCGGCCAACATTGCGGCAACATAGTCGTAATAACCATCGGCCTCGTTGGTAAAACGCTGCCCATTTCTCAAAACGCCGATCAACCCCGGCTTTGCCCGATCAATAATATGAGGGAAATGGCCTGTCGTGCCATCCGCATGCGGAACCAGTGATACAGGACACCATGCGCCCGCTGCGGCAATATTTGTTTCAACCACAGCTCCCACAGCCTCGGCGAGACGCAGACCATCCCCCGTCGCACCGGGTGCCGCTACACTCCAATGCTCCTGCCCCGTCGGCGCATGGGCGAAAAGCGCTTTGCGACGTTCAGCATCATGCGGAAATCCGCCAGTTGCCAAAACAACACCAAGCCGCGCATGGACCGATATTTCGCCATTCTGTGTTTCGAAAACAGCGCCGCTAACGCGCTCTTCCGTAACGAAAATACGGAGAGCCCGCATCTGCGTGCAAATCGTTACATTGGTCCGAGCGGCGCTCGCAAGCAGGCGCCCCACTAACGCGCTTCCATTAACAAGTTGCATCGCGCGCCCGTGCAAGGCGAGATCGCGTGCATGCTTGAGCAATCGTTTAGCAACATGCGCAGCTGATTTCATTGAACGCGTGGCGTTCAAAAAAGCAGCCAGATCCGGGCCAGCTTGAATCGGCATATCAAACAGCGCGGTTTCCCGCATGGGCGGCCGGAGCAAATGGATCATCTCGCCTAAAGCGCGTCCATCAAAGGGCGCTGCAATCACTGAGCGCCCGCCCGTACCTGCGCCGGGCGTATGGCCATGTATATCGGCAATGCCATTCCCATCAGCAAATTGCAGTTCGGTTTCACGTTCGAAGAAGGAAACCATTTCGGAGCCATTTTTCAGAAAAGCATCAACCCGTTCTGCGTCGAAATAATTGCCAAGTTCATGCTGCAAATAAGTTCGCGGCGCATCTTCGTCTTCAACGATCCCAGCGCGGATGGCGAGCGGATTGCGCGGAATCCACATCCATCCGCCCGACCATGCGGAAGCGCCGCCGCACACCTTATCTTTTTCTGCAACGATTACATCGAGCCCGTGCCACGCCGCGGTGACCGCCGCCGAGAGCCCACCAGCTCCCGAACCGATCACCAACACATCGCAGGCGCGGTCAGCAGGCATCGAAAAATCCGCGCATGCGCTGCGGGTCAGGTGTTAATCCTGTGATGATCCGGAAGGCCTCAGCCGCCTGGTAGACATTCATGCCGCTGCCATCAATTGTGCGACAGCCCAATGCCCGCGCATCACGCAACAAAGGCGTTTCAAGCGGAAAATAAATGATCTCGCTCACCCATTGGGCTGGCTTCAGCCAAGCGGTCGGGAATGGTGTTCCGGGATATTTGTCCATCCCAACCGGAGTGCAATTGACCACGCCATCAGCCTGCTGCACGGCCAAGGCGGCCTCGCTCACCGCATCAAGAGTTGCATTGGGAAAGCGTGATGCAAATTGAACAGCAATATGCTGCGCGCGTGAAATCTCCGCTTCCACAAGCGTGAGATGCTTCACACCCAAGGAGAGCAAAGCATAGGCCACCGCCGAACCGGCCCCTCCCGCACCAAACTGAACAACACGATCAAGCGCAACGCCTTGCATATGCACCTTGAAGGCTTCGGCATAGCCAGACCAATCGGTGTTATAACCGATCCGCTCTCCATTCTTCAGGACAACCGTGTTCACAGCGCCAAGTGCTTCGGCCGCTGGATCAAGCCGGGTGAGATGCGGAATGACTGCTTGTTTGCATGGGAAAGTGATGTTCAGCCCTTGAAAACCCGTTTGCTCCGCTGCTTGCAAAAGGCGTGGGAGTGCAGCCGCATCAAGCCCGAGCACGTCAAGGTCGATCAACCGATAAACAGTCGGAAACCCCTGCGCGAGTCCTTCACTTTGATGCAGCGTTGGTGACCGCGACGCACCAATTCCGGCGCCGATTAGCCCCATCAGAATCGTATCGGGCGTTTTCACAAGCTGGGGCATTTCCTCGTCCGCTCGTCAGGATGCTGTATCTTCAATCACGCCGCCAAGAAACAATTGGCCAACCCGCGGATCATTGAGCAAGATCTGTGCGCGATCCTGCATACGGGTGCGCCCCAATTCGAGCACCAGACCGTCATCAGAAATTTCAAGCGCAGATCGTGCATTTTGCTCAATCATCAGAATAGACACGCCTTTCGCGCGCAGATCTTTGAGGATCGAAAAGACTTCCTGTACCATGATCGGTGAAAGACCGATGGACGGCTCGTCAATCAGCATTAATTGCGGATCAAGCAAGAGCGACCGAGCAATTTCAAGAAGCTTTTGTTCCCCGCCAGACAGCGTGCCAGCCTGTTGCTGACCTTTACGCCGCAAAACGGGAAAGCGTTCGAGCACCGCATCGACACGGTGTGGCACATTGACATCTGCACCCGCCGCAATGCCACCAAGCTCAAGATTATGCAGCACACTCAATTCTGGGAAAATATTGCGGCCCTGGGGGACGTAGCAAAGACCCAATGCCAGCAATTTGCGTGGTGATGCGTTGGTGATATCCGCATCTTTGAAATGCACGGTGCCTTGCCGCGCCTTGAGCATCCCAAAAATCGTTTTAAAAACGGTCGATTTACCGGCTCCATTGGGTCCAATGACGGTTGTGATTGTTCCCGGCATAACATCGAATGTCGTGCCATTAAGGATAGTCATCTCGCCATAACCGGCGACCACATCGCGCACTGAGAGAACGGGTTTCATCATCGCCTTGCTCCTCAATGGCCCAAATAGGCGTCGATGACTTGCGGATTGGCACGCACTTCAGCCGGTGTGCCTTCGGCAATCTTCTTGCCTTCAGCCAGAACCACCACACGCGTGCACAACCGCATCACAAAATCCATATTGTGCTCAATCACAACGAAGGTCGCGCCGCGTTCTGTATTCATAGCGCGCAACCGCTCCTCAAGATGGCCAAGCATGGTGAGATTGACGCCACCGGCTGGCTCATCAAGCAACACCATGCGCGGTCCGGCCATGAAGGCCATCGCGGCATCAAGAAGCTTTTGCTGGCCGTAGCTCAGGCCACCTGCTTTTTCGTCTGCAAGATGCCCGAGCCGGAAAAATTCAATCATCTGCTCCGCATCAGGTGTGAGGCCTGCATCACGCGGTCCAAACAAACGCGACACCATCGTGCCTTTATGTTCTTGCCCAGCGAGAATGAGATTTTCGCGCACCGATAATTGCGGAAAGACTTGCAAGAGCTGAAATGTGCGGCTAACGCCCCGCCGGTTGAGCTCTGAGGGCCGCAAGCCCGTCACATCATTGCCGTCAAGAACGACTTTCCCTTCGGTCGGCGGCAATTGACCCAAGATACAATTAAACAGCGTCGATTTTCCGCATCCATTCGGGCCAATGATTCCGAGAATTTCGCCCTCGCGAACATCGAAACTGACACCGTCAACAGCAGTGATGCCACCAAATTTTTTGACGATACCCTGCACTTCAAGGAGTGTGCGTGCCATGGTGCTGTCTCCGCTCACGCCTTATCGAGTGTGGCCGATGCCGCCGCACGCGCAGCGGATGCCGCGCGAGTTTTCCGTGCAGCAATCATATTCTCGATAATGCCAAGAATGCCGGTCGGCGTCTTGATGAGAAGGATCATCACGAACAGAGCATAGATGATGAGATACCAACCATGCGCAAAGCGGAGCCATTCCGGCAGCAACACGCCGATCGCAGCGCCGAGAAACGGACCAAAGAAAAAGCCCGATCCACCCACAATCACCATCATCAAAAGATTAAGCGACAAGGCGAGCGTGAACGGTGTTGGATCAACAAATTCGACGAGCGGCGCATATAGCGCACCGGCAAAGCCCCCCATTGCCGAACCAATCGCAAAAGCCATCAACGTGTAACGCCGCGTATCGACACCCAAAGAAAGAGCGCGGATAGGATTTTCGCGTAACGCGAGGAAAGCACGTCCCCAAGGGGAACGAACAAGCCACGCGACAAAGGCCGAGGCCAAAGCCAACGCGGCCAGTGTAAAATAATAGAATTCGATGGGCTTTTGAAAGCTAACACCAAACGCCGTGGGGCGCTTGAACCCCATGATTCCGTAAATGCCTTTTGTTAGCCATTCCTCATTGCGGAAGACCAGAAAGACAAGGGTAGAAAAAGCAAGCGTGACGAAGGCGAGGTAATGATGCTGCACACGTAAAGCAGGATAGCCTAACAACCAGCCGACAACGAAGGTGATCGCAATCGCGAGAACAAGCGGCAACCAAAAACCGAAGCCAGCGGACATCATGATGGCGACGGTGTAAGCCCCCAACCCAACAAATGCGCCCTGCGCTAACGAAACCTGACCCGCATAGCCCAGCGTGAGATTGAGGCCCATAGCGGCAATCGTCATGATGGCCCACAGGCTCATAATATAGATGCCATAACGATTAAGCGTCAGCGGAATGAAGATGAGGCCCGCAACAATGAGTAGGCCAAAACCTTTGAGAAGAAGTGAGCGTGACATTAGACAGTGCGCTCCTCTGCGCGGCCCATCAATCCTTGCGGACGGAATAGGATGACAGCAATCAGGAGAAACAACGGAACAGCACCGCGATATTGCGTTGAGACATAGGCCGCGGCGAGATTGTCAACGACGCCAAGCAAAAGCCCACCAACGATCGCACCGCGGATCTGATTGAACCCACCAACAATCGCGGCAATGAAGGCCGCAAGGCCCAACGTTTCACCAGCAGAGAACTTGGCGAGATAGACAGGGCTGATCAGGAATGAGGCGATCGCAACAAGAGCGGCATTGATCAGGAATGTATAAAGGATCATGCGCTCGACAGGCACGCCAAGGAGTTTCGCCACATAAGGATTTTGCGCCGTCGCCTGCATTTGCCGCCCTGTCGAGGTGCGCATAAGAAACATTTGCAACGCCACCACCACACACAGAGCAAACACAAAGATCGACAGACTCTGGATTGAAATAGTGGTGCCGAAGATGCTCAGATTGCCGCCTGGCAAAAAGGAGGGGAAGCGGGATGCCTCCGCGCTATAAACTTCCTTCACGGTCTCTTTCAGAAAGATCGACAGAGCCATGGTGCAAATCGCAAGTGGCAAAACGCCGTGTCGCAACATGGGATCGACCAGCAAACGTTTAAACAGAACACCCAAGACAAGCATTGAGAGCCCAAGCCCGACCAGCAGCGCAAGCGGAAGAGGCATGCCGACATTCAGCGCGGCCAATGCGAAGAAGGCCGGCACCATCACAAATTCGCCTTGCGCAAAGTTAATCGTTTGCGAGGTCTGCCACAGCAAGGTGAAACCGATCGCAACAAGCGCATAGATGGCGCCCGTCGCCAGCCCTGCGAGCAGGAGATTGGTGAAGTTCATCATCGGGATGGCCCTGGATAAAGAAATCCTGTCGCGACAATGGCCGCGCAAGTAAACGCATCGAGAAGGAGCCCGGCCGAAGCCGGGCTCTCGAGATCGTTATTTATTAAGCTTCGGAAGCGTTTCTTTGACGATCTGCTTGCCGTTTTCGACAACGGCGAGGAAGCTATCGCGGTCAAGGTCGCCATTCTTGTCGATGGTGAGATCCATCAGAATGCCCGGCTCCTTATCCGCATAAATCGTCAGGCCCTTCAAGGCGTCAGGCAGACCCTTCTGGTCAACCTTGCCCATCTTCTCGGTTGCGGCCTTGATCATATAGACGCCGAGATAGCCTTTGATGCCGTTATGGTCAGGAATGTAGTTATATTTTTCCTGAAACTTCTTGCCATAGGCTTTGAGGTTCGGGTTTGGCGCGTCAACCGTCAGACCGATATGGCCCTGAGCACCATTGGCGGCGTCGCCCGAAAGTTCGATCACCTTTTGGCCGATTAGTGTCGTTTCACCGACGAGTGGCACCTTCACATCTTGGCGCTTCAGCTCTTTCAGAGCACGCGCGCTCTCTTCTTCGTTGAGATAGATGAAAACGACGTCTGGGTTGGCGTACCAAAGTTCTGGGGCCTCAGTGCTTTTGGAAAGCCAAAAGACGACCAACGTTGCGACGGAGTTCCGCTACCGAGTACAGGACGCTGGAATGATGACATCAAGCTACGGCCTGAGCAGGAGTTGGCAATGACAAACGCCAAGGCTGCTCTGGAAGCATGGGGAGGCGCGTTTGTCATCGCAGATTGTGGATTTGGGAAATCCCGCTGCATTTCGCGTCTACTTCACGACATCAACAGAGTAACCATGATCGTGGTGCCGCAAAATGTGCTCATGAAGCAGATGGAGGAAGAGTTTATTGAAGGCGAGGGGCGCGTGCCCTCTTTTACAGGAC
>VERN01000082.1 GCA_018882635.1 Beijerinckiaceae bacterium | reverse complement strand
AATCTTGTTGTGGTCGGCCCTGAAGCGCCGCTTGTCGCGGGGCTTGCTGATGATCTTGGCCGTCATGGCATCCGCGTCTTCGGCCCCTCAAAACAAGCCGCCCAATTGGAAGGCTCCAAAGCCTTCACCAAGGCGTTGTGCGATGAAGCCCGCGTGCCGACGGCGGCTTATGCGCGCTTCACAAAAGCTGAGCCCGCGCTCGCTTATGTCCGCGAACAGGGCGCGCCCATCGTGATCAAGGCCGATGGCCTGGCCGCCGGTAAAGGCGTTGTTGTCGCGATGACTGTGCCGGAAGCGGAAGACGCCATCCGCATGATGTTCTCTGGCGGGCTTGGCGCTGCTGGCGAAGAAGTCGTCATTGAAGAATGCCTCATCGGTGAGGAAGTCTCATTCTTCGTGCTGTGTGATGGCGATACGGCCATGCCGCTCGCATCCGCGCAGGATCACAAGCGCGTTGGCGATGGTGATACGGGTCCGAATACGGGCGGCATGGGCGCTTATTCACCTGCACCAGTGATGACGCAGGCGATGGAACAGCGCGTGATGGACGAAATCATTCTGCCGTCGATTCACACGATGAAAAAGCGCGGCACGCCGTTTAAGGGCGTGCTGTTCGCAGGTTTGATGATCACCGCGCAGGGACCAAAGCTGATCGAGTACAATGTCCGCTTTGGTGATCCCGAATGTGAAGTGCTGATGCCGCGCCTTGATGCCGATCTTGTCGATTTACTTGAGGCGGCGGTCGATGGGCGCCTCGGCGACGAAACGGTTCGGTGGAAGGATGAAGCCGCGCTGACGGTGATCATGGCGGCTGAAAATTATCCCGGCACGCCGAAAACCGGCACTGAGATCAAGGGCGTTGCGCAGGCGGCAACGTTACCGCACACCATTGTGTTCCACGCGGGCACCAAGCAGGACGGCAAACGGCTTCTGGCGAATGGTGGCCGTGTGCTGGCTGTCACGGGCCTCGGCAAGACAGTGGCGGAGGCGCAAAAGCGTGCTTACGATGCAGTGGACGCAATTGATTGGCCGGGCGGCTTCTGCCGCCGGGATATCGGTTTCCGGGCCATAGGACGGTAAACATGCAGACCTTGCCTGATCTCTATCCCGGTTTTGAAAGCCGCTTTTTTGAGACATCGGGCGCGCGCATTCATGTGCGCATGGGTGGCAAAGGTCCGCCCTTGGTTCTGCTGCATGGTTTTCCGCAAACCGGTGTCGAATGGCATCGTGTTGCGCCCCAACTCGCTCAGCATTTCACGCTGATCATTCCCGATCTGCGCGGTTACGGCTTCTCATCCGCACCGAAAGGTGACGCAGCGCTTTACTCCAAGCGCGCGATGGGAAGCGATGTCATCGCAATCTTGGACCAGCTGAATTATCGCGAGCCGGTCCGCATCGTGGGGCATGATCGTGGTGCGCGTGTCACCTATCGTCTCGCGCTGGATCATCCCACACGTGTTCAACGTTTAGCGTTGATCGATATCGCGCCCACCCTTTGCGTTTGGGAAGGGATGAACGCAACAAGCGCGATGAAAATTTATCATTGGATGTTTTTGGCGCAGCCTTTCCCGCTGCCGGAACGTTTGATTGCAGCTGACCCCGCCTTTTATGTCGATCACACCATCGCAAGTTGGACGGCGAGCCGCCGCATCGCATCCTATGATGCGCGTGCGATGGATCATTACCGCGCCAATCTCTTGCGACCAGATTACACCCATTCAGCCTGTCAGGATTACCGCGCGGGACAGACGCTCGATCTCGCACATGATCGCGCGTCTCGCGACAAGGGCGAAACCATCCAGTGCCCCACTTTCATTTTGTGGGGCGAAGCGGGTATTCCAGCAGCAGGCGGGCCTTTGCAGCAATGGCGTGAAACCTTTGCGCCTCAAGCGGAAGGCACTGCTTTGAGCTGCGGTCATTTCACCCCTGAAGAAGATCCGCAGGGCACGCTTGATGCGCTTCTCCCATTTTTGACCCGTTGATATGACAGGCGCGATCGATCGACAGGCGAGTTTTTCCGGGACTAAACCGGTGCCGCCAGCCTTGGCGTTTGATCCTGAAATCCTGCGCGTCTGGTTGGCGCGCAAACTGGGCGGCGATCCCGGCGCTCTCACCATCGCCCAATTCAAAGGCGGGCAATCCAACCCGACTTATAAGATTGAAACGGAGCGCGGAAATTTTGTCTTGCGCCGCAAGCCACCAGGCATATTGCTCGCCTCCGCTCATGCCATTGATCGTGAATATCGTGTGCTGGAAGCGCTCGCACGCGAGGGATTTTCGGTCGCGCGGCCCCTTGGATATGAAACTGACCAAACGCTGATCGGTAGCGAATTTTATGTGATGGATTGCGTGGAAGGCCGCGTGATTTGGCAGCCCTGGATTCCTGATAGCACGCCGGTTGAGCGGGCCGCTATTTTTGACGCGATGAATGCCACACTTGCCAGTCTTCATAGTTTCGATCCGCAAACGTTGGGGCTTGGCGATTTCGGCAGGGCAGAGGGTTACGTCGCGCGGCAGATCAAGCGCTGGAGTGCGAATTACAAGGCCAGCGAAACGCACGCCATTCCTGATATGGATTGGTTGATGGGCTGGTTGCCCGATCATGTGCCGCCTGCGACGCGTGCGGCTTTGGTGCATGGCGATTATCGGCTCGATAATTTGATTATTGCGCCGGATGCGCCACGCGTCGCCGCTGTGCTCGATTGGGAATTGGCCACACTGGGCGATCCCCTCGCGGACGCTGTCTATCACATCATGACATGGGTCATGCCGCCGTCAGAACAGGGTGCAGGGACTGGCACCCTTATTGGTCAGGATCTTAAGGCGCTCGGCATTCCGTCACTTGAAACTTATGCGCACATCTATGCGAAGCGCGCGGGTCTCGCAGAGATCCCTTATTTTGATCAATACATGGCCTATAATCTCTTTCGTATGGCAGCGATCCTGCAAGGTGTTGCGGCGCGTGCGCGTGATGGAAATGCGGCGAACGAGCATGGTGCATTGATGGGCACGATGGTGGCGCCCCTCGCGGCAACGGCGATGCAATTTGCGAGGCGTGTGAAATGAAAATCGGTTTGGCATTGGGCGCTGGTGGAGCGCGCGGTCTCGCTCACATCATCGTGCTTGAAACACTTGACGAATTAGGGCTGAAGCCTGTGCAGATCACAGGTACGTCGATGGGCGCGATCATCGGCGCCTGCTATGCCGCTGGCATGTCTGGCAAGGATCTCCGCCGTTACACGCTGGATCTGTTTCGTGATCGCGCGAAAGTGATGGGCGCCTTATTGCAGACCCGTGTCGGCAAATTTGCCGATCTGTTTTCACGCAATCCCGGCAATCCGGCCATGATTGATGGCGAAAAAATGCTGGATCTCTTTTGGCCAGATCAAGTCCCGGATCGTTTCGACGAGCTCGCAATTCCCTTCCGCGCCATTGCGACGGATTTTTTCGGCCGCAAAGTGCGCGTCTTTGATGAGGGCGCGCTTGTGACAGGTGTTGCGGCATCGATGGCCATTCCCGGTCTTGTGCGGCCGATTTCAGCCGGTGGCGCTGTGATGGTCGATGGCGCTGTCGTGAACCCGCTGCCATTCGAATATCTCGACAAGGCTGATTTGAAAATTGGCGTTGAGGTGACGGGTGGTCCGCGCGCCGATACGATCGGTGTTCCTGAAGCTTTCGAAGCCTTGTTCGGTTCGTCTCAAATTATGATGGGCGCAATCGTGCAAGAAAAATTGAAAAACGCGCGACCCGATATTTTGCTGTTCCCACCGATTGACGATTTTGCCGTCCTCGACTTTTTCCGCGCGAAAGAAATCCTCGACGCCTCAGCCGGTATCGCTGATGAGTTGAAGCACGCGCTTGATGCGGCACTTACCGCTTCGCGCTGAAAAAATCCTTCAACAAAGCACCCGCTTCTACTTCACCAAGGCCGCCATAAACCTCAGGCGCGTGATGGCAGATGGGTGAGCTAAAAAACCGTGTGCCGTGATCAACCGCGCCGCCTTTTTCATCCGCAGCGCCATAGTAAAGCCGCCGAATGCGTGCGAACGAGATTGCGCCCGCGCACATCGCGCAGGGCTCAAGCGTGACGTAGAGATCGCAGCCGATCAGCCGCTCCGAGCCGATCAAGCGGGCCGCCTCGCGGATGGCGATGATCTCGGCATGGGCGGTTGGATCCTTCCATTCGAGTGTCCGGTTGCCAGCCGCTGCAATCAGCTCATGATCGCGGAGAATGGCGGCGCCCACGGGCACTTCGCCCCTCTCGGCCGCTGCACGCGCCTCTTCGAACGCCCGTTCCATGCCCCTTTGCGCGCTCGCACCCATACCTGCCCTCGCCATCAACCTCGGAAACTGATAACAGGCCCATTATGACACGCAAAAGCAAAGATGGCGGCGGAAGCCGCAGCACTGGCCGTCCCGGCCGTGGGGGTCCTCGCTCATCAGACCGCGCCCCGCGCGGCGAAGGTGGCTTCAAGCCCCGCGGTGAAGGCGGTTTCAAAGGCCGCGGCGGCAAGGCTGGCCCAGCTAAAGGCCGCACTGACGGTGGCCGTGACCGTTTTGAAAAGCGCGGCGAAGGCCGTGCAGAGCGTAGCGAAGGGCGCAGCAGCGTTGAAAAGCGCGGTGAGGGTCGCCCGCGCCGTTTCGAGGAACGGGGCGAAAAGCGTTTCACCGGTGAAGGCCGTGCCTTTGGCCCGCGCAAGGATTTCGGCAAACGTCCGCCACGGCGCGATATGGCTGAAGGCCGCGAGACTGGTGATCTCAAGCCATGGGATTTGAACGAAGCGCCACGCGAGAAGCGCCGCGAAGATGGCGGCGGATTTCGTGCGCGTCGCGAAGATGTGCAGCGTGGCCCAAAGAAATTCGGTGGCCGTGATGGCGCGCGCGATCCGTCCAAGCGCGCGAGCCGGCCGGCCAAGCAGTTTGATTCTGAGACACCGAAGCCCGCTAAGGTTCAGCATGAGCGTATCGCCAAGGTGATGGCGCGTGCAGGTTTGTGTTCGCGTCGTGAGGCGGAAGAATGGATTGAAGCTGGGCGCGTGAGCGTCAATGGTGCGGTGCTGACAAGCCCCGCGCTCGATGTCAGCGATCGTGATGCGATCCTTGTCGATGGCAAGCCTTTGCCGGTGCGCGAACGCACGCGTCTCTTTCTTTATCACAAGCCGCGCGGCCTTGTGACGACAGCATGGGATCCGGAAGGGCGTCCCACGGTCTTTCAGAATTTGCCGAAAGGTCTGCCGCGCGTCGTCACCATCGGTCGCCTCGATATTAATACCGAAGGCCTGTTGTTGCTGACCAATGATGGTGGTCTTGCACGCGTGATTTCCCTGCCCGATACGGGCTGGCTGCGCCGCTATCGCGTGCGCGCTTATGGTGCCATTACGCAACCTGATCTCGATGCGCTCAAAGGCGGCATTGAAATTGACGGCATGCGCTATGGCCCGATCGAGGCCGATCTACAGCGTGAGCAAGGTGACAATGTCTGGCTCACCATTGGCTTGCGTGAAGGCAAGAACCGCGAAGTCAAACGCGTGCTTGAGCATCTCGGCTTGCAGGTGAACCGCCTGATCCGTATTTCGTTTGGTCCGTTCCAATTGGGCGACCTCGAAGAAGGTGCGGTTGAGGAAGTGAAGACGCGCATTTTGCAAGAGCAGCTCGGGCCTGAATTGGCGGCTGAAGCGCAATGCGATTTTGATGCGCCTGTCTTCGTCTACACGGATGAGGATGATTTCCATCCGCGTAAGCGTGAATTCCCGGAAGACCGCCGCGGTGCACGTGGCGATCGCGCCGATAAGCGCGCGCGCCGCAATGATGCGATGGAAGAGGAAGAACGCCCGCGCGCACCGCGCCGTCATCCGCTCGATATCAAAATGAGCGCTTGGCGCGCTGATGATCCCGATCTCTCGGCAGAGCGTCGCCGTGCGCCGCGCCGTGGTGCCGATGCCAAACAGGATCGGCTTGATACGGGCGCCATGGCGCATAAGCGCGAAGGCCGTGTCACGTCGCGCAAGGGCAAAGCCGTTCTGGTTGAACGCGTGGTGCGTGAAGAACGGCCGCGCCGGAGCCGCGACGAGGAATTTGAAGCCCGTCCCCGCCGCGGTCGCGATGAAGGAGAGGCGCGTCCGCTCCGCGCGTCCGATGATCGCGGTGAGCGCAGCTTCAAGCCGCGCGGCAAAAGCTTTGGTGAAAAAAGCGGTGGTCGCGGCACAAGCGCCGAAGGCCGTGGCAAAACCTTCGAAGCACGTGGCAAGAGTGCTGAAGGGCGTGGCGGCAAATCCTTCGGCAAGGATAAGGCGCCGCGGCGTGGTGCGGCACGCGCTGAACCGGGTGGCCGCGGCTATTCCGGCAAGGGTGCGGGCAAGCCCGGCGGAAGCAAACCCGGCGGACGCGGTGGTAAACCCGGCGGCGATGGACGGTCCGGTGGCGGCAAAGGTGGTGCGAGGCCGGGCGGTGCAGGCCGTTCGGGCGGAGCGCCGCGCGGCCGTCGCTAAGCTATGCGCATCATTGCCGGTAAATTTAAAGGACGCACGCTTGCGACACCGTCGTCGCAAGCGGTGCGCCCCACATCTGATCGGCTGCGGGAAAGCATCTTCAATATTTTGACGCATGCGCATGATGATGTGATCGAAGGCGCGCGTGTGCTTGATCTGTTTGCGGGCACAGGCGCCTTAGGCATCGAGGCCCTGTCGCGTGGGGCGGCTCATGCCTTGTTCGTTGATGATTCCACCGAAGGCCGCGGGCTTCTGCGTGAAAATGTCGAGCGCCTTGGTTTAGGTGGCGTGACGAAAGTGTTTCGTCGCGATGCGACCAAGCTCGGCCCGTGCCATCCGCATGCGCCTTTTTCTTTGGTATTTTGCGATCCGCCCTATCGCAAAGGCTTAGGCGAGCAGGCGCTCGCCGCAGCGCGTGCGGGCGGCTGGCTCCTGCCCGATGCGCTGATTGTGTTTGAAGAAGCGGCAGAAGCCGCTGTCACCTTGCCTGAGGGGTTTGAAGAAGTGGATCGCCGTGCCTATGGCGACACGCAAATCATCATCGCAAGTGTAAAAGCGTGAATAGCGTCGTTATCGGCTAGCGTCGGCCGAACAGCCGCTCAATATCCGATAGTTTCAACTCGACATAGGTCGGCCGACCATGATTGCACTGGCCGGAATTGGGCGTTGCTTCCATCTCGCGCAAAAGCGCGTTCATTTCTTCCGGTTTCATGCGCCGCCCTGCACGCACGGAATGGTGGCAGGCAAAAGTCGCGAGCACATGATCGAGCCGCGCTTCAAGCGTCAACGCCGCGCCCCATTCCTCAAACCCGTCAACGAGATCACGGATGAGCGCATTCACATCGCCACCCGAAAGGGCTGATGGCATTTCCGTCACGGCGATGGCGCCGGGTCCGAAACTCTCGATCACAAGACCGAGCGAGGCGAGAACATCAGCCCGCTCCAGCAATTTTTCAGCATCGACGGAATCAAGCTCAATGATCGCCGGAATGAGCATCATCTGCCGTGCAATGCCGCGCTCTGCGCGCTCACGCTTCAGGCGTTCATACACGAGCCGCTCATGCGCGGCATGCTGATCAACAATCACCATGCCGTCCTGTGTTTGCGCAACAATGAAGGCATCATGCACCTGCGCCCGCGCCGCGCCGAGGGGGTGCGCTGTTGCGTGATCATCTTGCGCGATCCGCGTATCAGCTGATGGCGGTAGCGCGTCAAAGCGGGCCTGTGGCTGCTCACTGAGGAGTGCAGGTGCCGCCGGTGAATCGCGCCAATCATAAGCAAGGCTGGCAGGACGTTGTGGCGCAAAGCCCGGGCGTAACGCATCAAGTGTGCGCAATCCACCTTGCAATGTCGCGCGATGAAAAGCCGCGCCAAGCCGTTCTTTGAGCGCGCTGACAATCAATCCACGCACAAGGCCGGGATCACGAAAACGCACTTCGCTTTTTGCCGGGTGTACATTCACATCGACACGCGCAGGCGGCACATCAATGAACAGCACAAGCGCGGGATGGCGTCCATTCGGCACGAGATCGGCATAGGCCGCTTTCACCGCACCGAGAATGAGCTTGTCGCGCACGGGGCGACCATTCACATAGGCGTGAATATGCGCGGCTGTGGCGCGATGGTCGGTCGGTAACCCGGCAAAGCCGGATAACCTCACATCCTCGCGTTGCGCGTCAATGCGCAAGGCTTCCGCGGCAAAGTCCGCGCCCATGATTTGCGCAATGCGTTCCGTGCGCGCCGTCTCAAGATCCGCTGCGCGAGCGCCCCCATAATGGAGCGAAGGCCCATCACCCGCCAATGTGAAACTGATCTGCGGATGCGCCAGCGCGATCCGCTTGATCAAATCGGCGATTGCGAGGGCTTCAGCACGGTCCGATTTCAAAAATTTGAGACGTGCAGGTGTCGCATAGAAGAGATCGGCAATTTCAACCCGTGTGCCTTGGTTCAGCGCTGCGGGTTTCACCTCATGCTTGATCCCGGCATCAACAAGGAGAGACCAGCCGTTTTCGTCAGAGCGTTGACGCGTTGCAATCGTTAGCCGTGCGACCGCACCGATCGAGGGCAGCGCCTCACCGCGAAAGCCCAGCGTGGCAATCGAGAACAGATCATTATCGGGAATTTTCGAGGTCGCATGCCGCTCAACCGCGAGCGCGAGATCATCCGCTGACATGCCCGCGCCATCATCGGTTACGCGCACCAGCGTGCGTCCGCCATGCGCGATGACGATTTCAATCGACCGCGCATCGGCATCAATTGCATTCTCGACAAGTTCTTTCACGGCAGAAGCAGGTCGTTCAACGACCTCGCCGGCCGCAATGCGGTCGACGAGAACGGGATCGAGCCTACGAACGGCCATCAGATCACAGGCCTTCGGGACGGCCGACAATGGTGGCGAGGAATTGCCCTTCGCCATAGAGTCGTTTTGCGGCGCGCACCGCGTCTTCGCGGGTGACCGCGGCAACAAGCCCGTTCCGACGGTCCATGTAATCGACGCCGAGTTTTTCAACTTGGAGCCGCACCAGCTGGTCAGCCAGTTTCGTCGATGTATCAAACCGCAGGGCGTAAGAGCCGATCAGATATTTTTTGGCTGTTGCCAGTTCCTCATCCTGCGGGCCGTCTTTGGCCAGCGAGGCAATTTCAGCGCCGATGAGATCAAGCGATTCCTTCACCCGCTCATTCTTCGTCGAAGTGCCGCCAATATAAAGGCCGGCATGATCAAACGGTACGAGTTGTGAATAAACCGAATAGGCAAGACCGCGCTTTTCGCGCACCTCGCGGAAGAGCCGCGATGAGAAGACGCCGCCCCCCAACACATGATTGACGACAACCGCCGCCACCCAATCCGGATCCGTGCGCAGAAGGCCCGGCGCACCGAAACGGACGGAGGATTGTGGAATGTCGAGATCGATCAGATCCCGCATGCCCACGCCCTGCGGCACAATGGCTGCAATCGAAGCCCGTTCACCCTTTTCAGGCAAAGCGCCAAACATGGCATCAAGCGCTTTGCCGAGCGCTTTCGCGTCAATCGCGCCGACCACACCAATCTTCAGCCGATCGCGTGCAAAGCATTTCCGATGCATGCTGATGAGATCATCGCGCGTGATCGTGGGGATCGTCTCCATCGTTCCACGCACCGGATTGGCATAGGGATGCCCAGCAAAAGCCACGCGGAAAAACGCGCGGCTTGCCATCGAATCCGGATCATTCATTTCCTGCCGCAACCCGGCGAGAATTTGTGCTCGCACGCGCTCGACAGGCTCAGTATCGAAACGCGGCTCGTTAATCGCAAGCCGCAACATGTCGAAGGCTTCATCGCGATGTTTGACGAGTGTTTTCAAATGGCCCGTAAACTGGTCGCGATCGGCACGGAAATGCAATTCAATTGCATATTCATCGAGCCGCTCGTGAAAGGCGCTGCTGTCATAAGGGCCTGCGCCCTCGTCAATCAAGCCGGACAACATATTGGCGAGGCCTGAGCGCCCGTGCGGGTCCTGCGCAGCGCCGCCTTCCATTGCAAATTCAAGCGCAATCAGCGGAACCGTATAATCTTCAACAAGCCACGCTTCGATCCCACCGGGCGAAACGATTTGTTGAATGCGCGAGGCGTGCGAGGTGATTGGCATATGGGCATTCATCACGCAGCCTCGTCTTTCAAGAGATAGCCGGTCACCGCACCCTGCGCGCCGAGCCATTCGCGCGCGGTTTCGCGCACTTGTTCCGCCGTCACCGCTTCGATGCGATCAGGCCATTCCTGCACATCGGTAATGGTTGAGCCTGTTGCGAGCGCTGAACCATACATGCGCGCGAGCATGGATTGGCTATCCTGCGCATAAACCGCATCAGCGATCAGGCGCGTTTTAGCGCGGCGCAATTCGGCGTCGCCCACACCTTCAACGGTCAGCTTCTTGATCACCGCGTCCACCTCACGCCCCAAATCATCAAGCGTGGTGCCAGGCATCGGCACGGCATAGATCATCAGGCGTGAACGATCGACGGCAGTCGATTGATACCAAGCGCCCGCCGCCACCGCGACGCGCTTCTCCATCACGAGTTCGCGATGGAGGCGGCCCGTGCTGGGTGCACCGAGAATTTGCATCGCAAGCTCGAGCGCCTCAGCTTCGCCCGGTTTTGCTGTGGTGTACGAGGGCGCATGCCACGCCCGTTGCAGCGTTGGCTGCTCCACTTTCGGATCAGCGAGCGATACAAGGCGTGAAGCGCGGATGGGTGGCTCTTGCGGGCGCTGGCGCTGCGGGGCTTCACCGCGCGCGGGAATATTCCCATAGGTTTTTTCTGCGAGCGTGCGCACTTCGTCTGGTTCCACATCGCCCGCAACAATCAGGATCGCGTTTTCAGGCGTATAGAAACGGCTGTAATAATTCAGAGCGTCTTCACGGTTCAGCCCTTCGATTTCATGCATCCAGCCAATGATGGGCGTGCCATAGGGATGATGCGCGAATAAAGAGGCGGCAACAGCTTCACCCAATTGCGCTGATGGATCTGTGTCCGTACGCATGCGTCGTTCTTCCAAAACGACATCGCGTTCAGGGTTCACGACATCGTCGGACAGAACGAGCCCCGTCATCCGGTCCGCTTCGAATTCCATCATCGTGCCGAGATGCTCTTTCGCGACGCGTTGGAAATAGGCCGTGTAATCCATCGAGGTGAACGCGTTCTCCTGCCCGCCGAGTTCTGTCACGACATTGGAAAACTCACCCTGCGGATGTTTCGCTGTTCCCTTGAACATCAAATGTTCGAGGAAATGCGCAATGCCGGATTTCCCAACCGGATCATCTGCCGATCCGTTTTTGTACCAGACCATATGCGTCACCACCGGCGTGCGCCGATCGGGAATGACAACGACGTCCATACCGTTCTTGAGACGGAAATTGGTGATGGCCGGGCCATGATGCGCATCGCGCGCGGCGTGGGTCGACAGGGTCATGACATGTTCCAGACAGACGGGGGGAGGGGATCAATGATTCCCCGCTCTTCACGAGGTTTGAATATAGGAAGGCGCAAGGTCAGGCCCAAGCCCTGTTGGCGCGCATGCACGTCTTTCACATGGGCGGATCACCATAAAAAAAGCCGCAGCCCGAGGCTGCGGCTTGGTTGTTCGCCCAATCAGAACGGATCAATCGTCGTTCTGCGGCTTTTTCGTCAGGATGGCATAGGGGCTTGCCGGGTCATTTTCATTGACCGCTGCATCAACTGCGCCGCGCGTTGTGCGTGTCTTGTAGCCCGCAATGCATTTGCGGAAGCCGCTCGGCGGCTCCGTCAGATAGCGGCGTTGCGGCTCGGCCGAACCGTCGCAAGCGACGGCCTGGGTCCCTCCGCTCACTTGCTGGGCCTTCGCATTCAGCGCCCGCATATTGTCAGGGTGAATCCAATTGGATTCACGGCTGTTGTCGCCGAACACTTGGCCCGGCTGCGGCGCTTCGCCTCCACCCGC
>VERN01000081.1 GCA_018882635.1 Beijerinckiaceae bacterium | reverse complement strand
AACGCATCGATCGCTATATAGGCCTTCGGGCGTTTGAAGCGCGCAAGCTCCGCAAGACAAAGCGCATCAAGTTCCGATGCCGTTGCATCTCCCACCACATAAGCGACGACGATCTCTCCCCATTCTGGATCAGCGCGGCCGATGACGGACACCTCACGCACATTCGGATGGCGCAGGAGCACTTCCTCGATCTCACGTGGATAAATGTTCGAGCCTCCGGAAATCACCAGATCTTTCGAGCGGTCTTTCAATGTCAAAAATCCACGCTCATCAAGCGTGCCGACATCGCCGGTATGCAACCAGCCATTTCTCAAGGTTTCAGCGCTCGCAGCCTCATTGTTCCAATAACCCCGCATCACCGACGGGCCACGCGCGCAAATCTCGCCCATCTCACCGGGGGCAACAGGCTTGTCATCCTGATCAAGGATGGCACATTCCATAAAAGCAAATGCTCGCCCCGCAGTGCTCAGCAATTCATCGCGCTCCGCGCCTTCGGCCGCGGCAATCTCATCGCGCA
Source organism: Beijerinckiaceae bacterium (assembly GCA_018882635.1). Lineage (GTDB taxonomy): Bacteria > Pseudomonadota > Alphaproteobacteria > Rhizobiales > Beijerinckiaceae > TNE-4. The sequence continues at coordinate 11,450 of VERN01000081.1, read as the reverse complement.
TCAAACGCGTGATCGTCATCGGCGCTTCGCCCTGTCCGTAAAGCTGCCCAAAGACGGGGCCGAACCGCGCGATGGCTTCTTTTGAATCAGCCACATACATCGGCGCGCCGCCCCAGACGATTGTGCCAAAACGGCCACCCGCATCCGTGCCCGCAGCGGTCAAACGCTTGATCATGGTGGGCGCAGCAAACATTGATAGGCCCGGCCAATGTGGCAGGAGGTTTAAAATCTCGTCGGCATCGAAATGCCCGCTTTCGGGAATGATATTGATGCCGCCGCCCATGACATGCGCCATCATGTAAAGGCCTGAACCATGGCTCATGGGCGCTGCGTGCAAAATCGGCCCATTATACCCCGAAGGGTTTTGCTCCATGGCATAGCCATAAGAGCAGGCAGCCAGATTGCGATGAGATAGCATCGCGCCTTTCGGCCGCCCCGTTGTACCGGACGTATAAAAAAGCCACGCCAGCTCATCTTCGTGTACAGAAGCGACAGGGATGGGTTCGGCTTTCGCCAGTGCGCCCCATTCTTTTGTGCGCAGAACGATCATGCGCTCAAGCGTCTTCGGCGCAAATTCAGACACAACGCCCTCCATCGCTTGCGATACGATGGCGAGTTTCGCGCCCGATTGTTCAAGAATATAGGCTATCTCACGCCCATGTAATTTCGCGTTGATCGGGACAGCACAGGCACCGGCGTGCCAGATCGCATAAAACGCTTTCCAATAGCGCACATCATTTTCAGCAATGATGGCGACGCGATCACCGCGTTTGACGCCGTAACGTGTTTGCAAAGCCCCGGCGCGGCAAGCCGTGTGATGCGCGACCTCGCCATAATAGGCAACAATGCGCGCGCCTTCCGCCAGTGCGGGGCGTTGAGGTGCGGCGCGCCCGATCCGTTCAAGCCAGAGCGCCATATTCATGCGGCGTCTCCTTTCACCAAAACGGGATAATGCGTCCCTTGAAGCATGGCTGCGGTTTCATAGAGCGGCAAGCCAACAATATTGGAATAAGAGCCGACGATCTGGTGCACAAATAAAGCGGCAAGCCCTTGGATGGCATAGCCGCCCGCCTTGCCCTGCCATTCACCGGAGCGGATATAGAAATCGATTTCATCGCGCGACAGGCGTTTGAACGCCACACGGGTTTCAACAGCCCGGCTCAGCATTCGTCCTTCGGGCGTCATGAGCGCCACGCCAGTAATGACACGATGCGTGCGACCGGAGAGTTTGGCGATGCAATCGCGTGCCTGCGCTTGGGTCTCCGCCTTGGGTAAAATGAGGCGGCCGCGCGCGACCACCGTATCGGCTGCGAGGATATAAGCGCCCTCCTCGCCATCGAGCATCGCCCGCGCCGTCTCCGCTTTGGCGCGTGCAAGCCGCAGCGCCAGATCTTTCGGCAATTCGGTTTTGCCCGGCGTCTCATCGCAATCGGTCGGAAGCACGCGGGCGGGCTCGATCCCGATCTGCGCTAAAAGCTGCAAACGACGGGGAGAGGCCGAGGCTAAGGTCAGGAACGGGGCAGAGGCCATGGTTTTGGTTCGCGCAGACCGTAAAAAGCAAGCGCCAGGACCCGATACGGGTTCAAACGCATAGGTGAATAGGACGAAACCTGTTTAGCATGGAGAAGTTGAGTCAGGGAGCCGGAAGGCTCGTCCCCCGGATACCCCGATGCCAGCCCAGAAAACTGTTCAATTCTCACTTGCCGCCCTTGAGACCAGTATCGCAGCCTCTGTGACCATGGCAGCCCGCTGGCCCATCCTCTGGCAGACCTTCCATTCCCCGAGCCGGGCTTCGGTCGCTGAGACGCGGCTGATGGTGAATGAGAAGATCGCCGCTATGATCGAAGGTGCTGTCGCCACACAGCTGGCTGCTCTCAGCTTTGCGGGAAAAGTCGCGCGCGGTGAAATCCGGCACGCGGGCGATGTCGTCCGTGCAACGGCAGATGCGATGACGGAAGCGATGAAACCCGCGCGCCGGACCGTGTGCGCGAACGCCAAACGGCTGACCGGGATTTAAGAATGTGGTGTCGCGGTTGTCTGCGCAGCGACGCGCCGATCATCCCGCTCACGTTTGCGATAATTTTGTACGCCAAACGGAATTAAAGCGAGATAGGCGACACTAATAATCGCCAGCATTTCCAAGGTGTAAGTGGCCAATAAGCCCGCAATAAAAACAACACCGCCGAATAACGGAATGACCCATTCGCGCGGAACGCGTGAACCCAGCGTTTTGCCAGCATAAGTTGGAATGCGGCTGACCATCATGAAGGCGACGAAGAGCACGTAAAGCGCCTCAAGCCCGCCCGCTCCCATCGGCCGCATCGTGCCCAGCAAAAACAGATAAACCGGCAACAAAGCCACAATGGCCCCAGCGGGTGCGGGCATGCCGACGAAAAAATTCTTTTTCCATTCCGGCCGCGTCGGATCGTCGATCATCACATTGAAGCGCGCCAAGCGCAGGGCCGCAGCGATCGCGAATAACATCGCGACGAGCCAGCCGAAGGATTTCAAATCCTTCAAACCGAACTGATACAGAATAAAAGCGGGCGCGACACCGAACGATAAAAAATCAGCCAGCGAGTCCAGTTCGGCACCGAAACGCGACGTTCCCTTCAAGAGCCGCGCGATACGGCCATCGAGACCATCGAGAATGGCAGCGAGAAGGATAAAGCCTACCGCGGTCTCAAACCGCTCTTCGGCCGCCATCCGCATTGCGGTAAATCCAGAACCCAGTGAAAGCAGGGTCACGAAATTCGGCAACAGGATGCGAAACGGCACCGGCTTGAACCGGCGCGGCTTTGGCTCGTCTCCCGGCTCAAAGGGCGGAAACAGATCGGTCATAACGCCTAGTCTAGCACAGGTTAGATAGCCCGGAACCGGCGCGGGGCGACAAGCGCCCCCTCAGGCGCAGCGATGACCGTTTCACCGGCAACCGCCCTCTGGCCCACACCCACCAGCGGGATGACACCTTCGGGAAGATAAACATCGACCCGCGAGCCAAACCGGATAAGCCCAAACCGCTCGCCCTGCCCGATGGATTGACCCGGACGGACCCAGCCAACGATCCGGCGGGCGATCAGGCCAGCAATTTGGACGACACCATACCGCCCATGCCCCGTATCGATCACGAGGCTGTTGCGCTCATTGTCGTCACTGGCCTTGTCGAGCTCCGCGTTCAGAAAGAGACCCGGCCGATAGGCGATATTCTCGATTGTGCCGGTCACCGGAGCCCGGTTCACGTGGCAATCGAACACATTCATGAAAATCGAAATGCGGGTGAGCGGCTCCTGCGAGAGCCCGAGTTCGGCTGGCGGGACAACCGCCGCGATCATCGAGACCCGGCCATCGGCTGGGGAGACCACCAGCCCCTGCCCCTCCGGCACCGTCCGTTTAGGGTCGCGAAAGAAATAGGCGCACCACGCCGTAAGAATGGCACCGATCCAGCCCAAGGGCGACCATAGCCAAGCCATCAGCACAGCGGCGAGCGCAAACGCGGCAATGAACTTCCAGCCCTCCCGGTGGATCGGGGCGAGGCCTTGGCGGATGGACGATACGATGGTCATGAACACTCCTGTCGGCCGCAGGGGATGGCAGACCCCGGCGGCCCGGTCAATGGAGAAGCCTGCCGCGGCGGCTCAGCTGAGGGTCACCCGGATGCTCTCGCCTTCGGCCTCGCGGGCGCGCTGGAGCGTCTGGCGTGCTTCGTCAGCCTCACGCTGCCGGTTCCAGAGCGCGGCATACACGCCGCCCTGCGCCAGCAATTGATCATGCCGGCCCCGTTCGACGATCACGCCCTTATCGATTACCAAGATCTCGTCCGCGTTGATCACAGTCGACAAGCGGTGCGCAATCACAAGCGTCGTTCGTCCACGCGAGATACGCTCAAGCGCATCCTGAATTTCCTTCTCAGTGAAACTGTCGAGCGCCGAGGTCGCCTCGTCGAGAAGAAGGATCGGCGGGTTTTTGAGGATCGTGCGCGCAATGGCCACGCGTTGTTTTTCGCCACCTGACAATTTGAGCCCGCGCTCACCGACGCTGGTGTCGTAACCATCAGGTAGGCTGCGCACGAACGTGTCGATCTGTGCCAGGCGCGCCGCTTCGGTGATTTCTTCGGGCGCAGCATCCCAACGACCATAGCGGATATTATAACCAATCGTGTCGTTGAACAGGACCGTATCCTGCGGCACCATGCCGATGGCAGCCCGCAGCGATGTTTGGGTGACATCGGCAATGTTCTGACCGTCGATGAGGATGCGGCCAGAGCTCGGCTCATAAAAGCGATAGAGAAGACGCGAGACAGTGGATTTGCCTGCACCTGATGGGCCGACAATCGCAACCGTTTTTCCCGCGGGCACCTCGAAGCTGATGCCTTTTAAAATTTCGCGCTCCGGCACGTAATGGAAGCGCACATCTTCAAATTTCACCGCGCCCTTATCGACGATCAATGGCTTGGCGCCGGGCTTATCAGCGATCTCAGGTGATTGATCGAGGATAAGGAACATCTGCTCGATATCCGTCACGCCCTGTTTGATTTCGCGGTAGACCATGCCCATGAAATTGAGCGGCTGATACAATTGAATGAGCATCGCGTTGACGAGCACAAAATCGCCAATCGTATGGCGACCTTCGCGGATGCCGTAGACGACCATCACCATGCAAGCCGTCAAACCAATCGTAAAAATCATGGCTTGGCCGGCATTGAGAAAGGCGAGCGAGGTATAGGCTTTGACGCTTGCCCGCTCGAACTTCTCCATCGATTTATCGTAGCGCTCTGTCTCGCGCCGCTCAGCACCAAAATATTTGACTGTTTCAAAATTCAGGAGCGAGTCGACCGCCTTCACATTCGCATCGGTATCGCTGTCGTTCATCGACCGCCGAATGCCGATGCGCCAATTGGTGGCCACAGTGGTGAACCACATATAGGCGACAATCATTAAAGTCGTGACGGCGGCATATCGCCAATCGAATTCATAAACGAGAACCGCGAGGATGAGGGCGAATTCGACAATGGTCGGCACGGCGGTGAGCATCGCCATGCGGACGATGGTTTCGATCCCGGTGCGACCGCGCTCCAGCACACGGGTCAGGCCGCCGGTCTTGCGCTCAAGATGGAAGCGCAAAGAGAGGCGGTGCATATGCTCAAATGTTTCAAGAGCGAGACGACGCACCGCATTCATCGCAACAGATGCAAACAAGGCATCGCGCATCTGCGTTAAAAGCGCCATCAAGGTGCGCATGACACCGTAAAGGATCGTCAACACAACAGGCGCTGCCGCCAGCCATTCCCATTTAAGGTCGTGGGCCTGCCCGCCCGGCAACAACGCATCCGTTGCCCATTTAAATGTGAAGGGCACAACGATAGTCACAAGCTTGGCAATGATCAGAAGCCCAACGGCCCAGAAGATGCGCAGCTTGAGGTCGGCCCGGTCAGCCGGCCAAAGATAGGGCCAGAGCGACCGCAAGGTGCCCCATAAAGCGCCCTTATCAGCACTGACACGGGGCTTTTGCGCGGTTTGGCTGGCCGCGACATTGGGGACCGGGGCGTTCATAGCGAATCCTTCTTCAAGCGGCCCTCCTTATAGAAGCAGGCGCGCGTGATAAGAAGACCCGGATTCAGGGTGTTTTGGGCGGAACGACAAAGACCTGACCGGGATAGATCAGGTTCGGATCACGGATTTGGGCCGCATTGGCTCCATGAATGATCGAATAGCGTTGGCCTTGGCCATAAATCTTCTGGCTGATCCGCCACAGACTATCACCACGAGAAACCGTCGCTGTCTGCACCGCCGGAATGACGACATTCGACGGCGAGGCTGACGCAAGGACCGTGTTAGTTGGCGCGGAGGCTTGAATGGCTGGCACATCAAACTGGATTTCAGCGCGGGAGACGACCTTCCCATCTGGGCCGATCTCATCCGCCCTCAGCCGATAAAGACCCGGCGTGAGGCCCTTCTCAACCGTGAGTGACCAACTGCCATTGGATGCCGCCTTCGCATTCGCGATGAAGGTGTCATTCAAATAGAAGCGAAGTTCAGTTCCCGGCTCCGCGCTTCCACTGGCCGCCATGACGCCGGTCGACAGAATATCGACCGCAAAAATACTAACGCGTGCGCGTTCACCTTGCTTTTGTGAAACGGGCTTCAAATTGATCGTCGGGGCATCAGGTGCCTGCAGCGCCACAATGGTTTCACCATTGCGATCTTGCGGCACACTGACGAAGACACTTTGTTTTGATGTTTTGCTGCCGTCCCGATCCGTCGCGATCAGGCGCAGTTCATGATTGCCCGGCGGCAATGCCGCAGGCACCATCACGAAACGTCCCTCCGCATCGGCGCTGGCACTGCCATGCTGGGTTTCGCCACGCATCAGCACAATCAGAGCATGAGGCGTTGCACGACCCGCCACGACAATTTCGCCCGTCGGTTCGACACGAACGACGTCGAATTCTGGAACGACCTCTTTCACATCGGGTTTTACAGGCCGTGTTTGGGGCGCACTGATTTGTTGTTCAGGCGCAACCGATTTGGCGACCGTCGCAGGATGATCGCCAAACCAGAGCGGCGCAAAAACAGCCGCACCGATCCCGCCAATCAGCGCGATAAGCGAAAGGATCCAGTAACCAAGTTTTGTCATGGCCATCCCCGTTATGCGCAACTCTAGCAAGTTGGTCGCCGCGATGCCACCTTGTTGCCGCGTGTTGACGGACTCTGCCACAGCATGGGACAAAGGCTCCATGACACAACGATTGACCTTTTGCGTTTATTGCGGCTCAGGCCCCGGCAATGACCCTGCTTATTCGGCAGCGGCGCGACAATTGGGCCAAGCCATGGCGGAAGCCGGTATCGGTCTTGTCTATGGCGGCGGCGCCATTGGCTTGATGGGCACGGTGGCGCGTGCGGTGCTCGATCATGGTGGCCATGTCACCGGTATTATTCCGGATTTCCTTCAAGCCAAGGAAAGGCTGATCGCTGATGCGCAGGAGACAATCATTGTCCCTGACATGCACACGCGTAAACAATTAATGTTCGATAAGGCCGATGCCTTTATTGCATTGCCGGGTGGCATCGGCACGCTTGAGGAACTTGTTGAGCAGCTGACATGGGCTCAACTTGGCCGCCATACCAAGCCCATCCTGATGGCTGATGTGAAGCAATTTTGGAAACCGCTGCTCGTCCTCCTTGAACATATGAGGGAAGCGGGCTTCATCCGTCAGGGGCTTGAGGTGCGCTATCTCGTGTCCGAAAAAATTGAAGATGCGGTCCCGATGTTGCTGAAGGCCCTTGCGCGCGCGGGGGAACCCGCTTTGAGCGATGGCACCCTGACCGCACGGTTCTAACTTTCGGGCTTTACGACAGCGCTTTGGGTTGCGACAATCAGTCAAGGGCATGGCCTGAAAGGGTCTTGGCCCGTCGGAACCTGGGGATTTTTATGCGTATTTCCATCATTGCGGTCGCGCTGGCGGCAACCACTATTGCAGCGACACCGGTGCTCGCACAGGCCTCTAAACCGTCTAAGCCCGCGAAGTCACTTGTTGCGAAGGTGACAAACAAGCGCAACGTACCCGTGCGCATGCTCCAATTCATTCCGGCTGAAGCAGAGGTCCCGCCGTCAAACGCGCTGAAGCAACCGCTGGGCGCCAACAAGACGATGACCATTCCAGTCAATGGCCCGAAGGGCGAGTGCAATTACATCATCGTCGGCGAATATGAGGATGGCCTCGAGATTGCGGGCGGCGAAGTCAATCTGTGCAAGGACAATACAATCGTCCTCGTCGATTGATCAGGCGCGCGCGCCTTCCTTGACCAATTTATAGGTGATCGAGTCAGTCAGCGCTTGGAATGAGGCATCGATAATGTTGGGCGAGACGCCAACAGTCGTCCATGTATCCCCGTTCTCATCGCCTGACTCGATCAAGACCCGTGTCACGGCATCCGTGCCGCCTTGGAAGACGCGGACTTTAAAATCGAGCAATTCAATTCCCGCGATAAACTTTTGATACCGACCAAGATCCTTGCGCAACGCCACATCAAGTGCGTTGACAGGCCCGTTGCCTTCGGCCGCTGAAATCGTCAACTCATCGCCGACGCGCACTTTTACAATCGCCTCAGCGACGGTAACGAGTTCTCCATCCTTGTTATACCGGCGCTCGACATTCACTTTGAAACGTTCAACTGTGAAAAACTCCGGAACCTCGCCAAGAATGCGTTTGGCGAGCAGAAAAAACGACGCATCAGCACCTTCATAGGCGTAGCCTTGCGCCTCACGATCCTTCACCTCGTCAAGCAGCCGTGCGACACGGGGATCGTCACGCCGTACGGGGATCTTGAGCCGTTCAAGTTCGGCCAAAAGATTGGATTTACCGGCCTGATCTGAAACCAACACGAGGCGATGATTGCCAACCGTTTCCGGTTCGACATGCTCATAAGTCTTCGGATCTTTTAGCACGGCCGAGGCATGTATGCCTGCCTTGGTCGCAAACGCAGAGGCGCCGACATAGGGCGCGTGACGATTTGGAGCACGATTGAGAATTTCATCAAGCGCACGCGAAATGGATGTCAGATCGGCAAGCGCCTGATCATTGACGCCGATTTCAAAATGATCAAACAATTGCGGCTTCAATTTAAAATTCGGAATTAGCGTGGCAAGATTGGCATTGCCGCAACGCTCTCCCAAACCATTCAACGTGCCTTGAATTTGCCGCGCGCCCGCGCGTACAGCAGCGAGCGAATTGGCGACCGCATTCCCGGTATCATCATGGGCATGAATACCAAGACGGTCGCCCGGGACATGTTTGGTGATCGCGCCGACGATCTGCTCAATTTCGTGCGGCAATGTGCCACCATTCGTATCGCACAAAACAATCCAGCGGGCGCCAGCTTCATGAGCGGTCTTCACGCATTGCAAAGCGTAATCTGGATTGGCTTTAAACCCGTCGAAGAAATGCTCGCAATCAATCATCGCTTCCCGGCCTGACGCAATTGCGGCTTTCACGCTTTCGGCAATCCCATCGAGGTTTTCTTCAAGCGTTATCCCGAGCGCGACGTGCACATGGTAGTCCCAGCTTTTGGCCACAAAGCAGATTGCGTCAGCCTTGGACTCCAAAAGCGCGGCAATGCCCGGATCATTGGCGGCCGAGCGCCCTGCCCGTTTGGTCATGCCAAATGCGACGAAACCGGCATGTTCTGTCCGTTTCTTGGCAAAAAATTCCGTATCGGTCGGGTTAGCACCGGGATATCCACCCTCGACATAATCGATCCCGAGGCGATCAAGCATTTTGGCGATCTGCTTTTTGTCCTCAAGCGAGAAATCAACACCCGTCGTTTGCGCACCATCGCGCAAGGTCGTGTCGAACAGATAGACGCGCGAACGATCCGCACTCATCACTTCATCTCCCAGGAGGTCGTGCCATCCTTATTGTCTTTGATGGCAACACCCATCGCCGCCAGCTCATCACGCATGCGATCTGACGCGGCCCAGTCTTTGGCCTGCCGGGCGGCAAGACGGTTTTCGATCAGGGTCACGATTTTTTCTTCAAGTGCTGAATCAATTGTTTTAGCCGCCTGCCACGCGGCAGGATCAAATCCCATTAATTCCAACGATGCACGCAACGCACCGATATCAAGCTCACGGTACAGCCGGAACAATTCAGCGATCGCTTTGGGCGTGTTCAGATCATCAGCCAGCGCTTCAATCAGCGCGGGCGACGGCGTTGTTGCATGAGCGTCTGATACAGCGTGCATGAAATTATCGAGCGAGGTTTTGACCTCTTCAAGCTTGCGCACTGTCCAATCGATTGGCGAGCGGTAATGGGTGCCCAGCATGGCAAGCCGCAGCACCTGCCCGTCCCATTCGCGGCCGCCAAAATCAGTCGTCGCCAGCAATTGATTGATGGTGATGAAATTGCCGAGGCTTTTCGACATTTTCTCACCTTCAACCTGCAAGAAGCCATTATGCATCCAAACCTTGGCCATCACATTATGGCCGAAGGCGCAGGTGGATTGAGCAATCTCGTTTTCATGATGGGGAAACACAAGATCAATCCCGCCACCATGGATGTCGAATATTTCGCCCAGATGGGCCCAGCTCATCGCAGAGCATTCAATATGCCATCCGGGACGACCCGGAACAGCAATACCGGCGGGAGATGGCCAGCCGGGCTCACCCTCTTTCGAGGGCTTCCACAGCACGAAGTCGGTGGCGTCTTTTTTATAAGGTGCAACGTCAACACGTGCGCCTGCAATCATTTCGTCAAGCGAGCGGTTGGCGAGCGCGCCATAACGCGGCAACACGCCATCAGCTGCATTCATCGCGGCTGGTGAAAACAAAACATGATCTTCTGCGACATAGGCGAAACCGCCTGCGATCAGTCGCTCAATAATTGTGCGCATTTCGCCAATATGCTCGGTCGCACGTGGCTCAACGCTGGGCGGCAAGCACCCAAGCGCCTTCACATCAGCGTGGAACTGTGCGGCGGTTTTTTCGGTGACGAGGCGGATCGCTTCATTGAGAGGAAGATCCGGATAATCGCGGGCCGCCCGCTCATTGATCTTGTCATCCACGTCCGTGATGTTGCGAACATATTTAACGCTCGAAGCGCCATAGACATGGCGGAGCAAACGATACAGCAGATCGAACACAATCACCGGGCGGGCATTGCCGATATGGGCAAAATCATAAACCGTCGGGCCGCAGACATAGAGGCGGATCAGCGCAGGGTCGATCGGCACGAAATCATCCTTCGTGCGCGTCAAGGTGTTGTAGAGCTTCAAAGCCATCGTCTCACCCATGCAAAGCGTTCCGCCCGCCGCGCCGGCCGGGATCCGTTTTGCTTCTCTTATTCAGTGAGACATGACGGTTCCAGCCAGCGTGCGCGCTAGCGGCAAATAATCGTCCCGATAATGGTCCGGCCCGTTGTCATAGCGCGGACATTGCACGGAGGCCGGCCATGGCGTCAAGCCGAACCTTCGGCGAGGAGTGGCGTTAACAATTTTCTAACCGGAAGAGCGCATTTTACGCCCTGTTTTGCCTTTGGGGGCCTTGTTTCGATGCGTATGTTCATTCGTTCGCTGGCTGTGTTTGTGGTGGGCGCTACCTTGAGTGGTGCGGCTCTAGCCAGCCCGAGCAATCGGTTCCTTGTGCCCGGCAATGATGGCTACGGCATCGCGGAGTGCCTGGCGGAAGGCGCGAGCTGCGGCAAGGCTGTCGCCGATTCCTATTGCGAGGCGCAGGGCTTCAAGGATGGCGCATTGGGTTACGGGCTTGTAACGTCCGACATCACGGCGTCGACCACGTCGTCGCGCCGCGCGCAAAAGGCCTCAGCTTTCGAGATTGAATGCCGGATCTGAACGGTCAGCCTTTCAACCATTCACCACATTTCGGCGCATCACCGGTACCCCATGGCATAATGGGAACGGCTGTTGTGGCATTATTCGGCGAGCCTTCAATAATCC
>VERN01000291.1 GCA_018882635.1 Beijerinckiaceae bacterium | reverse complement strand
GCCTCAATCGGTCCACGATTCGCCTTGAAGGCTCTGATAAGCGTCTTTTACCTCCTCTTTTGAGAGCCATAACGCCAACCAGATTCGCTTTCCCGGCCTCACATAACCGGCTGAGATTCTTGTGATTGGCATCGACCTGCGCCGGCTCTCTCGGACCTTCTCTGGCTCCCTCGGATCTTCGCGCGCCCCCCCGCCTGGCCTTGTTTAAGCACCATGCGAGGCACGGCCTGATGCAGCCTATGACTTGGCCTTTGCTCAGAAGGGGCTTAGATGCACGCAAAAGGCCGGTAACAGGGAGATAAGTCCATGTCGAAGCGCAGCATTTCTGAAATCAGGCGCCAGATTTCAGACCTACAAGCCGAAATCCTCCGCCGAACGGAAGAAGCCAAAACGGAGCTCAGGATCGAGTTTGATGCCAAATTGGCAGATGCCGGTCTCGAACTCACGGACCTTTACCCCGAACTCGCTCCCAAAAGGATCGTGGCTGCCAAAGACCTCAAGGTGACCCAGAGCGTTGATCCGAAGTTTAAGGATCCCGAGACAGGTGCAACTTGGAGCGGACGCGGGCGGGCCCCTCAATGGGTCCAAACCATTCTCGAAAAGCGCAAAATGTCCCTCCAGACCTTCAAGGTGACGGCTGAATTTCGCGCCTAAGCAGAGCGGTTCTTCTCGGCAATAAAGAACCGCCGCATCCTAGGTTTACTCATCTGGCGAATGAATTGAGGATCGAGGCTTCGAACCCGCCCGATCTTCTGTCAGGAAACACAGTGCCACACATGCACCAGACGATGCAGGGCGAGACACATCGCATTGCAAGCCTCGAAGCGCTTCGCGGCATTGCTGCTCTCATCGTTGTTGTCTGGCACACAATGCTCGCCTTCGCGCCGCAGACAACCGGGATCTTCTCTCAACTCCCGCCGTTTGAAGCCTATACGGGGTCACCCTTCTTCTTTTTGATGAATGGCAACGGCGCCGTGAATGTCTTCTTCGTGCTTTCAGGCTTTGTCCTCAGTCGGAAATTCTTCCTTGATCAAGACAATGCCTTCATCGTCAAAAACGCGGTGAGGCGCTATCCGCGCTTGGCCCTCCCCGTCCTTATCTCCGTGATCGTTTCTTATCTCCTGTTCCACTTTGGCCTTTATCATTTCACGGAGGCTGCCAATTTAAGTGGATCACCATGGCTTGCGAAATTTGGTTACGCCTACGACAAGCCTTTTACGCCTTCACTTTTAGAGGCCATCAAGCAGGGCGCCTTCTTCACCTTCTTCAAAGGCGATGCGAGCTATAATTCATCGCTTTGGACGATGAGATATGAATTCTTTGGCAGCTTCATGGTGTTTGGGGCTTGCTTGCTTCTCGGCGCGACCCGCGATTTCAAACGCCTAACTAATTTCTACTTCATCGCGATCATTGCATTGATGAGCTGGTATGCGTCGCCTTGGTATCTCGCCTTTGTATCGGGCCTCTTCATTGCCTTGATCATGCCGAGAGATGGCTGGACGATGATGAAGCGTTTACCACGCATCTATAAAATCGCTTGTGCTTTTCTCGCTTTCTTTCTTCTTGGCTATTCACAATCCAAAGGCGTCTACACCCTCTTTGGAAAATCAAATCCGATCCTCGTGAATATTGCTGGCAGCACAATTCTATTGATCCTTCTAACCCATACGGCCTTGCAAGGGACCATGCTCTGGATCGCTCGGTTTTTGGGCGCCCTCTCCTTTCCCCTTTACCTCATCCATATACCCGTGCTGTTTTCATTGGGCTGCTGGCTCTATCTGAAAATTGATGCCTCCGGCCTTTTGTATCCGGTCGCATGGATGATCCCGCTCGTGTTGATCATCAGCACAGCGGCCGCATGGCCGCTGATGGCAATCAATCAGAATTGGCTGCGCTTTCTCAATTCAAGAATTTAGATTGAGGCGAGTAAGGTCGATGGTTCGCTTGCCGAGCCTTATGGTATTAGCGGAACCCAAAAAGAGTTCCTCATCGGATCGGACTTGATAGGATAGCATCAGGAAGCTTCGCGCTTGGGACAAAAGGCTATACCGATGAAAATATTCGTATTTCTATTACTTTTAATATTTGGATTTTTTGGACAATACACACAAGCGCAAGCGCAAGTCCAAGAACAGGATTTTGTTTTCAAGGGTGGTATTGGCTTTAAGAAATCAGGCCCAACCCATCAGCCTGAACCTGGTTCGGATTGGATCTATCCTCGCGCCGAACGCAGCAACTGGTGGCAAGCTCATTATTCGGTTGATGCCTTTTCACGACTTGATCAAATTTGGTCTGCTCACAAAGTTAGGCATGGGCGCGTCAGCGCTCTACCGCGCACAAAATCCGAACCGTCATTCAATTATACCAGCCAAGGTTTCTTAGGCGGAAGCCAGCAAACTCTCGCCGACTATCTTTCTAAAAATCCTGTGACGGGACTTATTCTTGTCCAAGACGGTCAAATCTTGATTGAACGATATCAATACAACCGTAATGACCGACAACGCATGACATCATTTTCCATGGCCAAAACATTGATTGCCATGATGGTTGGTCTCGCTGTCCAGGATGGTCGCATTCGGTCAATTGACGATAAAGCCGAAATTTACGCCAAGGCCTTGCGTGGAACCGCTTACGGCGAAACGCCCATTCGTCATCTTTTGACCATGTCTTCAGGCGTAAAGTTTAGGGAAGATTATGATGGCCAAGACGATGCAACAC
>VERN01000003.1 GCA_018882635.1 Beijerinckiaceae bacterium | reverse complement strand
GACCTTCTCCGTTTCGGCGGCAAAGCCGACAACAAGCTCTGGTCGATTGTCGCCCATATGCGACAGGGTGGCGAGAATATCCGGATTTTCCGTCAGGGTGAGATCCGGCAGCTTGCCGGACTCTTTTTTGAACTTCTGGCCGCCTTCACTGGCGACCCGCCAATCAGCGACAGCGGCGCACAAAATGGCGCAATCGACAGGGAGCGCCTTTTCCACCGCCGCCAGCATGTCGCGCGCCGTCTCTACTCGGATGACACGAACGCCGGGCGGATTTGGGATCGCGACGGGACCGGATACGAGGGTCACATCGGCACCTGCGCGGGCCTCAGCGGCGGCGATGGCATGGCCCTGCTTGCCCGTCGAGCGGTTGGCGATGTAACGAACCGGATCGATCGGCTCATGCGTCGGCCCGGACGTCACCAGAACGCGACGACCCGCCAAGGGCCCCTCGACGCTCAGCAATCGATCGGCGGCGTCGGCAATGGCGCTCGGTTCCGCCATGCGGCCCGGGCCAAATTCTCCGCAGGCCATCTCACCCTCGTCGGGGCCAACAAAAGCGATATTGTCACCTTTGAGCGACGATATGTTGCGCTGGGTGGCGGCATGGGTCCACATGCGGACATTCATCGCCGGCGCCACGAGCACACGCTTGTCGGTGGCGAGGAGCGCCGTCGAGGCCAGATCATTCGCCAGACCATGGGCCATTTTCGCGAGAAGATCCGCCGTGGCCGGGGCAACGACGAGGAGGTCGGCATCGCGCGACAATTCGATATGACCCATCTCGGCTTCGTCGGTGAGCGAGAACAAGTCGGTGTAGCATTTGTCGCCCGTGAGGGACGCGACCGACAGGGGTGTGATGAATTCGGACCCGGCCTTGGTGAGGATGCCGCGCACGGACGCGCCGCGCTTCCTGAATTCGCGGATCAGTTCGAGCGCCTTATAGGCGGCGATGCCGCCCCCAACGATCAGAAGAATGCGCTTGCCTGCAAGGGCCATCAGACGGACTCCGGCCAAATCTCGGACCCTTTTACCATGAGCGGATCAGAAATGGCGAAAGACGGCGTAAAGCAGGGTTAAGGCGATCACCCAAAGCGCCGCATTGCCCCACCGGTTACGGCGGGCTTCGGCTTCACCAATCTGGGCCACACTTTCGGGATCGAGCCGGAATCCACGCTGCGTTGCACGATCAAGATGAGCGGCCACGCGTTCGGCGCGCTGCGACAATTCCGGCAGGTTCGCAATCATCGTCGCAAAAGAACGCGCGCCACGGCTCGCATCCTCGATACGACCGACGGGACCCAGATTACGCTCGATCCATTCGCGTACGACAGGCTCCGCGGTGGTCCACATATTCAGCTTCGGATCGAGCGAGCGGGCGACGCCTTCGACGACGACCATGGTCTTCTGCAACATCACGAGTTCGGTGCGCGTCTTCATGTCGAAGAGCGCTGTGATCTCAAACAAGAGTGTCAGCAGTTTCGCCATCGAAATCTGATCGGCGGTGCGGCTATGGATCGGTTCACCAATCGCTCTGATCGCTTGCGCGAAATCTTCGACCGAATGATGCGCAGGCACGTAACCGGCTTCAAAGTGAACTTCGGCCACGCGATAATAATCACGCGTGATGAAGCCGAGTAGAATTTCCGCGAGAAAACGGCGCTCTTTTGGGCCTAGACGACCCATAATGCCGAAATCAACCGCGCAGAGCCTGCTTTGATCATCAACGAACAGATTGCCCGGATGCATGTCGGCATGGAAGAAGCCGTCACGCAAAGCGTGACGTAAAAACGACTGAATGACCGTGCGGCCCAAGGCAACACGATCAATCCCCGCGGCCTCGATGCGCGCAATATCATTGAGCGGAATGCCGTCGATCCACTCAAGCGTCAGGACATCGCGCGCCGTGCGATCCCAGTCCACTTCCGGCACGCGGAAATCGGAATCGTTACGGCAATTCTCTGCCATTTCGGAAAGTGCTGCCGCTTCAAGCCGCAGATCCATTTCCATCGTGACCGAACGCGCCAATGTCTCAACTACTTCAACGGGCTTGAGACGTTTCATATCGGCGATGTGATGTTCGAGCTGAGATGCCGCGAAATGCATCGCGTCGAGATCGCGCCGGAAACGCGCGCGCACACCCGGCCGCAACACTTTCACGGCAACGACGCGCTCGCCTTCGCCATTATCGACAATGCCTTGCTGCACCTGCGCGATGGAGGCAGCGGCCATTGGTTCCCCAAGCGCTATATATAAAGAGTCGAGCTTGGTTCCGAATGATAATTCGATCGCGCTGACCGCTTCACTGCGTGGAAAAGGCGGAAGACGATCCTGCAATTGTTCGAGATCACGTGCGACGCGAACGCCCACGACATCAGGGCGGGTCGCCAAGAATTGTCCGAACTTCACATAAGAAGGGCCAAGACGCGTCAGCGCTTTGGCAAGACGATCAGCACCATCACCCGCATTACGCCGTTCAACGAGGCGCGCCGTGCGTAACAGGAATCGGCCACCGCCCGACAATTCATACGGATCGACGAGAGCCAACGCGCCTTCGCGCGCCAGAACGAAGCCGACACGCATGAGACGGAACGCATTGAAGACAGATGTCACAGCCAAGCCTCAGATCGACCAGCCGGAATGGAGGCGCACAATGCCGCCCGTCATCGGACGATGGGTCACATTGGCAAAACCCGCTTCGCGGATCATCTCGGCAAACCGATCGGGTTCAGGGAATTGCCGGATCGATTCAACGAGATATTGGTAAGGTTGCGCATCACCCGTGACAACGCGGCCCATCGGCGGGACGATATTGAACGAATAAAAATCATAGATGCGATCAAGCCCCGGCACATCGACGCGGGAAAACTCGAGGCAGAGAAAATGGCCGCCGCGTTTGAGCACGCGCTTGGCCTCTTTCAACGCCTTGTCGATGCGCGGCACATTCCGAATACCAAAGGCGATCGTATAAGCATCGAAGCTCTTGTCTGGAAAAGGGAGCTCTTCGGCATTGCCTTCGACAAAAGTGAGGCGGTCGGCGAATGCTTTGGGCGCGCGTTCGCGCCCCACCGCCAGCATGTCACCATTAATATCACACACGGTCGCGCGCGCCTGCGGCGAAGCGTTCTGCAGCATGCGGAAGGAAATGTCGCCCGTGCCGCCCGCTACATCGAGCAGATCGAAGGGACCATGTTTGGGCGGACGCAGTGCCGAGATCAGGGCATCCTTCCATGCGCGATGCAGACCAGCGGACATCAGATCGTTCATGAGGTCATAGCGACGGGCCACTTTGTGGAACACGTCGTCGACCAGCTCCTGCTTTTCGCCGAGCCGCACGGTCGAGAACCCGAAATGTGTGTCCTCGTCCTTGCCCTGTGCCGTCTGGACCATTGTCCGCCTCATGTGAGCTTTTGGGATCATCCCAGCGCGATTGCGCGCGGACCATAGCGCCGGACGCGGCCTGAGGCTATGGCAAGAGGCAGAGAATTTCCGGAGGCGCCATGCCTGAGCTGCCAGAAGTCGAAACGGTTCGCCGAGGCCTGCAACCGGCCATGGAAGGCCGTCTGATCGTCAAAGTGGAGCAAAGGCGGCCGGATTTGCGATTTCCGTTCCCTGAACGGTTCGTAGAGCGGATCGAAGGGCAGACAGTGACGGCGCTCGGCCGTCGGGCGAAATATCTCCTCGCCGATCTCTCCTCCGGCGACGTGCTCATCATGCATCTGGGCATGTCAGGCCGGTTCACCATTCTTGAAAACGGACAAGCGGTGCAGCAGGGGGAATTCGTCCATCAGGCCGGCGGCCTTCCCGCCCATGATCATGTCATCTTCACCATGGAGGGTGGCACGCGTGTTATCTATAATGACGCGCGCCGTTTTGGTTTCA
Organism: Beijerinckiaceae bacterium; assembly: GCA_018882635.1. Taxonomy (GTDB): domain Bacteria; phylum Pseudomonadota; class Alphaproteobacteria; order Rhizobiales; family Beijerinckiaceae; genus TNE-4. Next base: position 40,044 of record VERN01000003.1, on the reverse strand, counting down.
TGGATCTGGTGCCGCGCGCAACACTTCCCGAAAGCAAGCATATGAAGGGGCTGGGACTTGAGCCCCTCGGCAATGTGCTCGATGGCGAGACACTTATTGATCTCTTCGCCCAGAAGAAGACGCCGCTGAAAGCGGCGCTTCTCGACCAAAGTCTGATCGCGGGTCTTGGCAATATCTATGTTTGCGAGGCGCTCCACCGCGCGGGTCTCTCACCGCAACGCGCTGCGGGCACGCTCACACGTAAAGGGCGGATGCGAGAGAAGGCCGATACGCTCGCACGCGCCATTCGCGATGTTCTGAGTGAGGCAGTCGAAGCGGGTGGATCAACCTTGCGTGATTATGCGCATACGGATGGATCGCTTGGTTATTTCCAGCATTCATTCCGTGTCTATGATCGGGAAGGTGAGGCCTGCACACGATGCGGCGCTCCAATCAAGCGCTTGGTCCAATCAGGTCGCTCGACGTTCTATTGTGCGGCGTGCCAAAAATAGCCATGCATAAGGATGATTGCTCTGTGCAGCGTGATCGTCTAGCCAAGTCAAAGCAAAACAAGGGGAGGCGTCATCATGGCCTATGAGAATATCCTCGTTACGACGGAAGATCGGGTCGGTATCATCACGATCAACCGCCCGCAGGCGATGAATGCGCTCAACTCCCAGGTGATTGCGGAAATCAACACGGCGCTCGATGGTTTCGAAAAAGACCCGAACATTGGCTGCATGCTGATCACCGGGTCGGAAAAAGCCTTCGCTGCAGGCGCCGATATCAAGGAGATGCAAGGCCTCTCCTTTCCGTCGACCTATATTGATGATTTCATTACGCAGTGGGATGGCATTGCCATGCGCCGCAAGCCGCTGATTGCGGCGGTAGCAGGATTTGCGCTCGGTGGTGGGTGTGAAATGGCCATGATGTGCGATTTCATCATTGCCGCCGACAATGCCAAGTTCGGCCAGCCCGAAATCAAACTCGGCGTCATGCCGGGTGCAGGCGGCACGCAACGTCTCACCCGCGCGGTTGGTAAGGCCAAAGCGATGGAAATGTGCCTGACGGGCCGCATGATGGATGCCGTTGAGGCTGAACGCTCGGGCCTTGTTTCACGTATTGTCCCGCTCGCAGACCTGCTGACGGAAGCCAAAAAGACGGCTGCGACCATTGCCAATATGTCGCTACCGATTGCGATGATCACCAAGGAATCGGTGAATCGGGCGTTTGAGACGACGCTGGCCGAAGGGTTGCGCTTCGAGCGCCGTCTGTTCCAGCCGATGTTCGCGATCGCTGACCAAAAGGAAGGCATGACCGCCTTCGTCGAAAAGCGGCCAGCCAAATTCTCGCATCGCTGATCTGATGGAATTCAGCCTCGAGATCCTGGCGCTTCTGGCGCTAGCGGCCTTCTGCGCGGGGCTGATTGATGCCATTGCCGGGGGCGGCGGCCTTCTGACCGTCCCGGCCCTCCTGCTCGCTGGATGTGACCCCGTCACCGCCGTGGCCACGAACAAATTGCAAGGCTCACTCGGGACCGCTTCGGCAACCTTGGCCTTCGCCCGCGCGGGCGAGATCCGCTGGAAACAAGTCGGCCCGATGGCCGCTCTGGCGGTTCTGTCATCAATCCTTGGGGGGTTGGCTGTTGCAACCCTGCCGTCCCAATGGCTGGGGGCCGTTGTCCCGATCCTGCTGATCGCCGTGGCCCTATGGTTCGGGCTTTCGCCGAAATTTGGCCAAAGCGACCGGCCGCCCCGGATCAGCCCCGTCCTCTTTGGGCTCGGAATCGTCCCCTTTATTGCCTTTTATGATGGGTTTTTCGGCCCCGGCGCCGGGTCTTTCTACATGGTGGGGTTCGCGGCGCTGTTGGGATTGGGCGGCGTTCGGGCCGTAGCACAGACCAAGGCGCTCAATTTGGCCTCCAATCTTGGCGCTTTGGTCTTTTTTGCCCTTTCAGGCCATATCGTCTGGAGCGCCGGGCTTGCGATGGGGCTCGCGGCCTTCGCAGGCGCCCAGGCGGGGTCCCGGCTTGTTCTCAAACATGGGGCCGCATTGATCCGGCCACTGATCGTGCTGGTCTGTCTCGCGGTGGCTGCACGCCTTTTGGCTGATCCTGCTAATCCTTTGCGGACCTGGCTCGGGCTATGAGCCAACAGACCGCGATACAGGGTCATGAAAAGACTCATTCTTTCGGCTTCGGGACGTTGACGGGACCAGAGGCGGAAGCTATAAGCCGCGCCATGCCGGTCGCACTGTGCGTCCGCAATCCATTTCCCGTTTAACGCGACGCGCCTTCGGCCTTTGTCGGCCCTCGCTTCGCATGAGGATGAAAAGCCATGGCGAATACGAAGTCCGCCAAAAAAGCGACCCGCAAGATCGAGCGCCGCACGGCGGTCAACCGTATGCGCCGTTCGGCGTTGCGCACGTCCATCCGCAAGGTTGAGGACGCGCTGAAGACTGGCGACAAGAACGCCGCCACCGAAGCCTTGAAAAAGGCTGAGCCGGTGATCGCGCGCATGGCGCAAAAAGGCATCGTCCATCGCAACACAGCATCGCGCAAAATTTCGCGTCTTGCGCATGCGGTGAAAGTGCTCGGCGCCTAATCGCCTTTCTTTGAGAATTGATGCTTCAAAAACCCGGCGCAAGCCGGGTTTTTTATTGCGGCATAAAGGTTTTCAATACACGCACTCCGACCATCATGCCCCATTTTGCGCCATTCAAATGCAGTTATTTTGCTTGACTCGGCCAAGTCGGGAATCGGTTTTTTAGAGCGCGCATGCGCGCAGAAAAACCCATCTAGAATCAAGGTTTTAGGACCTAAGAGCGGAAGCTGCGCGGCAAGCGCGGTGCAGGCGAGGGTCATGACGGCGCGTGAATGAGAAATTGTGAGCGGGTTTTGCGTTTACGGATTGTTAAAGAATGATGAATGCCTTCAACGCTTTGGCGCACAAGTAACGGACTAATATCCTGTCAAGAGGCGATACCCGCCGCGCGTTTCATCGACGTGGTGTTGCAACCCGTGTTGCACGCCAGAAAGTGCGTGTGTAAGGTCACTTCACTTCAGCGCGCTACGCGGTGATGTTTCAAAAAGCAATGCAGGCGTTGCGTTTTCTCGCAGAGAGAATGAGCGAAACTGTGTTCAAAATAAGTGACGCGTCAGCGTCCTTTTGAATAACTCGGCCGGTTTACCTCGGACGAGATCGTGATCAAGACGTTCAACCGATTTCAACGGTTGGCGACCGCAGCGGGGGTAGTGATGACACAGTCCGGCGAATATCGACGTGAGCCACGTTTTTCGCGGGTTGATAGCAGTCACACTCCTCAGCGCTCTATCGCGTAAATGATCCACCTATGAACGACCCGACAACGCCTGTCCGGCGTGATCGGGCCTGTCACGCGCTTGAGTGCTTTTGACAATGCTGCAATCCCCATCTGCCTCTTCCTCTTCTTCTTCCGCAACGGCGCATGAATCGTCCCTTGATCGTGACATTCAAGAAGCCTGGGATCGTGTGAAGCGCCGTCTGCGCGCCGAACTCGGTGAAGATGTTTTCTCAAGCTGGTTTGGACGGCTTGAGCTTGCGATCATCAGCGATGGCGTGGCGCATCTTTCGGTGCCGACGCGCTTTTTGAAAAGCTGGATCGAAAGCCATTACATTGATCGTCTGCGCCTGCGCGTTTCGGAAGAAATGCCGGCCGTGACAGGAATCCATCTCGCTGTGCGCAGCGCGATGCAGCGTCCAGCGCCGCGTCCTACCGACGCGCCGACGCAGCAAAAAGCGCCGCGTTTGGTTGAAAAATCACACGCAGCACCTGCAGAAAACCGTTCTGTGCCAACAGATCAGGATGGTCTTGCAGGATCGCCGCTTGATCGACGGCTCACCTTTGCAAGCTTTCTTGTTGGGCGTTCCAATGCGCTTGCCCATGCAGCGGCCGAACGTGTCGCTCGCCATGAGCCGGGGCAGACACCTCTCTATAATCCGCTCTACATCCATTCTTCGGTTGGCCTCGGCAAGACGCATCTCTTGCATGCCATCGGGCATGAAGTGCTCGGCTCAGGCCGTCGCGTGATCTATCTCACAGCCGATCGTTTCATGTATGGGTTTGTCGCTGCGTTGAAGGCGCAGACGGCGCTTGCCTTCAAAGAGCGCCTGCGCGGGATCGATCTCTTGATCATCGACGATGTGCAATTCTTACAGGGCAAATCGATCCAGCAGGAGTTCTGCCACACGATCAACGCGCTTATCGATGCGGGCCGACAGATTGTGATTGCAGCTGATCGGGCCCCATCGGATCTCGAAAGCCTCGACGAGCGGGTGCGTTCGCGCCTTGCGGGTGGTCTTGCCGTCGAAATCGGCGGGCTTGATGAGGCGCTGCGGGCCCAAATTCTTGAAGCCCGTGTCGCGGCTGCGCGGCAGCATCAGCCATCCTTCGAAGTGAGCCCGGCGGTGATTGCATTCGTTGCGCGTGCGATCACAACCAATGGTCGTGATCTCGATGGTGCGGTGAACCGTTTGCTGGCGCATTCAACGCTCTCGCAGACGCCGCTGACAATCGAAGCAGCGGAAGCAGCGATCCGTGATCTCGTGCGTTCGCGCGAGCCGAAAAAGGTGAAGATCGAAGACATTCAGAAATTGGTGGCAACGCATTTCAATGTGAGCCGCGCCGATATTCTGTCTTCGCGCCGTTCCGCCAGCGTGGTGAAGCCGCGACAAATCGCCATGTATCTGTCGAAGGTTTTGACGCTGCGCTCCTTGCCGGAAATCGGCCGCCGCTTTGGCGGGCGTGACCACACGACGGTGCTGCATGCCGTGCGCAAGATCGAATCCGCGGTGCAAGCCGATCCGACGCTGCGTGACGACGTCGAACTCCTCAAGCGGATGCTGCAGGAATAAGCCCCTCCGGGCTCAAGCTTAGACCTAAAAACCTGTTGAGAGACTGGCCCTTGACCCCCTGTTTTAGCGGGGTTTTGGCCGTTCCCGCTTGCCTTGGACCGGACCGCTTGCGATTGTGCGGTCCCATTGGCTCCCCGCGCACCGGCGCGGGCTCCGGGCATTCCCGGAAGATTGATCGTGCGGATTGGTTCTATGCAGGTCACTGTCGAACGCTCGGCGCTTCTTAAGTCACTCGGCCACGTCCACCGGGTCGTCGAACGGCGTAATACGATCCCGATCCTGTCCAACGTCCTCATCCGCGCGCAAGGCGGCACTTTGGGGCTGAAAGCGACTGACCTTGACCTTGAAGTCACGGAAAGTCTCGCCGCCGATGTGACCCAGCCGGGTGCGACGACCGTGCCCGCCCATATGATTTACGACATCGTGCGCAAATTGCCGGACGGTGCGCAGGTCTCGCTTGAGACGACGGGCGAGACAGGCCAGATGCAGATCCGCTCGGGCCGCTCACGCTTCACGCTACAAACTCTGCCTGAAAGCGATTTCCCAGATCTCGCCGCTGGTGACATGACGCATCGCTTCAATCTTCCGGCGCAGGAATTGCGCCGCTTGATCGAGAAGACGCAATTCGCCATTTCGACGGAAGAGACGCGCTATTATCTCAACGGCATTTATCTTCACACCGCGGACGGTGATGGCGGGACCGTGATGCGCGCTGTTGCGACCGACGGGCATCGCCTCGCACGTGTTGAAACGGCTGCACCCTCTGGCTCCGCTGGAATGCCGGGCGTGATTGTGCCGCGTAAGGCTGTGGCTGAAATCATCAAGCTCGTCGAGACGGCGGGTGAGGAGATTGGGATTGAACTCAGCCCCGCGAAAATCCGCATCACCTTCGATTCTGTCGTGCTGACATCGAAACTGATCGACGGGACATTCCCGGATTATCAGCGCGTCATTCCAGCCAACAATGACAAGACTTTGATTGTCGAACGTGGCGATTTCGCTGCGGCCGTCGATCGTGTGTCGACGATCTCGTCTGAACGCGGTCGCGCAGTGAAGCTGGCTGTATCGGACGGTCTTGTCACGCTTTCCGTGACAAACCCGGACTCAGGTTCGGCGGTGGAAGAAGTGCAAGCTGATTATAGCGCGCCGACAATCGAAATTGGTTTTAATGCGCGCTATCTGCTCGATATCACCGAGCAGCTCGACAGCGATACGGCGACATTCAAACTTGCTGATGCCGGTTCACCGACGCTCATTCAGGATCGCGAAGGCGCATCGGCGCTTTATGTGCTGATGCCGATGCGCGTGTAAGCGCGCCGCGCGCGGCGCGGAGACAAATATGGTTGCTGATCTTTCCGACGGCGCGCCGATGGTGCGCCGTCTGATTTTGTCGGAGTTCCGCTCCTATCCAGCGCTCGACCTCGCGGTTGCTGGCAAACTCGTGGCGTTTCTCGGCGAGAACGGCGCAGGCAAAACCAATCTCCTCGAAGCCCTATCGCTGTTTTCCGTCGGCCGTGGGCTGCGCCGGGCTGATCTACCAGAGATGGCGCGCGAGGGCGGCTCAGGTGGCTTCGCCGTCTCGATCCTTCTGGAAACAGGCGGGGGCGAGCATCGGCTCGGGACAGCGCTGGAACCGGCCAAGGGCGGCGGTTTCGAGCGAACAAGCCGGATCGACCGCAATCCTGTCTCCTCGGCCTCGGCCTTCTCCGATTTCATCCGCCTTGTTTGGCTGACGCCAGCGCTTGATGGGCTTTTCACCGGCTCTCCCGGCGACCGGCGCCGCTTTCTCGACCGGTTGGTGCTCGCGGTCGACCCCGGACACGGAACGCGGGTCAATGCGCTCGAACGGGCGCTGCGCTCCCGCAACAAGCTCCTCGAAGCCGAACGGCTTGATGCGGCATGGCTTGACGCTGTGGAGCGGGAAGTGGCCGAGACGGGCGTGGCCGTCGCCATGGCCCGACAAGAGACGGTCGGGCGGCTTCAGGCCCTGATCAACGAGACGCGACGGGAGGGTGACCCGTTCCCATGGGCCATCTTGACGTTGGAGGGCCCGCTCGACGCCATTCTGGGCACGGCCTCGGCCTTGGAGGTGGAAGACACATACCGCGGATGGCTTGCCGACAATCGGCTGCGCGACCGGGCCGCAGGGCGCACCCTGATTGGGCCGCAAGCGACCGACCTTATGGTGCGGCACGGGCCCAAAGATGTCGCGGCGGAGCGCGCTTCCACCGGAGAGCAAAAAGCCCTGCTCGTGGGCCTTGTCCTCGCGCATGCGCGGCTCGTGGCTGCGATGACGGGCATTGTGCCTTTGGTGCTGCTCGACGAAGTCGCCGCCCATCTCGACCCGCGCCGTCGCGTCGGGCTTTATGAAGCGCTTGATGGGTTGGGCGCCCAAGTTTTCATGACCGGCGCAGACCCTGCGCTCTTCGCCGATCTGCCCAGTAGCGGGATGCGCTTTGCGGTCACCGGCGGGCGGGTTTTTCCGGCGCCGTAAACGCGGTTTTTCGGCCCCTTGGGAGGTACGAAAAAGCGTGAAAAATCTGACTGTTTCGGCTATAAAATTCGGCAAGCGAATCAAAAGCTTCGCTGTTTCCTGAAGGCCCTTTCCGCAACCCGAGAGAGACCTCTGATGGCCGATCAAGACCAGCCCGATTCCTATGGCGCCGATAGCATCAAGGTGCTCAAGGGATTGGATGCCGTGCGTAAGCGTCCGGGCATGTATATCGGCGACACGGACGATGGTTCGGGCCTGCATCACATGGTCTATGAAGTCGTCGACAATGCGATCGACGAAGCGCTTGCGGGACACGCCACACGCGTCACGGTGACGCTTAACGCCGATGGTTCGTGCACGGTCAACGACAATGGCCGCGGCATCCCGACAGACATTCACACGGAAGAAGGTGTGTCGGCTGCTGAAGTCATCATGACGCAGCTGCATGCGGGCGGAAAATTCGACCAGAATTCCTACAAGGTTTCGGGTGGTTTGCACGGTGTGGGCGTGTCGGTTGTCAATGCGCTCTCGACGAAATTGACATTGCGCATCTGGCGTAATGGCAAGGAACACACCATGACCTTTACGCATGGCGAAGCGGATGCACCGCTCGCCATCGTCGGCGATGCCGGTGACAAACGCGGCACGGAAGTCACCTTCCTGCCCTCACCGCAAACATTCACCATGACGGAGTTCGACTACGACACGCTGGAACGGCGTTTGCGCGAACTCGCTTTTCTGAATTCAGGCGTGCGCATTCTGCTCACTGACAATCGCCATGCTGAGCCGCGCGCCGAGGAAATGATTTACGAAGGCGGGCTTGAAGCCTTCGTGCGCTATCTGGACCGGGTGAAGACGCCGCTCATCAATGCGCCCATCATGATGCGTGCGGAACGTGACGGCATCGGCGTTGAGGCCGCTTTATGGTGGAATGATTCCTACCATGAAAATGTGCTGTGCTTCACGAACAACATCCCGCAACGTGATGGCGGAACCCATCTCGCCGGGTTCCGTGCGGCGTTGACGCGTCAGGTGAATGGCTATGCCGATTCCTCTGGCCTGACCAAAAAAGAAAAAGTCTCCCTCACAGGCGATGATTGCCGCGAAGGCCTGACGGCCGTTTTGTCGGTAAAAGTGCCGGATCCGAAATTCTCGTCACAGACGAAGGATAAGCTTGTCTCGTCCGAAGTGCGCCCCGTCGTCGAAAATCTTTTGAACGAAGCGCTGTCTGTCTGGCTTGAAGAGCACCCGTCCGAAGCACGTGTGCTTGTCGGCAAAGTGGTGGAAGCAGCCGCCGCGCGTGAAGCGGCGCGCAAAGCGCGTGAACTCACCCGCCGCAAGGGCGCGCTCGACATTGCGTCCCTCCCAGGCAAACTCGCAGATTGTCAGGAACGCGACCCTTCGAAAGCGGAACTCTTCATCGTCGAAGGGGATTCGGCCGGTGGCTCCGCCAAACAAGGCCGCGCGCGTGAATATCAGGCTGTGCTGCCGCTGCGCGGTAAAATTCTCAATGTGGAGCGCGCGCGTTTCGACAAGATGCTCTCAAGCCAAGAAATTGGCACATTGATCACCGCGCTTGGCACAGGCATTGGCAAGGAAGAATTCAACGCCGACAAGCTGCGCTATCACAAGATCATCATCATGACGGACGCAGACGTCGACGGCGCGCATATCCGTACGCTTTTGCTCACCTTCTTCTATCGGCAGATGCCGGATCTGATTGAACGCGGGCATATCTTCATTGCGCAACCGCCGCTCTACAAGGTCACGCGCGGTAAATCGCAGCAATATTTGAAAGATGAGCGCGCGCTGGAAGATTATCTGATCGAGCAGGGCTCAGAAGGTGCGGTGCTAAAAATCGCCAGCGGTGAAGAACGCGCCGGTGCCGATCTCAAATCATTAGTCGAACAAGCGCGCGCCGTGCGCAATGTGCTCGGTGCGCTTCATTCTCGCTATGACCGGATGATTTTGGAGCAGGTGGCGATTGCTGGCATGTTGCATCCGATCGATGATGTAACGCGTGCGGAAGCAGCGGCCCAAACCATCTCACAACGGCTTGATGAGAATGCTGACATCATCGAACGGGGCTGGTCAGGCCGCGTCGAGAATGGCGGCTTTGTGTTTGAGCGCACGCTACGGGGCGTGAAGCATGTTGCGACGCTTGATGCTGGTCTTCTGGCTTCGCAGGATGCACGCAAGCTCGATGAAACAGCGGCCGTGATGGCAGATGTGTTCAAGGGCCCAGCTAAATTCATGCGCAAGGGTGACGAAGCGATGATCTTCGGCCCGACCGATCTCTTCGATGCCGTGAACGCCATTGGCCGCAAGGGGCTCACGCTTCAGCGCTATAAAGGCCTTGGCGAAATGAACCCGGAGCAATTGTGGGAGACGACACTTGACCGCAATGTCCGCTCGCTCTTGCAGGTGAAGGTGAAGGAAAGCGTCGACGCCGATGACATCTTCACCAAGCTAATGGGTGATGTGGTTGAACCGCGGCGTGAGTTCATTCAGGCGAATGCGCTGAACGTTGCCAATCTCGACGTCTAAGCGCTCGGCGCGGCCCTTATGAACGAAACGGCCGCTTATAACGCCTTCGCCTCGCGGGATTACCGACGTTTTTTTGCGACGCGCGTGGTCTATGGCCTCGCCTATCAAATGAATATTGTTGCGCTTGGCTGGCTCGTCTATTCCGTGACGGGCAGCGCATTTGCGCTTGGCATGGTGGGGCTTGCTTCTTTTGTTCCCGTGCTCGCGGCGTCGCTCATCTCTGGCCATGTGGCGGATCAATATGATCGGCGTCTGATCACGATGGTTGGCCATTCTGTGTTGGCTATTGCATCCATTGGGCTTCTTCTTTGTGCATGGGCAGGAGAAAGCGCGCTGCCTTTCATTTATGGGCTTGCCGGAATCATTGGCTTAGCGCGCGCATTTTCCAACCCCGCCTCGCAAGCGCTGATGCCAACCTTGGTGCCGCGCACAGCACTCGGCAACGCCATTAGTTGGAATTCATCCGCATGGCAGACATCGGCCATTGTCGGCCCCGCCCTTGGTGGATTGTTTTATGCGCTTGGCCCCGCGGCTGTCTTCGGCACAACGAGCCTGATGTTTGCGCTGGCTGTTTTTCTGATCGGCACGATTGAGACGCGGCGGCCAAAGGATACGCCGCGCGAGCCCCATTCGCTGGCAACGGCTTTGGCGGGCTTTCATTTCATTCGTGGCAGGCCGGTTATCTTTGGCGCGATCTCACTTGATCTCTTCGCTGTTCTGCTTGGTGGCGCGACCGCTTTGATGCCCATTTTTGCGCGCGATATTTTAGAGACGGGGCCTTGGGGTCTCGGCCTGTTGCGCAGTTCCGTCTCAGTTGGCGGCGTATTTATGGCTTTGGCGTTGGCGCGTTGGCCACTGAAACGCCAAGCCGGACCACGCATGCTTATCGCCGTCATCGTGTTCGGTCTCGGCACGATTGTGTTCGGTCTCTCTACGCATTTCTGGCTGTCGATGGCGGCCTTATTCGTGATGGGTGCCGCTGATATGATTTCAGTTTATGTGCGGCAGACCTTGGTACAAGGCGAAACGCCCGACCATATGCGCGGCCGTGTCTCAGCTGTCAGCACCGTGTTCATTGGTGCGTCCAACGAATTAGGCGAGTTTGAATCGGGCATGTTGGCGGCGCTTGTAGGCGCGGTGCCCGCCGTTGTTTTAGGCGGGGTGGGAACAATCGCCGTTGTTGGATTATGGGCTGTGCTGTTTCCCGATTTGCGCAAACGCGATCATCTGATCAGCGAAGAGCGCTGAGCATCGCCTAGGCTTTCACTCAGGCAATAAAAAACGCCCGCGCTTCACTGCTATAGTGAAGCGCGGGCGTTAAAAACATGCGCACTCAGCAATTAGCCGAGAAGCTTATAGGCCGGAAGCGTCAAGAACTCTTCGAAGTCTGATGCGAGTGACATTTCTTCGAACAATTTCACCGCTTCGGGGAAACGCCCCTTATCGTAAGTCTCTGGACCGATCGCTGAACGGACCTTGGCCATCTCATCCTTGAGCACTTCACGGAACAGCTCGGGTGTCACCTTGCGGCCATCAGCCAAGGTTGCGCCATGATAGAGCCATTGCCAAATTTGCGCGCGGGAGATTTCGGCGGTCGCCGCATCTTCCATCAAATTATAGAGCGGCACCGCACCGCGGCCGCGTAGCCACGCTTCGATATATTGCACGCCGACGCGAATGTTTTCGCGCAGACCCGCTTCAGTGCGCTCGCCCGCGTGAACAGACAGCATATCATCACGCGTGATCGCCACATCCTCGCGCTTCTTATCGAGTTGGTTGGCTTGCGGCATCACGCGGTTGAAGACCTCCATCGCCACCGGCACGAGATCAGGATGCGCGACCCATGTGCCATCATGGCCATTGGTGGCTTCGCGTTCCTTATCGGCGCGCACTTTGGCGAAGGCTGCCTGATTGGCTGCATCATCACCCTTGACCGGGATTTGCGCCGCCATGCCGCCCATCGCAAATGCACCACGACGATGGCAGGTCTTAATCAGCAAGAGCGAATAGGCCGCGAGGAAATTTGAACCCATCACCATCACGGAGCGATCCGGTGTCACAAATTTCGGATTCTTACGCAGGCGCTTGATGAAGGAGAAAATATAATCCCAGCGGCCACAATTAAGACCGACGATGTGATCCCGCATTTCGTAAAGAATCTCGTCCATCTCAAACGCAGCTGGCAGCGTTTCGATCAGGATCGTGGCGCGGAAGGCGCCATGGGGAACGCCGAGTGTCTTCTCAGCATGCGTGAAAACGTCATTCCATAAACGCGCTTCCAGATGGCTCTCCATCTTCGGCAGATAAAAGCCCGGCGTCTTTCCTTTGGCGAGAATGCCCTTGGCATTGTGGAAAACGTAGAGGCCGAAATCGACGAGACTGCCCGACATCGGTTCGCCATCGACGAGAATATGGTCTTCCGGCAAATGCCAACCACGCGGGCGTACAAGCAGCGTCGCGGGGTTCGGGCCAAGTGCGTAACGCTTGCCGGTCTTCTCGTCGGTGAAGTCGATTTTGCCGTTCCAGAGATCCTTCAGATTGACCTGACCTTCAATCATGTTGGCCCAGGTCGGCGAAGACGCATCTTCGAAATCCGTCATGAAGACCTTAGCGCCAGAATTCAGCGCGTTGACGATCATCTTGCGATCAACGGGGCCCGTGATTTCAACGCGTCGATCCTGCAAATCGGCCGGGATTGGCGCGACTTTCCAATCACCATCGCGGATCGACTTTGTCTCAGCGAGAAAATCGGGCAGTTCGCCAGTATCAAAACGCTTCTGGCGCTCGGCACGTCGAGCGAGCAATTCCTTGCGACGCGCATTGAATTGGCGATGGAGGCCAGCGAGGAATTCCAGTGCCTCGGGTGTCAGGATTTCATCCTGCCGCGGGCCTTTGCCGCCTTTAATTTCGATCCCTGCCATGGTGGCTCCCTTCATGTTCTTAGCGTTTTTGGGTTTGTGGTGCGCGCCGCACATTTCGCAAGGCGCAGAGAGAGGTTAATTCAGCGCCTCAGGCTTTGGCCCGCCGGTGGCCCAATCAAGAAGCTCCACCGTGTGAACCACGCAGACATCCTTGTTGTGATCGGCAAATCCCTTGGCCAGCTGTGTCATGCAGCCAATATTGCCGGTGGCCACAAGAGCGGCGCGGGTCTTGCTGATATTCTCAACCTTGCGATCACGCAGCCGACCGGAAAGTTCTGGCTGCAAGAGATTATAGGTGCCTGCAGAACCACAGCAAATATGTCCTTCCGGCACATCCCGGACAGTGAAGCCCGCTTTCGTCAGTAGTTTTTTCGGCTCATCACGCACTTGCTGGCCATGCTGCATAGAGCATGCGGAATGATAAGCAAGCGGCGCTTCATGTTTGAAGGTCGTTTCAGGCAAGCCAAAACGCGTTAGCACTTCGGTGATGTCTTTCGCGAGCGATGAGATGGTCCTCGCCTTTTCCGCATAGGCGGGATCATCGCGGAACATGAAACCATAATCCTTGATCGTCGTGCCGCAGCCAGACGTGGTGATTACGATGGCATCAAGCGGATCACGCTGATGTTCAGCCATCCATGCATCAATCAATTGCTTGGCCGTGGCGTGGCTTGCATGCTCCTTGCCCATGTGATGGACAAGCGCGCCACAGCAGGATTCATTCTGTGGCAGCACGACTTCAATACCCATGCGATTGAGCAGGCGAATTGTTGCCTCGTTGATATTGGGCGCGAGCACGCTTTGCGCGCAGCCCGACAACAAAGCGACACGGCCCGTGCGCGAACCTTCGGGCTTGAATGTTTGCGGCCCTTCATAACCCGAACGCGACGGCAAACGCGCGGGCGCAAGGGCGAGCATTGCGCCCAAACGTTGGCCGATAACAGGCAAGGCGCGCATGATAGGCTGGAGCGGCTTAGCCAGCCATGCGCCCAACAGCGCAAAACGAAAACGATTGGGATAGGGAAGGATCGCGGCCAGCGTGTTACGCAATAAGCGATCGAAGAATGGGCGTTGATAGGTTTCTTCAATGTAAGCGCGGCCATGATCGACAAGATGCATATAATGCACGCCCGAAGGACAGGTCGTCATGCAAGACAGGCATGAGAGGCAGCGATCAATATGCTTCACCACTTCGGCGGGCGCAGGCTGGCCGCTCTCAAGCATATCTTTCATCATATAGATGCGCCCGCGTGGCGAATCGAGCTCATCGCCAAGCAAGAGATAGGTCGGGCATGTCGCGGTGCAGAAACCGCAATGCACGCAGGCGCGCAGAATCTTTTCCGACGACGCCATCGCCGGATCAGCCAATTGGGTGAGGGAGAAATTCGTTTGCATGTCAGAGTCCCGCGCTCATGCGGCCGGTATTGAATAGACCGTCGGGATCGAATGCGCTTTTGATACCCATACTGATTTTTTGAATAGCGTCCGACTGCGGTTCGAACACATCGACATTGGCGCGCACGGAAAGGGGTGCACGGATCAGCGTTGCATGAGCTTTGAATTCCGCATTGGCCTGCCGCAATAGGGTGGCCGCATCTGGTGCATGAGTGGCAAACCAAATCAGACCGCCACCCCAATCCATGAACCAGCGCGAGGCGAGCGCGCCGGTCTTATCCAACCAGGCTGCCGCTTTCGATGGTGCAATCGAGACGCGCCAGACATTTTCGGTTTCAGAACCAACCAGAAAACGCGCATCGCGGACATTGCGCCATAGGACTTCGGACGCATCACCCTTGACGCGATCAAGCGCACCAAAGGGCGCCAGGATTTTTGACAAGGCATCGGCGCGATAGACGACCGAAGCTTCAAACCCCTCTAACCGGAGAAGTGTTTTTGCGACACGATCGATTGATGGCGACAGATGCGCCGCACCGCTGACTTCATAAGGAGAGCCAAGCGCCGCTGCCATTACTTCCACCGCACGTGCAGGCGACAAGCCATGCAGCATCAAAGTGATGCTGGTTTCGGTGATGGGCAGCACTTTGAATGTGAGCTCGGTGAAGAGACCGAGTGTGCCCCATGAGCCTGCTGTCAACTTCACAAGATCAAGGCCAGTGACGTTTTTCATCACACGCCCGCCGCTTGATATGGCTTCGCCGCGCCCTGTTACCATGCGCACGCCGATGAGCGAATCGCGGCAGGCTCCGGCCATGATGCGACGCGGACCAGATATGTTTGATGCAACCATGCCGCCGACGGTTGGCTCGCCCGTTGTGCTGAGCAGCGCGCGATGATCCATCGGTTCGAACGGAAGACGCTGGCCTTTCGTAGCGAGCGTCTCTTCAAGTTCTTTTACCGTTGTGCCTGACAAAGCGCGGATGACCATTTCCGCTGGCTCATACAGGGTAATGCCCGTGAGGGCGCGTGACGACAATGTCACGGCATCTTGTTGTGGCCGACCAATGCCGTTCTTCGTGCCCTGCCCTTCAATGCGGATCGGCTTTTTGTGCGCACGCGCCTCCGTTACGAAGGCGATCGCATCGGCTTCGGTTTTCGGCGTGATGATCTCGCTCATGCGAGACGCCCGTCGAGCGGGAATACTTTGGCAGGATTGAGAAGCCAATGCGGATCAAAAACGGCACGGACACGTTGCTGCTGATGAAGCTCCGCTTCGGTGAATTGATGCCGCATCAGATCACGCTTTTCGATGCCGACACCGTGCTCGCCCGTTAAGCAACCGCCGACATCGACACACAAGGTGAGGATATCATTGCCAGCGGCTTCAGCTTTACGTGCCTCTTCCGGATCGTTGACATTGTAAAGAATAAGCGGGTGCAAATTCCCATCGCCCGCATGAAAGACGTTTGCAACACGCAGGCCGTAGCTTTTGACGATCTCGTCCATGCGCTTAAGCACGTAAGGCAATTGGCCCGTCGGGATGGTGCCATCCATGCAAATATAATCAGCGACACGCCCTGTGGCACCAAAGGCTGATTTGCGCCCTTTCCAGATCAAGGCTGTCTCAAGCGCCGATTTGGATTCACGGATTGTTTTGACGTTATGCTTTTTTGCAATCTCGACGATGCGTGCGAGCATGGCATCCATCTCAGCATCGCTACCTTCAACCTCGATGATCAACAAAGCCTCAACATCGAGCGGATAGCCCGCATGGGCAAAGGCCTCACAGATTTCGACTGCGGGCTTATCCATGAATTCCATCGCAACGGGAACAATACCGGCCGCGATAATGGCGGCGACGCATTCACCGGCTTTTTCGCTGGAATCAAAACCGAACAGCACCGGACGCGCGCCTTCGGCTGCGCGTAGAATGCGGACAGTGGCTTCCGTCACAATGCCAAGCTGACCTTCCGAGCCGACGATGACACCGAGCAGATCATAGCCGGGCGCATCCAGTGCATCGCCGCCAATCTCAACAATGGTGCCATCCACCAAGACCATCGTGACACCGAGCACATTGTTCGTCGTCACGCCATATTTCAGACAATGCGCTCCGCCGGAATTCATCCCGATATTGCCGCCAATGGTGCAGGCTAATTGCGACGAAGGATCGGGCGCGTAGAAAAATCCTTCATGCATCACGGCATTTGAAATCGCGAGATTGGTGATGCCAGCCTGCACGCGCATAGTGCGGTCCGCGAAATTGACATCAAGCACTTGGCTCATTTTGGCGAGGCCGAGAATAACCGCATCTTCCTGCGGAATGGCTCCACCCGAAAGCGACGTTCCCGCACCACGCGCCACCACTTTCACACCCGCCTCGTGGCAGAATTTCATGACGGCGGCGACTTCCTGCGTCGTCCGAGGCAGCGCGACGGCGAGCGGCATTTTGCGATAGGCGGTTAGCGCATCGGTCTCGAATGCGCGGCGCTCATCTTCGCTCTCAATCACACAATCGGCAGGTAGGCAGGCGCGCAAACCCGCAATGATGGCATCACGGCGGGCAAGAATGGCTTCGTCTGGGGGCGGAAAGGCAATGGTCATGACAGCCTCATAAATCGGCCGCGACAATACCGGCTCAGGCAGCGCGGCGGAAGTGGATCAGCGTTCAAAACGCTTGCGAACGAGCCTGACCGTCAGCGCAATCCCCAAGAGAGAGACCGGCACAAACAGAGCGGTTGCCAAGGTTGGATCGATGGGCAGGACACCGACGTCTTTCATCGCCTTGAACACGTAAGAACCGAGGCTCACGACATAATAGGCGATGGCGGCAACGGAGAGGCCTTCAACGGTTTGTTGCAGGCGTAATTGCATGCGCGCACGCTCATTCATCGATTGCAGAAGATCGCGGTTCTGCCGCTCAATCTCGACGTCGACGCGGGTGCGCAACAGGTTGGCGGCCCGGGTGAGCTTGCGGGATAGATCGGCCTGCCGGTCCTGCAGCATTTGGCAGGTGCGCATGGCAGGAGCCATGCGGCGGGACAGAAATGAGCTCAAGGTCGGCCACGCTTGATAAGGCTCTTCTTTAATAGCCTGCAGACGTTGTTGGACAATCCCGTCATAGGCGCGGCTGGCCCCAAACCGGAACGCGGCCTCGGTGGCCTCAGCCTCAGACCGGGCGGCGAGACCGGTCAGCTGGGTCAGGAGCTTGTTATCCATCTCAAGCCCCTCGCCCGTGGCCATGGCGGTGCTGATCCGGGCCAGTTCCCGCTCGGCTGTGCCGACAGAGGGCGCCAGCTTCTGGGCCAAGGGCAGACCAAAAAGTGCCAGAATACGGTAGGTCTCGATCTCAAGGAGGCGGGTGACAAGGGCGCCAGCGGCCTTCCCATCAAGTTGGCGATCGAGCACGAGGATACGAACAAAGCCATCGCCCACCGCCCGAAAATCAGTCGCGGCGATGGCGGCCCCATTCACCACTTGGGCTGCCGAGAGGCTCATCGGGTCGAATACGGTCTCGAGATCGACGGCAGCCGAGGCTGGCATGAGATGGAGATCGACCGACAGAAGATGAGGGCCGGGTGCCTTCAACCCACTGAAGATGCTGGGTAATCCACGAGGATCGGGGCTGAAAGGCTTCTCGGCATCGCCCTTCATCTCGACCGTATAGGTGGTAAATTCGCTGTGCTGCTCCCAGCGCAGCGCCATATCGGCGAGGTTAAGCCGGTGATGCTTGGCGTTCTCGCCGGGGCCGGGCAGGCCCTGCCTTTCGCAATAGGCTGTGAGCGCCTCGCGATCGGCGCGGCCGGCGGCGTGGTCAGTCAGAAAGCCGAAATGGAGCAGGCGGCGCGGCGCAGCGATGGGGTGGAACGGGCGGGCATGAACCTCGCCCAGAACGGCAGAGCGGCTTGGGTGGGCAATCAAATCGTCAAAAGGCAGTCCTGATGCCGTCATTGCCCTTTGATCCCTGGCGCGCCGTTTCCGTTAGGAGCATGGGGCGCGCGGACCCGCTTATCAAGGCGTAAGAGCCCGGAAAGAGAGGCGCAGCAGCATCTTGCGCTTGCGATAGGGCTGCGCCAAGGTCCGGCCATCGTTCACGAAGGAGCCGGTTTTGGCTGATACCACCCCCACCCCTCCGCCGCGTGTGGCGCTGTTTGCCACGTGCCTCGTTGATCTGATGCGTCCCTCCATCGGCATGGCGACCGCCAAATTGCTCGAAGATGCCGGATGCATCGTCGAAGTGCCGTCACAAACCTGTTGCGGTCAGCCCGCTTTCAACTCCGGCGATCGCGACACAGCGCGCGCATTGGCCGAGCAGATGATCGCCGCTTTCGAGGGGTATGATTACATCGTCGCGCCCTCCGGCTCCTGCGCGGGCCAAGTGCGCAAGCATTATCCTGAGCTCTTCAAACATGACCCTAATCTCGCGCGCCGCGCTGACGCCGTCGCCGAGAAAACCTATGAGCTGACGAGCTTTCTCGTCGATGTTTTGGGTGTGCGGGAAGTTGACGCGGTTTGCGCTGGCACGGCGACCTATCATGATTCCTGCTCAGGGTTGCGTGAACTCGGCGTGAAGAAACAGCCGCGCACATTACTGGCCTCGGTTGACGGTTTGACCCTGACCGAGATGAACGAAAACGAAGTGTGCTGCGGCTTTGGCGGAACCTTCGCTGTAAAATATGGTGAGATTTCCGATTCGATCGTGACGAAAAAGGCCGAGAACATCGAAGACGCTAAGCCGCAAATGCTGCTCGCAGGCGATCTTGGCTGCCTGATGAATATGGCAGGCAAATTATCGCGCCGTGGCTCGCGGATTGAAGTGCGCCATGTGGCGGAAGTGCTCGCCGGTATGACGGATCTTCCGCCGATTGGTGTGCCGGAAAAGGAGACGGGACGATGACTGCTCATCCTACCTCGCCCTATTTCAAGGACAATGCGCATGAAGCGCTGCAAGATGAGCAGCTGCAAAAAGCGCTTTCCAATGTCCGCCAAGGTTTCATCGACAAGCGCGCGGCAGTTGCGGCTAAATTGCCGGAATTCGAAGCCTTGCGCGACAGCGCACGCGACATCAAAAATCACACGCTGGCCAATCTCGATCTCTATCTTGAGGCATGGGAAAATAAGGTCACCGATTCAGGCGGGCATGTGCATTGGGCGCGCACGGCAGAAGAAGCACGCCAAGCCATCGTCGATATTTGCCGCAAGGCGGGTGCCAAGACCGTCACCAAAGGCAAGTCGATGATCTCGGAAGAGATCAATCTGAACGCCGCCATTGAAGCCGCCGGAATGACGCCGGTTGAAACCGATCTCGGCGAATATATCATTCAGCTGCGCAATGAAGCGCCATCGCACATTATCGCGCCTGCGGTTCATCTAAATGCAACACAGGTGGAAAGCGATTTCCGCCGTGTGCATACGCATCTTGATCCAAATCGCGACCTTTCCGAGCCGGTGCAATTGCTCACCGAAGCCCGTCAGGTGCTCCGCGAAAAATTCCTCGCGGCTGATGTCGGCATCACGGGTGCAAATTTTCTCATTGCTGAAACTGGCACATCGGTGATCGTCACCAATGAAGGCAATGGTGATCTCACACAGATCTTGCCAAAAATTCACATCGTGGTTGCATCGCTTGAAAAGCTTGTGCCAACGCTTGATGACGTGTCGCAAATTCTGCGCGTGTTGGCGCGCTCAGCGACAGGCCAGGAAATGAGTGTCTATACGACATTCTCGACGGGGCCGCGTCGACCGGGTGATGTTGATGGGCCGGAAGAATATCACGTCGTTGTTCTCGACAATGGCCGATCGGCTATGCTCGGCACATCGTTTCAAGACATGCTGCGCTGCATCCGCTGCGGCGCGTGCATGAACCATTGCCCCGTTTATCACGCGGTCGGTGGCCACGCTTATGGTTGGGTTTATCCCGGCCCGATGGGCGCCGTGCTTTCACCGTCCTTGATCGGCGTCGACAAAGCAGGCCACCTGCCGAATGCGTCGACCTTCTGCGGGCGATGCGAAAGCGTATGCCCCGTGCGCATTCCACTGCCGAAAATGATGCGGCATTGGCGCGAACAGGAATTCGAACGCCATCTCACACCGGCCACGGTGCGATCGGGTCTCGGATTATGGGCGTTCTTCGCCAAGCGTCCGGCGCTTTATCAATTCGCCAGCAATCTCGGCATGAAAGCGATGGCTTGGTTTGGTCGCGATAAGGGCAAATTCAAATCGCTCCCGTTTGCGGGCGGCTGGACGGATTATCGCGATTTCCCGGCACCACAAGGCGGCACGTTCCAAGAGCAATGGAAAGCACGCAAGGGAGGCCGGGCATGAGCGCGCGCGATGAAATTTTTGCATCCGTGCGGCGTTCGCTTGGCGTCAACGGTCATGAAATGCCGCGGCGTGAGGCAGTGCGTGAGCGCATCGCAAAAGCGCCGCGCGGGATTGTGCCGGAACGCGGACAGCTTTCGGGCGAAGCGCTGCTGACGCTGTTTGAAGAACAAGCGCTTTCGACCTTAGCGACGATCGATCGCGTGAAAGGGCGCGATAAGGTGCCAGACGCGATTGCCGATTATCTGCGCCGCAGTAATCTCCCGGCGCGGCTGCGCATGGGCGCTGATGAACGCTTGGCCGCCATGCCATGGGACAAAACCGCGCTTGAAATCTCTCACGGCAAGAGCGATGGGAGCGATCTCATCGCGGTCAACCATGCCTTCGCGGGTGTGGCTGAAACTGGCACGCTGATCATCACATCAGGGCCGGACAATCCATCCACTTTGAACTTTCTGCCTGACTACGCGATCGTGGTTGTCGATGCCAAAGACGTCCGCGGCGCTTACGAAGATGTGTGGCAGCGTCTTCGCGAGCGGGACGGCAAGGGTCATATGCCACGGACCGTCAATTGGATTACGGGCCCATCACGCTCGGGCGATATCGAGCAGAAATTATTGCTTGGCGCGCATGGTCCGCGCTCGGTCCATATCGTCCTTGTCGAGTGAGTTTAAGTAGAAACGCCTATGCCCCCGAAAGTCGGGTTGCCCGCAAGGCCCCCCGATCGTAAGGTCTAATCACCATGTCGGTGCCCCCATGGTGGGGGTGAAACTGGGAATGCGGTGCGGAGCCTTGAAGCTCCTAATCCGCAGCTGCCCCCGCAACTGTAAGCGGCGAGCCTGAAACCAAGCCACTGGATCCATGATCCGGGAAGGGGTTTTAAGGCGAGGACCCGCGAGCCAGGAGACCGGCCGACATATCACACCATACCGTCGGTGGGACGGTGCGAGGTTGATATGAACGCGCTCTCGCGCTTTATGCCGCTTTTGCGGCCAATCGTCATGGCGGCTTGCGCTGCCACATCCACACAGGCCCTTGCGCAATTGCAGGATGCACCACAATCCAACGAGATTGTGGTGACGCCACTGCGCACACCGCAAGCGGTTGCAAAGACCGGTTCATCCGTGACGGTCATCACTCGCGAAGAGATCGAGAACAAAGCGGCGAAAAGCATCGCTGATGTCTTGCGCCCCGTTGAAGGCCTGTTCGTTTCCGAACGCGGCGGGATTGGCGGCAATACATCGATCACAGTGCGCGGCTCGAAACCGAGCCAGACCTTGGTGATGATCGATGGTGTGCGGGTCGGCGATCCATCCTCGATTGCCGGGGATTTTGATTTCGGTGGCTATTCTCCGTCTGATGTCGAACGGATCGAAATTCTGCGTGGGCCACAATCAGCGCTCTATGGTTCTGACGCGATGGGCGGTGTGATCAACATCGTCACACGCAAGGGTGCAGGCACACCGAAAGCATCGTTGACGGCCGAGGCAGGCTCTTACGGAACAATGCTCGGCCGCGCTTCGGTGACTGGCTCATCGAATGACTTCAACTATGCCTTTGCACTCAACGGATTGCGCAGCAATGGCTTCTCATCGTTCGGTTACCGCATTGGACGCTATGCTGCTTACGGCCCTTTTGAATCTGACCCTGTGCAGAAGCTCAACGGAAGTGCGCGGCTCGGGTGGGACGGCGGGCAAGGCGTCAGCATTGAAGCCGGCTATCTCGGTTTTTGGGCCAACACGCATTATGACAATGCGATTTCGGCAAATGCGACCGCAAGCGATATTGCCTTTACCGATGTTGGACTGAACAAGCAGCGCGGCTTTACCAATCAGGCTTGGGTGAAAGGTGCTGTTGTTGGGCTTGATGGTCGTATGACAACCACGCTCAACATTTTTGGCAATCGCACTGATCGCTACACGACTTATGATTGGTCATCGTCTTGGGGGCCTTATACCGGGATCAATGATTATCGCGGCGAACGCTATGGCGCGGAATTGCAGAATAACTTTAAGATCAATGAGCAATTTCTGCTGATCACGGGGCTGCGTAATGAAAGTGAAACGGCCAAAATCGTCAGTGGAGGCATTCCGCGCAACACAACGCCTTTGAACGTCGATGTGAATGCGAGCCAAATGACGAATTCGGCTTTCTCCACCTTGCAATGGACGCCAACAGAAAAATGGGCCTTCAGCTTTGGTGGACGCGTCGATGATGTTGAAGGGATCGATAATTTTTGGACATGGCGCGGCACAGCCGCTTACGATCTGACATCGACAACAAAATTACGTGCAAGTGCTGGCACTGGCGCTAAAGCGCCATCGCTCTACCAAATGTATTCAGCCTATGGGCCGATTGCGAATAATCTACCGGCCTTGCAACCCGAACATAATATCGGCGTCGATGCCGGGATAGACCAAAGCCTGTTTGCGGGGCGTCTTGTTTTGTCTGGCACAGCGTTCTGGTCACGCTATCGCAATCTGATCGACTTTGCCTGCGCAGGCTTCACATGTGTTTATTACAATGTTGGGCGTGCCGCTATTTCCGGCCTTGAAGCATCCGCTAAATATAACCTTGTTCCGGGCGAATGGCTTTTAAAAGGCACCTACACCTACACCTATGCCGAAAATCTTGATACGGATACGCAGCTGTTGCGGCGGCCGCGCAATCGCGGAAGCATCAGCGCTGTCTATACCGGAATCACGAATACGGAAATTGAGGCACAATTGTATCTGGTTGGCTCTCAACTTGAATATGGTGATATCAAGCTCGCGCCCTATGCACGGCTTGATATGTGGGCGCGCTATAAATTTACCGATCAGTTCTCGGTCTATCTTCGCGGTGAAAACCTTACTAACGCGCATTATCAAGAAGCCTATGGCTATGGCACGGCCGGTCGTTCGGTCTATGCCGGCGTGAAAGCGACGTGGTGAGGTGATGAAGCGTGCCGACAAATTGGTGCCGGCGCTTTTTGCTCTTCTCACAATTATGAGTCTTTTGTCGCTTGGGATTGGTTCGGTGTCTCTTTCACCGAGCCAATTCTGGCATGGGCTCACCGGACAAGATCGTGTTGCGCAGCTTATCTTGATCGACATCCGTCTGCCGCGGACGGTGCTGGCCCTTTCAGTCGGATTTGTGCTCGGTCTTTCTGGCGCAACATTGCAAGGTCTTTTGCGAAATCCGCTGGCTGATCCAGCCCTGTTCGGCGCGCCACAAGCTGCTGCACTGGGCGCGGTGCTTGTGCTTTATACCGGGCTCGTTGAGGCTCTTTCTTTTGCGCTGCCTTTTGCAGCCATGGGAGGAGCGCTTCTCTCAGTTTTTCTTGTTCTTGCCGTGGCTGGGCGCGTGGCCGGTGTGACGACCTTCATTCTTGCCGGGCTTGCCATTGCCAGTCTTGCGGCCGCGCTCACATCGATTGTGATTAATCTGTCGGCTAATCCGTTCGCCGTCACAGAGATCGTGTTTTGGCTTTTAGGTTCATTTGAAGATCGCTCCTTGCGCCATGTGGCGATGGCTGCGCCTTTCATGCTGATCGGCTCTTATCTTTTGCTGCGTTCGGGCGAGACATTGCGAGCGCTGACTTTGGGCGAGGAAACGGCCCAAAGCCTTGGCCTATCCTTACAGCGAGAACGCATTCTGATTGTGCTTGGTGTTGCCTGCGCGATTGGTGGTGCTGTCTCTGTCTCAGGTGCCATCGGATTTGTCGGACTTGTTGCACCGCATTTGGTGCGAGATCGGGTCAAAGGTGATCCTAAATCCGTCTTGTGGCCTGCGGCGCTCACAGGTGCGGCGCTTACACTCGGCGCCGATATGGTCGCGCGCCTTGTGCCTGCACCCACTGAATTAAAAGTGGGTGCCTTGACCGCTTTGATGGGCGTTCCGTTCTTTCTTGCGATGATCGCACGGCGGCGCGGGGCTGTGGCGGCGGAGGCGGCATGACACATCTTGCCGCGCATGCGCTGACGATTTCGCTCGGCCAACGCGCTGTCCTACGCTCACTCGATTTCAAGGCTGGCGCGGGTGAACTTGTTTGTGTGCTGGGACCCAATGGTGCGGGCAAATCGACTTTGCTGCGCGCGCTTGCTGGTTTTTTTCCGCAAGCCCCGGTGACATGGGACGGGGTCCCCTTATCGCAGATTCCGGCACGCCAGCGCGCCCGCACCATCGCATGGCTCTCACAAGATGGGGATGCAGTTTGGCCATTGCCTGTGCGCGGGATTGTTGCGCTTGGCCGCATTCCGCATGGCGCAACGCTTGATAGTCTGACCGCACAGGATCGCGATGCGATTGATCGCGCGCTTCACGCCTGCGATCTACAATCTCTCGCGGATCGTGATATCACGACTTTATCGGGTGGTGAGCGCGCGCGTGCTTTTGCGGCACGCGCCCTTGCAGTCGAAGCGCCCGTTCTTCTCGCCGATGAGCCCGTGTCTGCTCTTGATCCCCATCATCAATTGACGGTGATGGGAAGCCTCCACCGTGCGGCGCAAGAGGGTCATCTTGTGATTGCCGTCTTGCACGATCTGACGCTGGCAGCGCGTTTTGCAAACCGCATTGTGCTGATGAAAGATGGCGGCATCATTGCGCAAGGTAAACCTGACAGAGTGCTGACGCCCGATCTGTTACGGGCTGTGTTTGCGGTCGACGTAGTTAGTGTTGACCATGATGGCACGCGAATCGTTCTGCCATGGTCGGCGCGCAACGATTAAGCGACCGCTTTAAGCCGATGCCCTTACGCCATTGACGCATTGATCGGTTACAACCCAAGCCCGGTTGATTTTGCGAACAAGACCTTTGTGTGAAAGCACTTGCAGTTTTCGGCGTACCGTCTCGCGCGAGAGGCCGGTCATCCGGGCCAGCTCAATAGCGCTGACGGGCGTAAGCGCGATGATGCTGCGATTAGAGTCGCGGATATTGCTGAAATAAACACTTGTGAGCAGGAACCAAGACGCAATGTCGATCCGATAGGAACGCTGGAACCTGTCAAAGCTCTCAAAAACGGTAATGGCGGTTTCGGCAGAAAACCCCATCGCCGGCATCGTTTGGGGAGAGACCATGGTTTTCGTCACGATAGAAACAAACGGAATTAGGCGGATAGGCCCAAATCGACATGGGCCTATAGGCACTTTCGCGGAGGGGATGAATATTGGGTCCGGCCGCTCGTGATGCCCGGTCAGGATCCAATCATAGTTCCCTCCAAAAGGGAACAAAGCCTCCAATCCTGCGCGCGATGATTGTTCCGTTTTGGCATCACAAAGCATGGGCACCGGCCGGACCTTGCCATAAGACTGGGGCTATTCAGTTCCCCCCTGCGGTGCAATGAGTCATCCTGCTGAAATTCTCGCTTTGGCCAGCGTGTCTAAACGCGCTTTGGCTGGTGTCTTCCGGTTCCGGGCCTCGACGGGGCTCGATGTGGAGCAGGTGCTCATCTATTTGGCACTTGGAGCGATGAATCTCGAAGGATCGCAGGATTCGGTGGTGACCGTTCAACCGGTCAATATCGCGACATTGTGCCAGGCGATCGAATTGCCACGAGAGACGGTGCGGCGGAAACTCATTCAACTTGAGGACCAAAAGCTGGTCCGCCGCTCGGCTGCAGGCTTCTTTATCGACGACCTTGCGCGCTGGGTCGATCTTGCGAACCGCGTGCGTTCAGTCTGACATGAAAACGGCCGGGACGAACCCGGCCGCTCTGTGATTGTATTGGTCGCGTTTTACTGACCGACCGCGCCTGACGCTTTGATCACCGGGGTCCAGCGGGCGACTTCCTGCCCGACGAAGGTGCCAAGTGCATCCTGTGTCTGACCTGCCTTATCCGGCAGGACCGCGCCGAGCTCGAGCAGCCGCTTGCGGGTGTTCTCGTCAGCAAGGGCCTTCTGCAAGGCATCGTTCAATTTGGCCGTAATATCCTTCGGCGTGCCTTTCGGCGCGAACATCGCGTTCCATGCGCTGACTTGATACTCAGGAAGGCCAGCTTCCTTCGTTGTAGGAACGTCAGGCAAAGCGGGTGAACGCTCTGGGGTCGCAATCGCATAGGCCTTGATGTTGCCGCCCTTGATCTGCTCGACCAGGTTGACGATCTGGTCGCACATAAAGTCGACCTGACCGGAGACAAGATCGTTCAGCGCCGGGCCAGTGCCCTTATAGGGAACTTGGGTCGGCTTCAGTCCCGCCTGCGCGTTCAAGAGCAGGCAGGTCGTGTGCGAGACCGAACCAATGCCCGCATGCGCCTCGTTGATCTTGTCGCCATCGGCCTTCGCCTTAGCGAGAAATTCCTTCAGATCTTTCGCTGGGAATGTCTTCTTCGCGACGATCAGGATTGGCGTGCCTGCGACCATACCGATCGGCTCGAAATCCTTCGTCGGATCATATTTCAGATTGGGATAGAGCGCCGGGGCGGCACCATGCGTGCCCATATGGCCCATCATGATCGTGTAGCCATCGGGGACTGATTGCGCCGTGCGTGTTGAACCCGTGGTTCCACCAGCGCCCGCGACGTTTTCAATCACAATCTGCTGACCCAATGTCTTGGACATATTGTCAGCGGCAATGCGCGCGATGACGTCGGTTGGACCGCCGGCGGCAAAGGGCACGATCATCGTGATCGGCTTATTTGGATAGGCTTGCGCCATCGCCGGGCCTGCGGCGAACGCCGCAGCAACGCTCAGCGCTGTCAGAATTGTTCTCATGCGTTTACCCCTTGATTCGTTCTTATGATGGTTCGCTTTTCGTTTGTTATTCAGTGAACACCTCGTCACGGCT
Organism: Beijerinckiaceae bacterium; assembly: GCA_018882635.1. GTDB lineage: Bacteria > Pseudomonadota > Alphaproteobacteria > Rhizobiales > Beijerinckiaceae > TNE-4. The sequence continues at coordinate 12,730 of VERN01000003.1, read as the reverse complement.
CTTGCGGATCGACGGCAGCAGCGCAATGGCGAGCATGACAGCAGCAACCAACAACAGCCCCGCCGAAACGGGACGCTCCACAAAAGTCATAAAACTGCCGCGTGACAAGATGAGCGCTTGTCGCAGCTTTTCTTCCATGAGCTTGCCCAACACGAAACCGAGGAGAAGAGGGGCAGGCTCATAGCCGAATTTGATCAATGCATAGCCGACCAGCCCGAAAAAGGCGGTAAACAAGACATCCGACGTTGAATTGTTGATCGAATAGATCCCGATGCAGCAAAACAACAGAATGGCTGGGTATAAAAGGCTATAGGGCACTTTCAGGAGCCGGACCCAAAGGCCCACTAACGGCAAATTGATAATCAGCAGCATCAAATTGCCGATCCACATGGATGCGATCATGCCCCAGAAGAGCTGGGGGTTTTTCGTGACCACCTGCGGACCCGGAATAATGCCGTGAATGGTCATCGCACCAACCATCAGCGCCATCACCGCATTCGGCGGAATGCCCAAGGTCAGCAGCGGAATGAAAGCCGTTTGTGCGCCAGCATTGTTGGCAGCTTCAGGACCTGCGACGCCTTCAATCGCACCCCGCCCGAAGCGCGACGGGTCCTTAGCAATCTTCTTCTCAAGCGTATAGGACGCGAAAGGACCAAGAACAGCGCCATTTCCCGGCAAAATGCCAAGGATGGCACCGAGCCCGGTGCCGCGCGCGATGGGTGCGATCGATTGTTTGAAATCGGCCCAGCTTGGAAGCAGCGGACCGATCTTACCGCGCACGACATCGCGTGCTTCTGGATTTTCAAGATTGCGAATGATCTCAGCAAAGCCAAAAATGCCCATGGCCAAGACGGCGAAATCGACACCATCTGACAATTCGGCAACGCCAAAGGTCAGGCGCTCTTGACCCGTTTCGAGATCGGTTCCGACGGTCGAGAGCAACAGGCCCAACACGATCATCGCAATCGCCTTGGGAAGCGAACCGCGCGCGAGAACGACCGCAAACACAAGACCCATGACCATCAAGGAAAAATATTCGGCGGGTCCAAACAGCATAGCAAGTTTTGTCAGCGGTTCGCCCAATGCTGCGATCACGACAGTCGCGACGCAGCCCGCAATGAACGACCCGATCGCCGCGATGCCCAACGCAACACCAGCGCGACCCTGACGCGCCATTTGATGGCCATCGAGCACGGTGACGACGCTTGTCGCCTCGCCGGGTATGTTGACAAGAATGGCGGTCGTTGAGCCGCCATATTGCGCGCCGTAATAAATGCCAGCGAGCATGATCAGCGCGCCGGTCGGATCAATCCCGAAGGTGATCGGCAGCAGCATCGCAATTGTTGCAATAGGGCCGACACCGGGCAAAACGCCAATCAGTGTTCCAACCATACAGCCCAGAAAACACAAAGCGAGATTTTTGAGACTGAGAGCCGTGCCAAAGCCGAGCGCAAGATTGTCGATTAATTGTTCCATCAGAACGCGCTCACATAAAATTGATGATCGGGATGGGCAGGCGCAACGCGACCTTAAACAGCAGAATGCTGAAGGCGGTCAGGATCACGGCAAAAATCAAGGTGTGTTTCCAATTGGTTTGCGGATCTGCCATGCCGGCAATGATCATCGAGAGCGGCCCCGCAACGATGAGACCAAACAGACGCACTGTTAGCGCGAAAACGATGATCGATCCGAGAACAAAGGCGAGGCCGCGAAAGCTCCATTTTTCGAATGGATCGCCCGGCTGCAAAAGGCCTATGACAAGAACGCCGATGCCGAGGGCGCCAAGCAACACGGCCAGAGACATTGGCAACATGCCAGGACCCATGGCGCGCAAGCTTCCTAACGGAAGCTCAAGCGCATGAAACACCGCACTCGCAGCAACGGCCAGCAGAAATAGGCCGGCGGCAATATCTTGTGTTCCACGCTTTGACGCGGACTCTTCACCGGGTTGCGATGACTGGCTCATCCAAGTGCCCCCTCCAAGAACGGCTTCTTAATCTAACCGTCCGTTATAGACTTTAGAGGGAACTTATCATTGCTGCGCGGGTTGTGTCACGAGCCCTGAACTGGGCGGCCTTGCCTCCCTCCGGAAAACAGGGTACCGCCGAAAACATGGATATAGCTGCACTCCTTACCTGGCAGAACACGCTCGCGGTTCTCGAAGTCATCTGGGTCAATATCGTGCTGTCCGGCGATAATGCCGTTGTGATCGCACTGGCCTGTCGCGGTCTGCCGGCACATCAGCGCCGTGTGGGCATGGCGCTGGGGGCGGGTGTCGCGATTGTCCTGCGCCTCATCTTCACCCTGCTCGTGGTGCAGCTGCTTGCCATGCCGTTCTTGAAGATCGGCGGGGCGCTGCTGCTGGTATGGATTGCGGTCAAGCTTCTCACGGAAGACGGCGAAGGTGACGACGATAAGATCGCCGCAAGTGATCGGCTGTGGCATGCGGTGCGGACCGTCGCCATCGCCGACATGGTGATGAGCCTCGACAATGTGCTTGCCATCGCGGCGGTCGCGAAGGGCAATCTGCCCATGCTGGTGTTTGGGCTTGCTGTTTCAATCCCGCTGATCGTCGCTGGTGCCACGCTTGTGATGGCGTTGCTGAGCCGTTTCCCGATCCTCATCTGGGCAGGCGCCGGCCTTCTGGGCTGGGTGGCTGGTGAAATGTTTATCACCGATCCTTGGCTCACCAATCGGCTCGGTGAAGATTTTATTCATCACGCTGAATATGGTGTGGCCGCACTCGGCGCGCTCATCGTTCTGGGCACGGGCTATCTGCTGCGACGGAAGCAAAAGACGGACGCCTCCTAAGCCATGAATTCGACTGATACGCCCGCCGTCACAATGACACAGGCCGGCTTTGTCGAAGGCATGCGCCGAACCTTGCCGATCTTGCCCTCCATAACATTCTATAGTCTCGCCTTTGGCGCGGCGGCTGCACAGACCAGTATGAGTTTGCTTGAGGCGACGCTCACCTCGTTCATGGTGTTTGCCGGTGCCGCGCAACTTGTCGCTTTGGAATTGTGGCGCGAGCATTGGACGCTCACGAGTCTTTTCGGCATCGCTCTGATTGTCGGAACAGTGAATTCACGCATGATCTTGATGGGTGCATCGCTGCATCGCTGGGTCGGCGGATTACCTCCGGGCCAGCTTTGGCCGATGGCTTTTTTCTTCACCGATGCGACATGGATTATCGGTGAACGCTATCGTGCCGAAGGTGGGCGCGATGCTGGCGTTGTCTTCGGATCTGGCATTCTTTTATGGGCCTTATGGTGGCTCGTTACGATCCCGGGCTATTTGATTTCTAGCCTTGTCCCTGATCCGAAAAAATTTGGCCTTGATCTCGTGATGCCGATTTTTTTCGTGCTCATGATCGTGCCTGTGTGGAAGGGACGGCATGATCTTGCGCCTTGGGGTATTGCTGCTCTTGTTGCCGTTGCGGTGTGGTGGCTTGTTCCAGGCTACGCCTTCATCGTAACGGGCGCGTTAGCTGGCGCGCTCACAGCCGCTTTTTTACCGGAGCGCGCGGATGCCTGAATGGTCCGAGCAATGGTTCGGCCTGTCATGGGGCGCGCTTGCTGCGATCACCGGCATGATGCTGGCCACTTATGCGTGCCGCGCCGGCGGCTTTTGGTTGATGCAGCATGTTCCGTTAACAGCCCGCGTCAGGCGCGGGCTTAATGCGCTTCCGGGGTCCATCGTGGTCGCAACCGTGGTGCCGCTCGCCTTGCGCGGCGGCCTTCCGGCGATCATTGGAATTGGATGTGCCTTTATCGTGATGGCGCGCTTACGCAATGAACTCATTGCGCTGATTGCTGGCCTTCTTGCCGTCACGCTCGCGCGCGCAGCAGGCTTGTGATCAGGGCTCAAAGCCCACCGGCACGATGCCCTTGTCTTTCACAAAGCGCGCGAAGAACACATTATCCGGCCGCAAAGCATCATGATTGGTCGGCGTGAATGCGGGGTCATAGGACCGCACGAGACCCTGCCATGGCGGCAGCTTTTCGAGCGCATCACGCACCGCATTCCGATCGGCGGAGCCTGCCTGTTCAATCGCACGGGCAATCGCATGGGTGAGATCATATGCATGGGCAACACCGACCGGGCTTTCAATCGCAGGAATACTATCGAGCCCGTAGGTCTTTTTGAGCGCTTCGAGAACGCGCGTTTTGACAGGATTTGACGGACCATAAAATGAATAGGTCTGAATGACTTTAAGGTCGATTGTGTAGAGCGCATCGCCCACCATCTGCTCGAATGCGCCGCCCGTGATACCCCAATGGGCCAGAATGGGCACTGCACGGCCACGGCTTGCGGCGAGTTCACGCGCTAAGATTGCGCCCTCGGCTTCATTAGCGATTAAGACAATCGTTTGCGCACCGCGCCCGACAAGACGATCAACGAAGTTGATCATCGTCTTCTCACCCCAATGATACCATTCTGTTCCTACAATCGTTACGCCCGCTGTCGATGCGGCCTTTTCAAGTGCCGCAACATTACTCCGGCCCCATGCCGTATTTGGCGTAATCACACCGATTTGTTTATGACCTGATTTTTGTGCTTCGGCGATAAAGGCAGGGCCCGCCCAAGAATCCTTGAGCGACAAACGAAAAACCCAAGACGGCGTGACTTTCAAATCTGTAATCGCATCTGCTGAGCCCCACGGGTCAAGCAGCAAGGTCTGCACTTCATTGGCAACCGGCACGACTTCGATATAGGTCGGGCTGAATTTACCACCGAAGACACCCAACACGTTGCGATCAGCAGCGGCATCGCGAAAATTATCAACGCCAATGGCAGGGACACCCCGATTATCCATTGTGCGCAATTCAAGCGGACGGCCCAGCACACCACCCTTCGCATTCACCTCATTCATCGCAATACGGATACCGCGCTCAATGGCTTGCGCCGATGTGCTGGTCTTATTGCCAAATTCAGCATCGAGCACGAGTGTAATCGGTTCGGCGCGTGCCGCGCTGCCGACGATTAAAAGGCCCATCATCAACACAAACAAACGCAACATGTTACGCGGTGCCATTTTCGAACCTCAAACTAGGACACATTTGGCTGCATTCACCTCAAACACATAGGCGCGCAGGGCATTGATATTGAGCGAAGGTGCAAAGTAATAACCCTGCACCGTGTGGCAATGTAGCCGCTTGAGCGCCATCAATTGCGGTGCGGTCTCGACGCCTTCGGCAATCGTCCGCATGCCCAGAGAATCAGCAATGGTGACAATGGCATTGATAATGCCGTCGGAATCACGATCGTGCGGGAGCCCTGCAACGAAGGAGCCATCAATCTTCAATCGCGTCACCGGCAGACGCTGCAAGCGGCTTAACGAGGAATAGCCCACGCCAAAATCGTCAATTGCAATCTCAATGCCGCGCGCGCGAAATTGTTCCAGTGTCGTGATGGCTTGGCTGCGTTGATCGGACAAGACGGTTTCAGTGACTTCAATCTCAAGACATTCCAACGGAAAGCCAATTTCATTCGCAATCCGTTCCACACGTTCAACGATAGTCACATCAGCGCAGTCATTGGCCGAAAAATTGACAGCCAGCCGCAAGTCTGTTCCATTTTCTTTAATGATGGAAACGGTATCACGCATCGTCTTATACAGCATGAGCTCGGTGAAACGCGGCATGAGACCACTGTCTTCAGCGACACTGGTGGCCTCGCCTGCAGGCACTGGACCAAGCTCGGCATCGGTCCAACGCAGGAGAGCTTCAAATCCGGATACGCGGCCAGACGCAATGTCGATCTGCGGTTGGTAATGGAATGTCAGAAGCTCATGATCCAGCGCGTGACGTAACCGTGTCTCGACACGGTAGCGGCGATTATTGATATCCCGGATATGGGCAGAAAATAATTCGGCACGCCCCTTACCGGCCGTTTTGGCAAAATTAAGTGCCAAATCCGCATGGCGCATCATATCATCAATCGTCGCGGCATCATCTGGATAAATACTAATCCCGATTGTGACACCGACCGTTAGCGTCTCACCTGATTCAATCGTCACCGGCTCGTTGACGAGATTGATCAAATCATTGGCAAGTCCCATCGCCGTTGATGTTTCAGCGACGGGATCGAGCAAAATCATGAATTCGTCACCGCCACGGCGAGAGACAATATCTGATGCACGAAGACGGTTACGCAATCGGTCAGCGACAACACGAATAATCTCATCGCCTGCTGCGTGACCGAAGACATCATTGACGATTTTGAAGCGATCGAGATCAAGAAATAGGAGCGCGAGTTTTTCCCCTGTGCGCGAAGCACGATTGATTGAGCGGGATGTGGTCCGTTCGAAGAAGCTCCGATTATAAAGGCCTGTGAGCCCATCATGATGAGCGACGTAGGCAAGCGCCTTTTGTGCATTCTTCTGCGCCGTAATATCAGACAAGAGGCAGACATATTCGGCAATGAGATCATCTTCGCCTGCCGCTACTTGTGAGAGCGTCATCTGCAGCGTCAGTTCTTCCTGCTCATTCTTCAAAATCAATTCACGTTTGGTGACTTCACCAGGCTCTGCACTCGTTAAAGCCTGACTGATCTCTGCCTCACCATTAACGAAAGGCAGGCTCCAGATCGGGCGACCAACAAGAGATTGCGGTTTCTTACCCACAAGACGTTCAAAAGCGAGGTTGGATTCGCGGATGCGGCCTCTTTTATCGAGCACCACGATTCCTTCGCCAGAACTACGAAAAACGGCTGCCGTTTGTTCGAGATTGTGCATCAAACGACGCTGCTGCATGAATGCGCTGTTCAGCGTATCGGCCAAGACCTGCAATTCACTCGACCAACCGCGCGGCCTGAGTGCAAAGGGTTGACCAGAGGCAAAATGCGTCGACGCTTCGGTGAGTAAACCGAGCTGCCACGTAATTCGGCTTGCGAAACGGCGCGCTAAAAAGGCGCTCAGCGCCGAAAGCAATAAGGCGGAGGTCAGTCCCAAAAGCGTGAATTGTCGCGCAATCGTCGCGATCGGATCGCCAATAAAATAAAGGCTGATATCGAGTTCGAGGGAGGCTTCGTCGAACTGAACGCGGATGGTGCGCTGGACGGCAATACGGCGCACGCTTGTCTCACTGATTTCAGACGCGGCACCAGCAGGCTCAATCTCGAGCGAAAAATCGCGTCCGCCAAAGCGAATGACAGGTGCCGTGATCGCACCGAAATCATAGGTCTGGGCTAGAACGCCCATCGAACCATCAAGATAAGGATAGGAAACGGGTGAGACGATGGCGAGGCGGCGTTGCGAATCCACCTGGCCGGGTAATGGCGGCAATATCCCGACTAATGGCTTTGCTTCTCGCAACGCCTGCGCTGCCAGTTCAGCAATGGCAGGCGAGCTGGCGCGCATATTGGGTTCGGTTGAGAGGACCGGACGGGCGCGATAGTCGAACAAATAGGATTGGCCGCCGAGCGCGTTCGTTGTTTCGGATTGCAAAGACCGCAAAAAGGGCAGGAGCACGGCACCGCGGTCGCGTGTGTCGAGCAGGGCTGTCGAGACGATCGGCGACTTCGACAGGCGGATCGTATCGCGCATCAGGCCTTCGACTACGAGCGACAGGCGCTCTTCGACCAGACGGGTCGTGAACTGCGCGTCGCCAATTAACCGCTCACGCGCGAAGCTGATTGCGGCCACAACCGACACAAGCGTCAGCAGAATGACGATCGCGATGGTGTTGAGGCTGGCCAACAGCGCAATCCGGCCCCGGAGGGTCGGCGGCAGCGGCATAATGCTTCGAAACCGGTCAGGCACGCAGCCTCGCCTCTCAGATCCAAACTAATGCGGTCAGCTTATCGGATTATCGAGCGCGGGGCTTGGGTAAGAAACGTGTTTTTCAGCGCCGTTTTGGGTCTTTGCGAGCATTTCAGGCGTAGCCGCAACCTGACAAAGCGCAACAGCGTCCGCACCGTTGAGAGGCTTTTGATGCAGATCAATCGTCGGCCGACAGAGCTATGTCAGTTTGATTGGACACACCCGCGGAGGCCGCCATGCGCATCCTGTTTGTCCATCCCAATTATCATTCCGGCGGCGCCGAGATTGCCGGGTCGTGGCCACCCGCATGGGTCGCTTATCTCTCCGGCCATCTGCGCCAGGCCGGTTTTGATGACATCCATTTCATCGATGCGATGACGGAAAACGTTTCGGACGAAGATCTCGCGGAACGGATCCGCGCCATCGCACCGGATGCGATCGGTGTGACCGCCATCACCGCCTCGATCTATCGCGCGGAAGATGTCCTCAAGATTGCTGCAGAGGTGGTGCCCGATGCGGTGCGCATCCTTGGTGGGGTGCACGCGACCTTCCTCTACAAGCAAGTGCTCAGCGAAGCGCCATGGGTCGATGTGATCGTGCGCGGCGAGGGCGAAGAAGTCTGCACCGCACTGATGAGCGCCATTCGTGATGGGCGCTGGCCGCAGGACCGCGCCAACATCAAGGGGCTCGCTTACCGTGACGGCGGCACAATTGTCGCCAATGCGGCCGCTGGCACAGTGAAGGATCTCAAATCAATTAAACCCGATTGGACGGTGCTTGATTGGAGCCGCTATATCTACATTCCATTGAACACGCGTGTCGCTATTCCCAACCTCGCGCGCGGCTGCCCCTTCACATGCTCCTTCTGTTCGCAGTGGAAATTCTGGCGTGATTATCGCGTGCGCGACCCTAAAGATGTTGTCGATGAGATTGAGGATTTAGTGGACAATCACGGCGTTGGATTCTTCATTCTTGCGGATGAAGAGCCGACGATTAATCGCAAGAAGTTTATTGAATTCTGCGAGGAGTTGATCGCGCGCGGCCTTCCCGACCGGGTTAAATGGGGCATCAATACGCGCGTGACCGATATCTACCGTGACCGTGAATTATTGAAATTCTATCGCAAAGCCGGGCTTGTGCATGTCAGCCTCGGAACAGAAGCGGCGGCGCAATTAAAGCTCGATCAATTCAACAAGGAAACCAAGGTCGAGGAAAACAAAACAGCGATCCGACTTCTCCGTGAAGCCGATATTCTTGTTGAGGCCCAATTTATTGTTGGTCTTGATAATGAAACACCGGAGACACTTGAAGAAACCTATCGTATGGCGTGGGATTGGCAGCCTGATCTTGCCAATTGGTCCATGTATACGCCATGGCCGTTCACGCCGCTCTTTCAGGAATTGAAAGACAAGGTGCAGGTTTTTGACTTCAGCAAGTATAATTTCGTAACGCCGATTATGAAGCCTGCTGCTATGACGCGAGGCGAATTGCTCGATGGCGTGATGAATAATTATCGCCGCTTCTATATGAAAAAAGCACTGTTCCATTATCCATGGCGGGGCACTGGTTTCCGTCGGCGTTATCTGCTGGGCTGTTTATTCGCGTTTTTGAAAGCGGGCGTTGGCCGCACATTCTATGATCTTGGCAAGGCCGGATATTGGGGGCCACAAACCAAGGAAAAGGTCGACTTTCATTTTGATGAGACGCGCCAAATCGCTGAAGCACAGATGGATGATTGGATCGCATCGGCTGACAAGGCGAAGAAAGCAGCCGAACGCCGCGAAGCGGTGCGCGCGCAAATGAAAGATCGCGCCGAAGTGCGTGCTTGTGGTGGTGGCACGGAGCAAATGCAAGATGCCTGAAGTGCAGGCCAGATCATCCGGTTTGATCGGCCCCAATGCAATTTTGCAATTAATGCCTGTGTTGGTGACGCGCCTCGGCGCGTCCCGCGCCGATAAATTATTACAGATTGCGGCGATCTCTTCCCTTCCCGATGGCACCGCGATGATTCCACAAGAGGATGCCGCATATCTGCACCAAACCATTCGCGCGCATGAACCCGATAGGGCCGATCAGATTTTACAGGAAGCGGGAGAACATACGGCCGATTACATCCTTGCCCATCGTATTCCGATGATCGCGCAAATGATCTTGAAAGCTTTGCCAGCGCCCTTGGCGGCGCGCCTTTTATCTCGTGCCATCACACAGCATGCTTGGACCTTCGCCGGGTCTGGCCATTTTCGGGCGGTGACACCGTGGCATTTCGAGATCAGCGGCAATCCTTTGATTGCTGGAGAACGCTCCGATCACCCGCTTTGCCGATGGCATGCGGCGGTGTTTACACGGCTTTACCGCACCCTCGTCTCGCCCAAGATCACTTGCGTGGAGGAGGCCTGCGGCGCCACTCATGGGACGGGGTGCTGCTGCTTCGTTTTGAGGCGCCAGCAGGTTGCCGCACAATCGTCAATAGATAAGCTTGCTTTTCCTGTGCTATTCAATTAAGACAGATTATCGACTTTGGCCGGACAATCGGGCCGTCGCCTTTGGCTTTGCCGAACGCACGATCAGACTTCTTCCCATTTTCGACTGAACGCTTGGCCGATCCTCGGCCGGCAATGACGTGCGCTTGCACTAAAGGATACAGCTATGAAGAACGGTACAGTAAAGTTTTACAACGGCCAAAAAGGCTTCGGTTTCATTCAGCCTGACGATGGCGGCGCTGACGTGTTCGTGCACGCCACAGCTCTTGAGCGCGCTGGTCTGCGTGGCTTGAACGAAGGCCAGAAGGTCATGTTCGATACGGCGGAAGACCGTCGCTCGGGCAAGATGGCCGTCAATAACATTCAGGCCGCCTAATTACGCGCGCCTAGCTTCTAAGAGCCGCTCTTGGAGCGGCTCTTTTCATTCCGCGAGGAGATTTTCACGTGAGCGAAGAGACTGCGCCTGCTCCTTTCAAACTGCATCAAATCGTGCAGCTTGTTCGCGCTCCTGTTCCCACCGCGCGCGGCACGATTGCGCCAAGCGAATATGAAATCATCCGCGTGATGCCAGCCGACGCCAATGGCGAAATCTCTTATCGTGTGCGGGCCGGCCAATCGGAATTGTCCGTGCGCGCGTATGAGATCAAAGCATGAGCCGTTTCAACGACAGCCTCGAAGACCGCCGCAAAGCTGCTGAACAAGCGCGCCTTGCCAATCTGAAACGCTTCGCCACCCGCCCTTCCGCTGATGACCCGGCGATGAAGGAAAAGCAGGCGGCCCGCCAAGCTGTTCAGGAAGCGCGGACCCTCCGGCAGGCTGAAGCAGCGGTGAAGAAAGAAGCCGAACGGTTGGCTAAGGCCAAGCAGGCGGAAGAAGACGCTTTGCTTGAAGAACAGCGTAAAGTAGATGCCGCTGCGCAAGATGAAGCGTTGAAAATTGCCCAGAAGGCAGCGCGTGATGCTCGCTATGCGGCGCGGAAAGCGCGCAAGTAATTTGAAGACCGATGGTCAGCGCGCCTTCATTCAGTGAGTCAAACTGACACATGGTATCGCTGAGCCTTTGGCCTAGAACGGCACCAGAGGTGTTTTAATGGCGTCCCGCTCCCCTTCTTTTGAACTCCACCATGTCGCGATGCTCTGCAAATATGCGGGCATCAGCTTCATCTCGGGTGCCGTCAATCACGGCATGTTCAGCGGCGAGCGTTCGCTTCTGACAGCGCTTTTGGGCGTCGGGGTCTATCTCATTGGCGCCGTGCTTTATCGCAGCGTGGATGAAGAGCAGACCTCATGGCGCGATCTGCTTGGCTATGGCGTGGTCGCCTCAATCGGCCTTGGCTTCTTCACCGGCGGCTTGCAGCATTTCCCCGATTCACCGGGGCGCAGCCTTTGGGTTGTGCCGCTCGGCTTCATGATGAGCCTGATTGCGTTTTATGCCCTTGAAGGGCGAGGGGCTCTCTCTCGCAATGCGCTTATCCGCTATGGGGTGATCAGCATCATCATCGTTACCGTGTCCTCAATCGGCGCGTGGTGGTTCTTTGATCATTTTGGCCATGGCCATCACGACCATGCGCATTAAGGCGCGCGCACGCGCGCCGCATTGACGTTAACCCTCATTTCCGACAGTAAACCCGGCGTCATTCCGCCCCCTTCTCCATAGAGGAGCGGCATGAGACAATATGGCCTTCCAAGGCCATATTCCCCTGCTCGCTCCCCCGGTGATGCCGATGTCTTCCCCGAATGCCCAAGCTGCGCCCCACGCTCAAGCCGCGCCCCATGCCCATGCTGCGCCCGACGCTGCCGCTGTTGCGCTGCTGAAGGGGCCGATTGTCCCCGAGGCGAAGCCGCTCTTCTCCTATCGCAAGCATTGGGCCCACCGTTTCGGCACGGCGCCATTCTTTCCGATGTCGCGCGAAGAGATGGATGCGTTGGGCTGGGATTCCTGCGACATCATCCTTGTGACAGGCGACGCCTATATCGATCATCCCAGTTTCGGCATGGCGCTGATCGGCCGCCTCCTCGAAGCACAAGGTTTTCGTGTCGGCATGATTGCCCAGCCTGATTGGCGCGATGCCTCCGCCTTCAAAGCGCTCGGCAAACCCAACGTCTTTTTCGGCATCACGTCTGGCAATATGGATTCGATGGTGAACCGCTACACGTCGGATCGCCGTCTGCGCCACAATGACAGCTACACGCCCGGTGGCGAAGGCGGCAAACGCCCCGACCGCGCCGTGATCGTCTATACGCAGCGTTGTCGCGAAGCATTTCCCGATGCACCGATTGTGATTGGTGGCATCGAAGCCTCGCTGCGCCGCATTGCGCATTATGATTATTGGTCCGACAAGGTGCGCCGCTCAATCCTGATGGATTCGCGTGCCGATCTTCTGCTGTACGGCAATGCTGAACGCGCGCTCGTGGAAGTGGCCCATCGCATTGCCAAGCGCGGCATCGATCAAGATTTCACGGATGTACGCGGCGTCGCCTTCATG
>VERN01000080.1 GCA_018882635.1 Beijerinckiaceae bacterium | reverse complement strand
CAATTCGAAGGGATAGGTGCGCAACATGCGCGGAGGGTCACGAAAGCCCACGCGTTCAAAGACAGCCATCGCGGCCTTATTCGCTTCCTCGCGCGTCACTTTGCGATGAAGCATCAAAGCCTCGGTCACCTGATCACCAATCGTGGTCAGCGGGAACAGGGAGGTCATCGGCTCCTGAAAAATCATCGCGATGCGGCCGCCGCGCAAAGCACGCATGATGTCGCCATCTGCAGGCAGCGCCGTAATATCGGTGACAGTGCCATCATGCGGTTCGCGATAGACGATTTGGCCACGCTCAATGGTGGCGCGGCGCGACAGCAGGCGTAGGATGGTATTGGCTGTGACGGATTTTCCCGATCCGGACTCGCCCACAACCGCGAGCGTGCGCCCCTGCGGAATATCGAAGGAGACGCCCCGGACGGCCTCAACGCGCCCTGCATCGCCATCAAAGCTGACCGCGAGATCACGGATAGAAATAAGCGATTCGGTCACCTGATTACTCCTGAAGCAATCCTACTCCAGCACGGAGCGGCGCGGAACCATTTGATGGGAATCAAACAAACTCCGGGCTGAAACAAATTGCACCGCATCACTGCCCGCTAATGTGGCCAGAAGACGGCTCACGAAGGCCCAGATTGCCTCATCATGCACAAGGTGATGCGTGAGCAGCCCGAAGGCTTCACGCTGTTCCACCGTTTGGCGCGCCAAAGCTTGAAAGGTCTCAGTGACCGCTCTGACCAGATCGGCTTCAGGAGCCAAACCACCACCCTGATGCCAGGCGATCGGGTCACAATGGGTGTTCACCTGTCGCAGGCCGTGCGCGGGCTCGGCCGTAGTGCGAAGTTTAAACGTCGACACACCGATAAAGCCCGCATCGGGCAAGAGCGGCAAAAGCGCTGGCGCGATGCGGTTCCACGGCGGCACTAGAACCGGCAGGGCTTTTGTACCAAACAACGCCGCTAAGCGCGCCCGCGCATCGCGAAGCTCTGATGCAATAACATCCATGGGGCGATGGCCGAGCTCCTGCTTTTTGGCGTCAGCAGGCGCATGGTTGGTATGCGCCCAGCCATGCACCAGCACATCACACCCCAGAGGCAAGCACGCATTCAGTTCAGGCTGGGCGGAGGCGGGGATCACCGCGAGAGCGACTGGGGCCTGCATCGCTTGCGAAAGCGAAAGCAAGCGCGTTAGCGCAGGCGTTGGTGCAATCGCATCATCATCGCGCCACCACACCTCAAGGCGATCACCTGATTGAGCGATCGCTGAGAGCACAGCGTCAAGCACCGACCATTCATGTTCAATTGCGGCGCGGTTCTGTGCGACCGCCGCGAGTGCGGCGATTGAGCCGGCGACGCCGTCGCGATTGATTGAAGGCTTCTTCATCCGCTCGGCCGCCAATGCCGCCCTCACCGCATCGGCGAGCGCCGCACCTGAAAGATCGGCTTCGCTCACAAGGTGAGCCATGCCGCGTTCGGCCAGCGCTTTGGCACGCAAGGTCTGTTCTTGTTCTTGTCCGGCAGCGAACGGCACCAACACCATCGGAATACCGGCATCAAAATTATCAACGATTGTATTGTAGCCTGCTTGGCTGACGGACAATGATGCGCCGCGCAGAAGCGCACGAAAATCTTGCCGTGCGCGTTCTATCTTCATGTTTGGTGGCGCGGCTGATTGTAACGCAGCAAAATCGTCCTCGCTGACACCGTGCCCAATCAACATATGCCATTGCATGTGCGGTAGAATGGTCGCCGCTTCAATGGTCGCGCGATAGAGTGGCAAAGAAGCTGCACTTCCACCACCCGAGACGAGAATTCCGCCATGCGGGATAATCGTACGCTCAGCCTCTGCCGCCTCATCAATATAGCCGGTGAGATGCAAAGCGCGTTGTGAGTGTGGGCCAAACGGCCATCCGATTGCGGGCGCAACCCAATCCGCATCGCCATGCACCAAAACCGCATCGTAAAAACGGCCAATCAACGCCTCCGCTTGGTCCGCCTTGTCTTGTGACGATGGCGGATTGAGCACGTCGCGAATGGAACTCACAATCGCCGGACGCGGCCGCATCGCATCTGCCGCTTCGCACAGGGCGATGAATTCAGCCTTCAAAGCGCGGCGGCCAAACGGAAATGTTTCGGTGATTATGATTTCTGGACGAACGCGCTCAAGCGTCGCCATCAGTAATTGGATCCGTTCATCGCGCGTTTGATGCGACAGGATATGACCATCACCTTGATAGAGCGTGGAGAAATCACTGCCCTTGCAGAACACGGGCGGCAATTGAACAAGATCAAATCCGTCTATTACCGCATGAGGCACAGGCCTGCCACCCGAAACCAGCGTGACTTGATGTCCTGCCTGCGCCAATCCATGGGCCAATAGACGCATGCGCGCAAAATGGCCAATGCCAAGCAAATGCGTGACAGCGATAAGGATCTTCATGAAATCCACTGCCGTGACGCTATTAAGGCACGAAATTGCGCGGCTGCCTGTTCAAGATCGCGGGCTTTTGCCATGCTCAACGCGCCTTGAGCAAGCTGTTCCAAACGCTCCGTCTGCCCTATGAGCGCGTTCAGACCATCGATGAAGGCATCGACATCGCGCGGCCGCACAAGCCAGCCGGTTTTTTCATGATGCACGAGTGTCGAAACGCCGCCTTCATCTCCCGCCAAGGATGGACAACCTTGCAATGCGGCTTCGAGAAAAACCATGCCGAGCGCTTCATTGATGGCAGGCCACACCAGAAGATCGGCATCAGCATAAGCATCGGCCAGCGCCATGCCATGCAATTGGCCGCGCCATGTGACCCGTGCGCCAAAGCATGAGAAGAGCGCCAAAACATCATCGCGCGCTGGACCATCGCCAACGATGGTTAAATGCCAATCGCTTTGATCGCGTTGCTTTAAAGCCTGCGCCAAGAGACGATAGGATTCCATCTTGTCGCCCGGGCGCATCATCGCCACGGTGAGCAAATGGGTGACAGGGCGGTCCGTCCATCGTGGCATTATAGGCCAGACAGTATCATCGATAAAAAGTGGCCAATCGCATAGATTTTCAGACGCGCAGCAGGCGCTAAGCCCGTCGCGATCAAGCGGATTGGGAATGAGAATAAGCGACGCGGTGCGCAATGCCTTTTCTGCATGGGCATACCATTGCGCCCAAGAACCTTGCGCACGCTTTTTCGCGAGCGAAGCTTCTGTAATCACATAAGGTATCTGAAAATAGGTAGCGATTGCAGGGCCGATGAGATCAGGCGCCTTGTCATAACAATGATATGTAAAAACGAGATCGGGGTGTGCAGCGCGTTTTAACCGCGCAATTTCACGAGCGGCATCGGCCTCAATCTCAACCATGCGCACGGGATCAGGCGTTGCGAGCCAACTTGTCAGCTGGGTCGGCCGATCCGTTTCGAACCCAGCGCGCTGCAGCATATGTTCGGTCGCGCGCGCAATGGTGCGATCGCCTGATGGAATAGGATCATCTGGCGCTTTCATCGGGGTGATGAACAGCGCGCGCATCACGCCACCCTTTGATTGATGAGATGATGCGAGAGCCGTCGCGCGAGATCATCCACACCAGCATCGAAAGAAAAAGCCGTGCTGATCCGCTGATAGGCAGCTTGACCCAAACGGTCTCGTAAAACCGGATCCCGCGCTAAACGAACAAGATCGTTTGCAAGGGCGACATGATCACCCGGTGCAATCAAAAGCCCTGTTTCACCATTGGCAATGAATTCTGGCACGCCCGCAAAATCAGTTGAGAGAATGGGCAGAGCCTGTGTTGCCGCTTCAAGAATGACGTTGGGCAATCCATCCCGATCCCCTTTCGGGCCTTCTTTGCAGGGTAAAACAAAGATATCGGCGGCGCGCAGCGCGTCGATCACCTTGTCTTGAGGTAATGCGCCGCGCCATTCGATTTGATCAGCAATCCCAAGCGCAATCGCTTGGGCTTTCAACGCATCGCGCAGCTCGCCCGCGCCAATATGCACAAAGCGCCACGCAAGATCTTGTGGCAGACGCGCAAGCGCGTTCAAAAGATCGTCATAGCCCTTTTTCTTCACTGCACGGCCGACCGAAATGAACGTGATCGGATCGGCAGGATCAGCACCATTGCGCGGCGCGCGATGAGGCGGTTGCGGAAAGCGACGCAAATCGAGGCCGTGATAGACCAGCGCAACACGGTCTTTTTCATCCTCGGGGAGAACGCGTTGCAATTCGGCTAACCCATCACGCGTGCAGGTTACGCCCCAAGCTGCATCACTGATTTTTTCACGCCGCTCCCATGCGGGCGTCGTCCAGATATCTTTCGCGTGCGCCGAGAACGAAAATTCACACCCGCGCAACAGCGCCGCATAACGCACGACCGAACAAGGCGTGTGCAGATAATGGACGTGAATGTGACCAATACGCGGATCCATCTCGCGCGCTAAAACAAAAGCCTGGCCGATGCGGCGCATACGGTTTGGTGTCGGATCGCGTTTCAGATCAGCCCAGAAAGCACGCATGGTCTTGCCAAAATGGGGAGACCGAAGCGCAGCGCCCAATCCTTGCAAAACACGCAGCGGCCCGTGCCAAAGATATTCGGGCAAATAGTAGGGTTTGGCCTTGATCATCTGGTGCAGCATGTGCACCGCCCCATCGGTGGGATGGCGGAGCGACCAGATATCAAAATCGAGCCCGCGCTGTTCAAGCCCGAGCATTTCCTGCGCTATGAATGTTTCAGATAATCGCGGATAGCCTTTAACGACGATCGCGAGACGCGGCGCATGATGCGGCCGCTGATGCGCGTTCATTCGGCGGCGACCACGATGCGCCGCATCGGCTCCCCATGGCGTGCCGCTTCCAACCAAGGGCGCGCCAATGTTTCAATTTGCTCAAGTCCATCAAGCAAGCCTGGAACGAAGGCTTTCGAGGGCGGCGCTTGCGTTGCGAGCGCACGAATGGCAGCGGCCATACGCGACGGATCACGCGGCTCACCCGGTGCGGGTGTTTCAAGTTGGCGCAACAAGCCCATGCGTTCCGCGCAGGATGCACGAATGGCTTGTTCCAAACGCGGCGTCTTGCGCGGTACAATGAGCGCAGGCTTATCAAGCGATAGAATTTCGCAGAACGTATTATAGCCGCCCATCGCAATCACGGCGGACGCCTTTTTCATCAGATATTCGATTTTTGAATCGAACATGATGGCGTCGACATTCGGCAATTTCGCGATGCGCTCAAGAAACACACGACGCGTGGTGCGCGGTGTAAACGGTCCGAATACAACAAGCGCCGGGATCGGCAGGTCAGGATCAGCCTCATAAGAGGAAATCACCCAATCAATCAGCTCGTCGCCATCACCGCCGCCGCCCGTTGTGACCAGCACGAAGGGACCTTTGGTGATTTTGGGATGACGGGTGAGCTGCGGCTCTTGCGGCAATTCACGGCGCAGATAACCCGTATAGACAAGCTTATTCAGCACGGCATCCGAGAGACCCAATCCGGCGAGCGGCTCATAGAGCTGCTTTAAACCATAGACCCAGACATCGTCATAATAGGTTGTGAGAGCATCGGCAGCGCCCTTGCGCTCCCATTCGGCCGCGAGCAAGGCGGGATCATCCATCACATCGCGAATACCAAGAACGAGGCGCGCTCCCCGCTTGCGGCAATCTTCAAGAGTCGGAATGATTTCGCCGCGAAAGCCTGTCGGCTCCTTGTCGACGAGAACAATATCCGGCTGGAGCGCGGCCGCCGTTGAGCGGATAATCGTCTCGCGCAGCGCAACCGCCTCGTCGAGGCCAAGATTCAAATTGAGACTGGTGTAATCGCCATTCGGCAATTTGACGACGCCCGGCACACGGACGAAATCGACACCGTCGCCATATTCAAAGCTGCCAATCACTGGCGAGCCGGAAATGATCACAACAGACGCGTCAGGATGGCTGCGCACAAGCGCATTGGCGATAGCACGGGACCGGCGCAGATGACCGAGCCCGAACGTGTCGTGGCTGTAGATCAGAACGCGTGGCGATCTGAGCCCGGTTTGCGTATTGGCCATGCGGCCTCTGTTCGAATGCGGCATAAGCGGGCTCCCGAGCGCCCTGAAGAAATAAACCGGATGACATGTTTGGCGATTGGTTTAACCGCCGTTCGATGTTGCGGGTGGACGCGTCCTGCGTTTCCACCGCCAAAGATCCCGTCTCCTCAAGGCGACCGCGAAGCCCATAGGGCCCCGCTAGAGTTAGGATTTTTGGTCAATTTGGGCGCCGATGTCGACTCGATTCTCCAGTTCAGGGGTGGGAAAACTTCACAGTGATGGGCGCGCGCAACGCTTCCCCAAGGACATCGACTGCATCAGAGCCCAAAATTTGAGGCATTAGCCCTTCCCAGACGGCAAAAAGCGCCTGTGTGTCGCTTTTTAAGGCTGCTTCATCCTTTTGGGCACTTGCCGATAGGATAGCGGGATGAAAGCCCAGCCACACAGCTTCGGGTTGTAGTTTGGCCAAGGGGGCGAAAGCACGACCGAGCTGATACTCGCCCCCTTCGATATCAATCTTGATGAAAAGGCGCTGAAACGCCGGCAAACGCGCAACCAGCGCAGCTGGCGTGAGCGATTCCGCCTCCCAATTGGCCACGCCTTTGCCCGCCAGAAGGAGGCTGCTCATCGAATCACCTGGCTTGCGGGGCGACCCAAGCGTCACAGGGCCGCCATCTGGGGTCAGCGCGGCCTCGATGAGCGTGATGCGGGACGCAAGGTCTGGATTGGCGGCGACATTGGCGCGGAACTGGCGGGCAGCGGCGGGATCAGGCTCAAGCGCCACAACATGCGCTCCGCAAGACGCAGCCAAGAGGCTGATCGGGCCAACCCAGCCGCCAATGTCGAGCAGGAGATCACCGGGACCAAGCGCCGCCGCCAGATCAGCGAGCAATTCGGGCTCCCACTGGCCGTTGGCCGCGCGCTCCCAAAAGCTCGGCTTGTCATCATCGACCGCAAATGTGCGGCCGGACACGGTGACGCGTTGCATGATCCCTCTCTCCCCCGGAGCGGCTTCTGCCACGCGCAAGGCAGGCGACGCAAATCCTCCCCTGCTTAGCGTGCAATCAGGCCCTGCATGGTCCGCACTGGTCAGTTCGGTCAACGCTCGTTAGCGCTGTCATTAATGACCAATTCTGCTCCCCCTGCCCGCCCATGGCTGACACCTCTTGATGGTGGGCTTTATGCCCTTGTGCTGGCGCTGTGGAGCACAAGCTGGATCGCGATCCATTTTCAGCTCGGCGTTGTCGATCCCGTCGTCTCAGTGTTGTGGCGCTTTGCAATCGGCGCCGCCGTGATGTGGCTATGGGTGCTGGCGCGCGGCGATCGGCTGCGTTTTCCGCTCACTGACCATCTGCGGTTTATGGCGCTAGCTGTCTGTTTGTTCTCAACGAATTTCGTTCTATTTTACACAGCCGGACTTTCGATTGCGTCAGGTCTGATGTCGGTGATTTTCTCACTCGCGTCGGTCATCAATCTGTTTCTTGGCTTCATCGTGTTTCGCCAAAAAATGGAATGGCGCGTGTTGTGGGGCGGCGTCATCGGCGCAGCCGGTGTCGGATTGATGTTTCTGCCTGGCATCGTCAATGGCGACACCGGAACACGCAGCCTGATGGGCCTGTTGTTGTGTTTGACCGGCACGCTTTTTTTCTGTGCCGGCAATCTGGTGGCAACCTCAATCCAACGACGGGGGATCGGTGTGCATGCCGCCAATGCTTACGGCATGCTCTATGCCCTGCCCTATCTCACCGGGCTTTGCTGGTGGTGGGATCTGCCGTTCCGTTTCGATTGGTCATGGATTTATGTGACCTCAATGATGTGGACCGGCCTTGTCGCCACAACGGTCTCATTTGTTGCCTATATCACCCTTCTCAACCGGATCGGGGCGGCGCGCGCGGCTTACGTAACGGTGCTATCGCCCGTGATCGCGCTGCTGATCTCGACTTGGCTTGAAGATTATCACTGGACGCTTTTAGCGGCGTTAGGGCTTCTTTTGGTGATGGCCGGCAATGTTCTTGTGTTGCGCGGGCCACGGTCCAAAACAAGTGCTGAATAAGGTTGACGCCGGATTCACCATCACATGGACAGACCGTCTGACGGCAAGATTCCGTTAACGGGCGCCGCCGCATCGTCTCGCTGTCGCTGCACGAGAAACGCCGCGGCATGTGGTAGCGTGAGTAGGTTGAAACGATGGCGCGGACAATCAAGCGGCTAAGCCCAGCTGAACGATCAGAAAGCGTATATCAATACGCGATGCTGGCGCTGTTTCTCGCAGGCATGATCGGCGTCACGCTTTATGCAATGTCCAGCACACTCTCGATCGCACACATCGCTGGGCTGGATTGATCAGCGGTTTTTCATCTTGTCGAAAATCTGCTGCATCGTCTTGAAATGATCATCCTGCAGCGCTTTGCCGGTCGCTGCCATTTCCTTCATCGCATCGATGCCTTGTTCGCCAGCTGTCTGCGGCTTTTCATCGCCCTTTGGCATATTCATCGCGGCATTCATCGCATCAAACCATGGCTTCATCATACCCGTCATGAAATCGGCTGGCTGACTTTCGGCAGGCTTTTCAGGTGCCGGCTTTTCCTTTTTTGGCGCTTCCTCCTTCTGTGAGAAGAAGGACATGAATTGCCCAAAAAGCCCACCCTGATCACCACCGGTCATCAAAGCCATGAAGCTCGCCATCATGCTGGTGGCGATGGCGGGTATCATTTCCTGCATGATGGTGGCGTTTACGCCGGACCATTGGGCTGCTTGTTCAGCGACCGCCCGACGGATTTCGGTTCCGCCAAACAGAAGATTGGTGAAATCCTCTGACGAAGGGGCGGCAAAACCGGACCCGAACCCGCTGCCAAAACCGGTCGGCATGAACGGATTGGAAAAACCGCCCATAGCGCCAAACGGGGTCTGCTGCTGCCCCGTCAGGCCGCTGAAAAAGCGCATCATATTATCCGGACGCGCCGCCTGCTGCTGCATGGCGACCCAAAAGGCCGGCATCAGCGCATCAATCGCCTTGCGCGTCTGGTCTCCCGACAGGCCAAATTGTTTGGCCAGATTTTCAGCGAAGGTTTGGCCTTGCGGCATGAAATCAAACATCGTGGCCATGGACATCCCTCAACCGGAATCGGTTCATTCTCGCCCGATAAAGGCATGGCGAGGCCCGCTCGGCAATCCGCCCTGCGGTTAAGGCTCCTTGCTGGCGGGGGTTCCGATCGCTTCTTCCGCCTCAACATTGAGGGCGCGGGCGCGGCTTTGGGGCGGCGAAAGCGGCTCGGGCACGGGTGCGGTCGTCAGTAATTCGCGGCCTGCCATCATCCCCGCCTCCTGTTGCGCCAACAGGCGCGCTTGATCGCGCGCTTTTACATCCTCAACAACGGCATCAGCGGTATCTTCGTCGATCCCCAAAGCCAGTAGCGTCTCGCGCCCAAGCGCAATGGCCGACAAAGTCGTCTCACGCATTACGACATCAACTTTTCGGTTCATCAATGCGAGCGCATGAACACGGTCATAGGCGCGGGCATGAAGCGTGGCGAGCGGAAATTCGGCCTGGATGAGATCGGTCATCGTCAGCGTTGCGGCGCGATCATCTGTACACAGAACAATCACGCGCGCAGCCGCGGCTCCCGCAGCGCGCAACACATCAAGCCGCGTACCATCGCCATAATAAATTTTAAAACCAAACCGCGCCGCATTCCGCACGGCCTCGACATTCTTGTCGATCACGGTGACGGCGCAGCCTTGGGCCAATAAAACCTGCGTGACCAATTGGCCAAAACGGCCAAAGCCAACGATCAGAATATTGCCGCGTGCGTCCGCCAGTGCAGCCAGATCCGCTTGGGGAAGCACAACACGCCGCCGCGCTAGCACGGCATCAATCAATTTCACTGCCAATGGACCGGCCACCATCGACAGGGCGGCGAGCGCCATCGCGAAATGCCCGGCTTGCATTGTGACGAGGCCTGTTGCCGCAGTCAGCGGAATCAGCACGAACGCAAATTCACCCACGGGTGCGAGCAACGCGGCTCCTTTTAGAGCATCCGGCTTGAGGGAACCGGTGAAGGCCATCAACCCGCCTGCCAAAAGGATTTTCACGATGAACAAAGCTGGTAGCGCCAACGCCAAGGCCCACCACCATGTGCGTAATAAATTGAAATCAATGCCCATGCCGACGCTCATGAAAAACAGGCCGAGCAACAGGCCACGAAACGGTTCGATATCGGCTTCGAGCTCATGCCGGAACGCTGACTCCGCCAGCAAAACGCCTGCGAGAAACGCGCCCAACGCCATCGACAGCCCGACCGCATGCATGACAAAGGCTGCGCCCAGCACAACGAGCAACGCGGCCGCTGTCATCACTTCGCGCGCGCCTGATTGTGCAAGCCAACGAAACAGCGGATTGAGCAGATAACGACCACTCACAATCACAAGCGCAAGCGCGGCGATTGCCAACAACGCCGGTTGCAGCACCGCACCACCTTCGCGCGCACCAAACAAAGGCACCAGCGCCAGAATGGGCACGATCGCCATATCCTGAAACAAAAGGATCGCGAAGGTACGCCGCCCATAGGGCTCTTGCATCGCGCCGCGTTCTTCCAACATCTGCAAAGCGATGGACGTGGCCGAGAGTGACAGCGCGAGGCCTAGAAGAATTGCACCCTCCCAGCGCTGACCAACCGCCCCTATCAATCCGGCAATCACCACGCCCGTGATACCGAGCTGGGCGGCGCCCAAACCAAAAATATCGGCCCGCATGGTCCAGAGCTTGGTGAGCTTCAGTTCGAGCCCGACAATGAACAGCAGAAGCACCACTCCCAATTCGGCCACACCCGATACCGTTTCGGGCTCTGTGACAAAACGCAGGCCGAAAGGGCCCATCGCCGCGCCCGCCACGAGATAGCCAATCACCGCGGACAGGCCCGCCCGGCGTGCCAGTGGGACAGCCACCACCGCAGCGGCACAGAAAACCAGAACGGGGGTCAGGAAATCGGGTGAGGCGGCGGCGGCCATAGCGAATCTGCCGTTAGGGAATGGTGATCGCTTCTTAGCACGGGGATAGCACAAGCGGCAGAATGGTTGCGTCCGTCGCTGCCCTTGACCTCTAGCCCCGCCGCGACCAGAACAGGCGCGCTTTCATCGCGTGGGACCGCCATGTCGAAACCGCCCCTCCTTATCCGCCTGTGCGCCCCGCGCGGCTTCTGCGCCGGGGTCGTGCGCGCGATCGACGCGGTTGAAGAAGCGCTCAAGCGCTATGGCGCGCCGGTCTATGTGCGGCACGAGATCGTCCACAACCGTTATGTGGTCGACGGGCTTAAAGCGAAGGGCGCTGTTTTCGTCGACGAACTCGACGAGATCCCCGAGAGCTCGACGGCACCGGTGATTTTTTCGGCGCATGGCGTGCCGAAATCCGTGCCTGCCGCGGCCAAAGCTCGCCAATTGTTTGCGCTGGATGCCACCTGCCCCTTAGTGACGAAAGTCCATCGCGAGGCGGAGCTGCATCACAAGCGTGGCCGCACTGTCATTTTCATCGGCCACCAACACCATCCCGAAGTCGTCGGCACGATGGGGCAATTGCCCGACGGCGCTGTCGTACTCGTGGAAACGGTCGAGGATGTTGCAGCACTTCCCGCCATGAAGGCTGACACATTAGCCTTTGCCACACAGACGACATTGTCTGTTGATGACACACGCGAGATCGTTGCCGCGTTAGAAGCGCGTTTTCCGGGCATTCATGGCCCGCACAAGGAAGATATTTGCTACGCGACCACCAATCGGCAAGACGCCGTTAAACGTGTCGCACCCACCGTTGACGCGATGATCGTGGTCGGATCGCCCAATTCGTCCAATTCGCAGCGTTTGAAGGAAACGGCCGAGCGCGCGGGATGCCCCATCGCGCGCCTCTTGCTGCGTGCTGAAGATATTGATTGGTCGCTTTACGGGGCGATTTCTTCGCTCGGTATTACAGCGGGCGCTTCCGCGCCAGAAATTCTCGTCGAAGAAATCATCGACGCGTGTGCCGCGCGTTATGA
>VERN01000079.1 GCA_018882635.1 Beijerinckiaceae bacterium | reverse complement strand
GGTCTGAGCTGGTCTATGTCGCGCGCGACAATGGCAATCGTTATTGGGATACGCGCGTGCGTGTCGAAACTGGGTTTCAGTTTTAGGGATTGGGCGGATGAAAAAACATACAATCGGATTGGTGATCGGCACGCGTCCAGAATTGATTAAGATGGCTCCGGTTGTATTGGCCTTGAAAGCTGATCCGGCTTTTAAGCCCGTTGTGATTTTTACCGGCCAGCATGCCCAGATCGTGGCCGACATGGCACCCCTTTTCGGCATTGATCTTGACATCACAATGGATGTGATGCGTCCGGGCGATACGCTTGCGGCATTAAACGCGCGCATTCTGGCCGGCGCTGAGCCGGTGCTGTCTGCCCTCAAACCTGATCTCATCGTGGTGCAAGGGGATACGACGAGCGTGATGGCGATGACGCTTGCGGCGTTCTACCAGCATATTCCGGTTGCCCATGTTGAAGCGGGGTTGCGCACTGGTAATCTCGCGCTTCCTTTTCCCGAAGAGGCCAATCGCAAACTTGTTGGTTGCCTCGCCTCATTGCATTTCGCGCCAACACAACGCTCGGCAGATGCGCTCATGGCCGAGGGCGTCAAACGAGAACAGATTGCGATTACGGGCAACACGGTGGTTGACGCGCTTGACATGATGCGTGAGCGCGCTGCAGCCACGCCTTTGGTGCAGGATTGGCGAGCGCGGGTGCAAGGGCGTCGTCTCATCTTGGCCACGATCCACCGTCGTGAATCATGGGGCGATGGCTTGGCCAATGCCTGCGCGGCACTCGCCGATATTGTCGCCGAGACGCCAGACGTCGAATTAATCTTACCCGTGCATCCCGGCGTCGCCGTGCGCGATACGGTCCGAGGTCTCCTTGGCGGCAAGGATCGCATCCATCTCATCGATCCGCTCGATTATCTGAGCTTTATTGGATTGGCGGCGTTGGCATCGCTGATCATCACGGATTCCGGTGGTTTGCAGGAAGAGGGCGCGGCACTCGGAAAGCCGGTGATCGTGTTGCGGAACGAAACCGAACGACCCGAAGCGGTGGAAGCAGGCGCCGCTTTTCTCGTCGGCACGGATCGCGCGCGCATTGTGAGCAAAGCACGCGAATTGCTTTCAGGCGCCGCCCACGCCGCGAGCCTTGTCAGTAATCCCTTTGGTGATGGTTATGCAGCGGCACGCATTCGCCGTTCGATCACCCATTGGTTTGCCACAGGATCGTGCGCATTGCCGCACGAAGATGAATTCGTGCCTGGCCGTTCGGCGACGATTGCGGCCTGATTACGTGCTATGGATACCGCGCTTTTTGCCGAACTGATGCACGGGGCCGCTTGGGTGCTGGCGGTCGGCTATTTCATCAGCGGCGTCGACGAGATGATTATGACCTGTGCGTTCTTCGCATGGCGGCTCTATCGTCGGTTCGTTCTCTTGCGCGGGCGACAACGCCTCAATCTCGAATTGCTGGAAGCCAAGCCGGAGCAAACGGCGGCCATCATGGTTCCGGCATGGAATGAAGCGGCCGTGATTGGGCGCATGCTGCGCTATGCCATTTCGAATATTGATTATTCTGATTACATGTTTTTTGTCGGTGTTTACCCGAATGATCCCGATACGCTTGCGGTCGTCGAAGCGGTGATGGCCGATCATCCCGATCATGTGCGGATCGCCGTGGTTGCCAATCCGGGTCCGACAACGAAATCGGATTGCCTTAATTCGGTGATGCGTGTGATACGCGCTTGGGAGAATGAGACCGGGAAACAGGTTGAGTTTTATGTGTTGCACGACGCGGAGGATTACGTCCCCCGTTACGGTTTGAAATGTTTCAATTTCCTCATTCCGCAAAAGGCCATTGTGCAGATCCCCGTCTTTCCACTGCAGACATCATGGTGGTCGATGACGGAAGGCCATTACATGGACGAGTTTGCGCAGGCCCATCTCAAGGATTTGCGGGTGCGCGAATGGTTGACGGGCGGTGTGCCAAGCGCTGGTGTGGGAACGGCGTTTAGCCGCGGCGCGATGGATCTCGCATGGCAGGATGATACCGATGGTGTGTTCCGTGCGCATCTTCTGACAGAAGATTACGAGATCTCGATGCAATTGCTGCGGCTGGGTGCGCCTTCAGCATTCTTCACGGGCAACATTGTCGGGGCAGAGCCGGAGCCGCATCAATTTCGTCTCTTTGCCTTGCCGGGCTTACCGGCTGTGCGCGGAGAGTTCCCGCATGATTTCTGGGCCGCTGTCCGCCAGAAAACGCGCTGGACCTTAGGTATCACCATGCAAGGATGGGAATCTCTTGGATGGTATGGCAATATTTGGCAGCGTTACATTCTGTTTCGCGATCGCAAGCCGCTGTTCACGAATATCGCGAATGCGTTTGCTTATCTTTTCTTGGTCGTCTGGCTGATGACATGGATTTTAGGCCAGACACTGTTTCCGCAATTGAAGGCCGTCTCGCCCTTTGAAGGTGATCCTTGGCTTGATCGTGTCATGGCGGTCAATTTTGTTTTTCTGTTCGTTTTCCTTCTGGTGCGCGGAGCATGCACATTTCTCGCCTATGGTCCCGTTCACGCAGTTATGTCGGTACCGCGCGTCGTATGGGGTAATTTCATCAATTTTCTTTCGACAGTGCGCGCCATGCGACAATTCTTCAATGCGCGGCGGCAGGGCGTCAAAAACATCCCATGGGAAAAAACGACCCATGCGGGGAAGCGGGATCGCGGGATGGACAAGGCGGCGTGAAACTGTTTGTCTCAGCGCCGATTAACGATGGAACGCGATCATGACCGACCCGTTGATGCCAACCAAATGCTTCACCGTCCAAGCGGCGGAAGCCTACCAAGGTAAACAGGGGCTCACGTATTTTGCCGGTGTCGCAGCTGAAACAGTAGGTGCGCGCGGTCTTTGCATGCATCTCTTGACGGTTCCGCCCGGCGCGCGCGCCAAAGCCCATTTGCATGAAGGGCATGAAACGGCAGTTTATGTGCTCTCAGGCGAGAGCCTCACGATCTTTGGTGATCATATGCAATATGCCCAGCGCTCGAAGGCGGGCGATATTGTGTATATTCCGGCGGGCGTACCGCATATGCCGGTGAACCTTGGCAGCGAGCCAGTGAGCGCGGTGATTGCGCGCACTGATCCCAATGAGCAAGAAAGCGTCAATCTTCTGCCGGAGCTCGAAGCGGCTGCGGAGCGCACCATTGCGCGCATCAAGAGCGGTGAATTGATTCCCGATTAAGCAGGGCGACGCCAGAGCTTGATGTTTTCGGCAAGCACTATGCCCGCGACAACGAGCGCCAGCGCCATCGCGTCTGTGGAATGAAATTTTTCGCCGAGAAGAACAATCGACAGAAACGTCCCGAAAATAGGGATCAGATTATAATAGGCGCTAACCCGCGCGGGGCCAGCAATTTCGAGTGCGCGAATATAAAACACTTGGCATAGAAGCGACGGAAACACGCCGACATAAAGCACGATGATGCTGCCGATTGTCGTCGGCAGGATGAGCGCGCCATCAGCCCATTCATAGATCACGCCCGGGATGGAGGTGATAGCAGACGCAAGAGCGAGAAAGAAAAAGAACACAAGCGCTGGCATAGGCGGGCGTTTGCGCAGGGCCAGCGTGTAACCGGCATAGAGAATACTCGCGGTCAGGAGGAGAAGATCGCCGAGATTGAATTGGAGATTGAGCAAGGTGCTCAATTCGCCTTTGCTTGCGACAAAACCCACTCCGATGAGCGTGAGAATGATCCCCGCAATCTGAGTCATTTTGAGATGGGCGCCTAAAAAGGCAGCACCGATCAATACAATGACAGGTGTCGAGCCCTGAATAATGGCGATGTTGATTCCGGATGTGTAGCGCGCAGCGGTGTAATACATCGAATTGAAGATTGTAAAACCGGCAATCGCCATAATGGTGATGTAAACAAGGCGCGGGCGGATAACAGGCCACTGCGCAGCAATGTCTTTTCGCGCAATCGTGTAAAGCAGCGTGCCCGAAATGAACCAGCGCAGGAAAGTCAGCAGCATGGGGGAGACTTCACCCACGGCCAGCTTGCCCGCAACGACATTGCCGCCCCAAAAAAACGTAGTGAGGACGAGAAGGAAAGGGGCGCTGTTGAGCATGGTCACCGGGGGAGACAATAGGATGAAACGCGAAGCCTCTTCCTAGCATAGAAGGCTGGCGGCCGTGGTGCAGGTCAGCCTTGCATCATGACGGGTTCTCGCGGGCCTGGCAGATGTGGATAGGCACTGGCGTGCGCTGCGGTTTGCGCTAGGTAGAGGTGCGCAGGAGGACGGTATGGATCGAGTTGAGATAGTCGAGGTTGGGCCACGCGACGGCCTTCAGAACCTGCCGGACGTCATACCCGTGGCCGAACGGATCGCCTTTGTTGACCGGCTCATTGCAGCAGGTCTCAAACGGATCGAGATCGGCTCTTTCGTCAGCCCTAAGGCCGTCCCGCAAATGGCCGACACGGCCGCTGTCGTCGCGGGCATCAAACGTGTCCCGGGCCTCCGTCTCATGGCGCTGGTGCCGAATGCGCGGGGCGCGAGCGACGCAATGGCTGCGGGCCTTGATGAACTCGAATTCGTGCTCTCAGTATCGGACGATCACAACCTCGCCAATGTTCGCCGCACAACGGATCAGTCGATTGCCGAGCTAGAAGAAGTCTGCACCGCGATTGACCCGGATAAAAAGCTCACACTGCGCTTTGGTCTCGCCACCTCGTTCCATTGCCCGTTTGCAGGCTATACGGAGGAGGCGAGGACGCTGTCTGTCATCGAGCGCGTTTTGAAGATCCGTGAAGGTGTCGAGATTGCTTTGGCGGATACGACCGGCAAGGCCCATCCGGTGAACGTCCGCTATCTGGTTGAGAAGGCCCTGAAGACCTTCGGCCAGAGCGCCCGCTTCGCCTTCCATGGGCATGATACGTCAGGCTTTGGCATTGCCAATGTGATGGCTGCCTATGCGGCCGGGATCCGTATCTTTGACGGCGCAGCGGCCGGTCTGGGTGGGTGTCCCTTTGCGCCCGGCGCATCCGGCAATATCGCCACTGAGGACATTGTGAACCTGTTTGAGCGGATGGGGGTCGCAACCGGGGTCGATATGCCGCGCCTGCTTGAAGCAGCCGATATGGCGGCTGAGTTTCCGGGCGCTATTCCCGGCAGCCATAGTCGCCTTTTGCCGCGGCAGGCAGCTTGAGTTTGAGCCTGTCCACAGTGCTGTCTGGCCTCAGACTTCCCCCTCATTCTATGATTAGTCTCGTTGTGTGAGGGGCGAGGGGGAATCGCGTGGGTCCGTTGCAGGGTGTGAAAATTGTCGAGATGGCGGGCATAGGGCCGGGGCCCTTCTGCTCCATGCTTCTGGCCGATCTAGGGGCTGAAGTCGTCTCGATCGACCGGCCCGGCGGCGGCGAAAAAGCAGGCCTGCCCTTCACCCCGCAATTCGACCTCTTCTCTCGCAACAAGGTCCGTGTGGCGCTTGATCTGAAAAGCCCTGAAGGGCTTGCGGTCGCCATGAAACTCATCGCCGCCTCTGACATGCTGATTGAAGGGTTTCGCCCCGGCGTGATGGAGAAGCTGGGATTGGGACCAGAAGTGGTAGCGGCGCATAACAAGCGCCTCGTCTATGGCCGGATGACGGGATGGGGCCAGACGGGGCCTCTCGCTCATGTCGCTGGCCACGATATCAACTATATCGCGCTCACCGGTGTGCTCTCGACCATTGGGGAGGCCGGTGGCCCACCTGTGATCCCGCTCAATCTCGTCGGCGATTTCGGCGGCGGCTCGCTCTATCTCGCGCTAGGTCTTTTGTCGGCCTATATCCACGCGCAGCGGACCGGCGAAGGGCAGGTGGTTGACGCCTCCGTCCTCGATGGTGCCGCCTCGCTCAGCACCATGTTGTGGGCCTTGCGCGGCATGGGCCGCTGGGATGGCGCGCGCGGCGAGAACATGCTCGATGGCGGCGCACCCTTTTACGGCGTGTATGAAACTGCCGATGGCGGCCATATGGCGGTTGGTCCACTTGAAGGAAAATTCTACGCTGAATTTCTGGTCAAGCTTGGGCTTGATCCGAAAACCGTTCCCAATCGAGCGCATCCCGCGACATGGCCGGAATTGCGCGCGCTGTTCACAGCGCAATTCAAGACCAAAACGCGCGATGAATGGGCGGCGATCTTTGATGCGTCTGATGCGTGTGTTGCGCCCATCCTCTCACTCGAAGAGGCAACCAAGCATCCGCATAATACTGCGCGCCGCACATTCGAAGAGCGGCATGGCGCCACCCAACCCGCGCCCGCGCCGCGTTTCTCACGCACACCGGGCGCGATCCGTTTTTCGGCAGCCGACCCCGAAGCGACAGCGATCCAATCGCTCGCATCATGGGGGTTAACCGCCGACGATCTCTCCAAGCTGCAACCAGCTTGAACGACAAGACATTCAATAGGGAAGGATAAAGTCGTGAATCAACTCGATCTCAAAGGCCGTGTGGCCATCATCACGGGTGGCGCGCGCGGCATCGGCTACGCGGCTGCCGAACGGATGCTGAAATCCGGTGCATCCGTGGCGCTATGGGATGTTGATACGGCGCGGCTCACGCAATCGGTCGAAGCGCTGTCTAAACTCGGCAAGGTGACGGGCGAGACCGTTGAGCTAACGGATGAAGCCTCGATTGCCAAGGCTGTGGCGGCCACGCTCAAAGCGCATGGCAAAATCGATATTCTCGTCAACAATGCCGGTATTACAGGCGGCAATGGCAAGACATGGGAATTGGAGCCGGATGTCTGGCGTCGCGTCGTGGACGTCAATCTTATCGGACCGTATTTGACCTGCCGCGCTGTCGTGCCGGAAATGCTGAAAAACGGCTATGGCCGCATCGTCAACATTGCCTCCATCGCTGGTAAGGAAGGCAATCCGAATGCCTCCCATTATTCGGCTTCGAAAGCCGGGTTGATTGGCCTGACAAAGTCGCTCGCCAAGGAGCTCGCAACCTCCAACATCATTGTGAATGCGATCACGCCCGCCGCCGCCAAGACGGAAATCTTCGATCAGATGAAGCAGGAGCATATCGACTTCATGCTGTCGAAAATCCCGATGAACCGCTTCCTCCTCGTCGAAGAGGCAGCTTCGCTGATTGGCTGGCTTTCATCAGCCGATTGTGCGTTCTCGACGGGGGCTGTGTTCGACCTGTCAGGCGGCCGCGCCACCTATTAAGCCTCAAGGCCTTGATCATCATACGGCCCATGTTGCTCCTTGATGAGCGCCGCACGAAGGGGAGCCTGCAATCCGCGAGGGGAGCAGCCTCTGAGAGTGGCCTCACATTTGATCCTACCTGCTCGTAACAACTGGTAATGGCGGGGCGCGCACACTTTATGAAAAGGTAATCCTATGTTGGGCTCTGATGACATCACGCTCACATCGTCCTCCGATCACAGCAATGTGATTGACGCCTTGCGCGATGCGCTGGACGCGATTGGCAAGCAGCTCGGGCCGAATGGCAGCGGACCGCAGGGTCTGGTCGCATTGGAATGGTCGGCGCCTGATCCGGCAGCCTTCCACCCCAGTCGTCATGAAGTTGAGCTTGTCTGCCGGGAAGCGTTTGCGGGTTTCACACCGCCGATCAAATTGATGAAAGGCGAGGGCGGATTGCGTGTGAGCGCGCGGGCGCGCGTGTTGCCGAAGGCTCCAACCGACATCGTCTATGGTGCTTACGATGCCGCCGCCTTGGCGCGCCAATATTCGCCGCGGCTGCAAGCAGATTTCCGCACGGTTTGCGGCACATGGTCGGCGAACAGCATGGCCTATGCGCAGAGCCATCGTGGACTTGAATTGCGCTACGGGCCGGGACGCTTTGAGACGCTTGATCTCTTTTATCCGGAAGGCGTCCATCATCCGCCGCTTTGGGTGTTCTTCCATGGCGGTTATTGGCAGGCGATGGACAAGAATCTGCATGCCCATTTTGCCGATGGCATGCTGAAGGCCGGTTTCGCCGTAGCGATGGTGAACTACGCTCTTGCGCCGCAAGTGACCCTTGAAACCATTCTCGAGCAGTGTCGCGCATCTTTGCAGTTCCTCGTGAAAGAGAGCGACGCGCTCGGTGTCGATGCCAAACGGCTTCATATTGCGGGCCATTCCGCGGGTGGCCATATCGCGGCGATGCTGGCCGCGGATGAAGCAGCTCCTGCTATTCAATCAGCCCTTTTGCTGTCGGGTGTTTTCGATCTAGAGCCACTGACGCTCATACCGATGAATCAGGTTCTTCAGTTGAATGATGCCGCGCGGATCCGCGCCCTGTCGCCGCTTTATCGTGCCAAGCGGCCAGGCACGCGGATTGGTATCGCTGTGGGCGGCGCTGAGAGTGAGGAGTTTATTCGCCAGTCGCAGATCATGGCTGAGGCATGGAAGACGGCAGCTCCCCTCATTGTTCCGTCAGCTAATCATTTCACCTTGCTCGATGGTTTGAATGAAGGGGCTTTGCTCGCGCTCGCGCGGGACATCGCATCGTAACGCGCGCGGCGCGGAGGGCTGATCATGAATGCTTGTATCGCTGAGCTTCAACGCGCATTGGGCCCGGATATCGTCAAGACCGGCGATGACATTCCCGTTCGCAATAGCTTTGATCAAACCAAGATGGCCCCGATAAGTCCTGCCGCCCTTGTGCTGCCGCGCAATGTCGAGCAGGTGAGTGAAGCGTTGAAAATCTGTAATGCGCACAAGCAAGCCGTGGTGACGCAGGGCGGCATGACGGGTTTGGCGGCCGGTGCCCATCCGCGTGAAGGCGAGGTGGCGTTGTCGCTTGAGCGTATGGTTGGCATTGAAGAGGTGGATGTTGCCGCGGGCACACTGACAGCCTTGTCCGGCACGACATTGCAGACTATTCAGGAAGCGGCCGATCACGCCGGATTTCTTTGCGCCATTGATTTGGGCGCGCGCGGTTCGTGCACCATCGGTGGAAATGTTTCAACCAATGCAGGCGGCAATCAAGTCCTGCGTTTTGGCATGACCCGCCGGAACATTCTCGGTCTTGAAGTTGTGCTCCCCGATGGCACCATCGTGCGCTCGCTCAACAAGATGATGAAGAACAATGCCGGGTATGATTGGACGCAATATTTCATCGGCGCGGAAGGAACGTTGGGCGTCGTCACGCGCGTAGTGGTGATGCTGCAGCCCAAACCCGCTGATATTCAGACCGCTGTTGTCGCCGTTACCAATACGGAGGCAGCGATCCGGCTTTTACGGCGTGCGCAATCCGCGTTGCCCGGCGGCCTTCTTGTGTTTGAGGCGATGTGGCAGGAATTCTACACCATCGCGACGGGGATCATGGGTTTGAATGCGCCGGTCTCACCGGATAATGAACTGGCGATCCTGATGGAAGCGCCGGGCACGCGCGCGGATTTCGAAACTTTCCTTGCTGCAGCCTATGAAGAAGGGCTTGTGCTGGATGCAGCCATTGCGCAATCCCGCGCTGAGCGGGATCGCATGTGGGCCTTGCGTGAAAGCGTTTATGAGCACCACAAATACCTGCCTAAACAAGTGGGCTTTGATATTTCGATCCCGATTGCGCGCATGGAAGAGGCCGTACAAGCCCTTCGCGCCGAACTGCCTTCCGTGATGCCCGGCACGCAGCACGTTATTTTTGGCCATCTCGCCGATTCCAACATTCACGTGAATGTGATGCCACCCGAGATGCCGGATGGGATGAAACATAAGATCGAGAGCGTGGTCTATGGGATCACGGCGCGGCTTGGTGGCTCAGTGTCGGCTGAACATGGCGTCGGCCAAACGAAGCGCCCATGGCTGAATCTTTCACGCACAGATGCGGAGCTCGCCTTGATGAACCGCATCAAAACAGCGCTTGATCCCAACGGGATCATGAATCCCGGCCGCGTTTTGGTTTGAAACCAAAAGCCTGTTGAAGGGAAGGCTGTGCTTAGCCCGATCGCACGACAGAACCACTGATGCAAAAACAAAAACCCCGCGGATTGCGCCGCGGGGTTTTTTAATCCTAGAGAAGGGGAGAGGATTACTCCTTCACTGCTCCTGTCATCGCCGACACGTAATGTTCAACGAAGAAGGAATAGAGGATCACGAGGGGCAGCGAGCCCACAAGCGCACCCGCCATCAATGAGCCCCAGCGATAAATATCGCCGTCGACGAATTCCGAAACGATTGCGACGGGCACCGTCTTGTTCTCCGAGGAGGACAGGAAGGTGAGGGCATAGATGAACTCATTCCAGCACAAGGTGAGCGAGAAGATCGAAGCCGAGATCAATCCGGGCACGGCGAGCGGCAGGATGATCTTCACCAAAATCTGGAAGCGTGTGGCCCCATCAATCAGCGCGCATTCTTCAAGCTCATACGGGATCGTCTTGAAATAGCCCATCAAGAGCCATGTCGAGAACGGGATCAAAATCGTCGGATAGACGAGAATGAGCGCGATCGGCGAGTCGAACAGTCCATACCACTGGATGATCGTCGCCAGCGGAATGAACAAGATTGACGGCGGAACGAGATAGGCGAGGAAGATCGCCGCGCCCACCATTTCCGCACCGCGGAAACGAATGCGCACAAGCGCATAGGCCGCAAACACGCTCGCGATCAGCGACAGGAATGTCGCAATCACGGAGACATACATCGTGTTCCAGAGCCATTGTGGATAATTGCTCTCGAACAAAAGCTTGGTGATGTGCTTCAGCGTCGGGCCAACAACAAAGAACGGATTATACCGATCCATGTCGATGAGCTGGTCTTCCGGCTTAATGGAGGTCGGCACCATCCAATAGAACGGGAAGATCAACACCACCATGATGAGTGCGAGTGGCAGATAGACAGTGACGACTTTGCGGAAGCCACCATCCAGATAGGACATGCCTTCCGATTCATCGGAAAGGCCGTTCTTGGCGGTTGTATCAGTCATCGCGGCCTCCCTGCTGCCATTTGCGGCGCTGCAATCCAAACCACGACACCATGATGGCGACGAGCAGGAACGGCACCATGGCCGTCGCAATGGCTGAGCCTTCGCCGAGATTGCCCGCCATAATCGCGCGTTGATAACCGAGCGTGGCCATCAGATGCGTCGCATTCACCGGTCCGCCACGCGTCATTGCCCAGATGAGCTGGAAATCGGTGAAGGTGAACAGCACCGAGAACGTCATCACAACGGCAATGATGGGCGTCAGAAGCGGGAAGGTGATAAACCGGAAGTTCTGCCAGCGCGTTGCACCATCGAGTGTCGCCGCTTCATAAAGCGATGGCGACACAGTCTGCAAACCGGCCAGCAGCGTAATCGCGATAAACGGAACACCGCGCCAGATATTCGCAAAAATCAGCGAAGCGCGCGCATTGTTCGGATCACCAAGGAAATTGATGTTCTCATTGATCAGACCCATGTTCTTCAAGGTCCATGAGATGATCGAGAATTGGCTGTCAAAGATCCACCAGAATGCGATGGCCGAGAGAACCGTCGGCACCACGAAGGGGATCAGAACGATGGAACGGATCAACGCTTTGAACGGCAGTTTTTCGTTCAACAACAGCGCGAGATAGAGGCCGATCGCAAATTTAAATATCGATGCCACGATCGTGTAGACGAGCGTGTTGAACACGGACAGCCAGAAGATCTTGTCGTCCCAGAGCCATTCATAATTCTCAAGGCCGATCCACACGCCGTCGCGGCCGATCTTGGCGTCGGTGAAGGACAGCCAAACGCCTTTGAACAGCGGGTAGGCCAAGAACATGAGCAAGATCGCCGCAGCGGGGATCATGAACAGGAGGCCAAGGAAATTCCGGTCATGGCTCAGGCGTTGCCAGAGCGTCCTCTCGGATCCGCTCGATGAGCCAGCGGCCGAGGCGGTCGTTTGCGACATGGGTAGCTCCGTTTCAAAACGGGCAATCAAAAGGAACCGCGCGGCCACAGGGCCGCGCGGCAGGTTCTCTTGAAGGCAGGCTTAGCGATAGATGCGCTTGGCCTGACGTTCGGCGACTGACATCGCGCCCTTCAGGTCTTCGCGGCCCGTGCAATAATTCGCGAACATGTCGACGACAATGAAGTCGGCGATGGCCGCTGCGGCACGTTCGTCAACAGGCGCGATGCCCGAAGCCGGAAGCGTGTTGCGTGCGGCGTTCTTGAACACCAGGTTCTTCGGATCCTTCGTCCACACCGGGTTGTTGTCGTAAGCCTGCAGCGTGTTGGTCAGATAACCGGCTGCGGCTTCGAGCCACGGATTATAT
>VERN01000290.1 GCA_018882635.1 Beijerinckiaceae bacterium | reverse complement strand
GTGCAGGCCTTGTGGGTTTGAATACGGCGCATCGGCTGACCGATGAGGGCCACGACGTCACTGTGTTCGACCGGGTCGGCCCGGCTAACGGTGCCTCGCGCGGCAATGCCGGCATGATCGCGCATACAGACATCGAGCCTCTCGCCAACCCGCGCATGCTGCGCAAAGTCCCCTCAATGCTGCTCGATCCGCTGGGTCCGCTCGCGATCCGCCCGGGCTATGCGGTGCAGATTTTTCCGTGGCTGGCGCGTCTGTTAGCCGCCTCGACGCCGACTGCGATGAAGCGCTCAACCGACGCCATTATCGCCCTGCAAATGCTGGCGCGCCCGGCCTGGACTGAAACGGCGAGCAAGCTTGATCTTAATTCCTTTTTTCACGAGCGCGGCTCGCTCTACCTCTTCGACAATCGGCAGAACTTTGAAGCCGCCCGCGCCACCTATGCCCGTCAGCGCGAGCTCGGTATTCACGTCGATGAACTTGAGGGCCATGAAGTCCGCCAAATGGAGCCCGCGCTGAACGAGCGGATCGTAGCGGCGGCCTATTTTCCGGATGCGGGGCATATCAGCGATTCCCGTCTCCTGACTGAAGCGCTGTTCGACCGCGCGATGGAACGGGGCATCCGTTTCATTCAAGATGACATCGCCACGATCGCGGCGGGCGATCACGTCTCGGTGACTGGGCCCGATAACCGCCATTACACCTTCGATCGCGCGGTGATTGCGGCCGGTGCATGGTCCAAGACTTTCGCTGCGCAATTGGGCGACACGATCCCGCTTGATACCGAGCGCGGCTACAATGTGTCTTTCCCCGGTGTCACCGATCGGATCACCCGTCCCGTTTCCTTTCAAGGCTACGGCTTTGTGGCTACACCGATGGAAACGGGATTGCGCATTGGTGGCGCGGTCGAGCTCGGCGGACTTAAACTCCCGCCTAATCACAACCGTACCCGCGCACTCTATGCGCGTGCGCAGATGTTTCTCAAAAATCTGCCCGCTTATGATCAAGGAACCGAATGGATGGGCTTCCGCCCGTCGCTCCCCGATTCCATCCCGGTGATTGGCCGCGCCAAAGCGAGCCCGAACGTGATCTACGCCTTCGGCCATGGCCATTACGGACTGACCCAATCGGCCGCGACCGGAGCGCTGGTCGCCGACCTCATCGCCGGGCGCAATCCTCCCATCAATCTGAAGCCCTACGCACCCGACCGCTTTTGAATCAAAATCTGAAACGCCGGACTCAAACTCTCAGCGAAAGCACGCAACACCATGGCGACCCACACTTTCTTCTGCGTTGACGGACACACTTGCGGCAATCCCGTGCGCCTCGTTGCGGGCGGCGGCCCTCAGCTCAAGGGCGCCAACATGGTCGAAAAACGCGCGCATTTCCTCGCCGAATATGACTGGATCCGAACAGGTCTCTGCTTCGAACCACGCGGCCATGACATGATGTCAGGCGCGATCCTTTACCCCCCGACGCGCCCCGATTGCGACATCGCCTTTCTCTTCATCGAAACATCCGGCTGCCTGCCCATGTGCGGCCATGGGACGATTGGCACGGTGACCATGGCGCTCGAACGCGGGCTTGTGACACCGCGTGAACCCGGCCTCCTCCGCATCGATACGCCAGCCGGTCTTGTCGAAGCGCGCTATGTGAAGGACGGGGACTATGTTGAAAGCGTCCGCCTGACCAATGTGCCGGCTTTTCTCCATTCGACCGAGCTGACTGCCGAGGTCGAAGGCTTAGGCGAGATTGTCGCCGACGTGTCCTATGGCGGCAATTTTTACGCGATCATCGAACCGCAGAAAAACTTTCCGGGCCTCGAACATGTGAACCCGTCTGACATTCTGCGCTGGAGTCCCAAGGTGCGCGCCGCCTTCCGGGCAAAATATGAATTCGTCCATCCGGAGAACCCGGCCATCAATGGCCTCTCTCACGTGCTGTGGACCGGCACACCCACTCATCCCGACGCCCATGCCAAGAACGCCGTCTTCTATGGCGATAAAGCGATCGACCGCTCACCCTGCGGCACCGGCACCTCGGCCCGGATGGCGCAATGGGCGGCCAAGGGCAAACTCAAGGTCGGCGATGATTTCGTCCATGAGAGCATTATCGGCACCCTGTTCAAAGGACGGGTCGAAAAGCCGCCAAATTGGGCAGTCGCGACGGCATTGTCCCCTCGATCGAAGGCTGGGCGCGCATGACGGGCTACAACACCATCTTCATCGACGACCGCGACCCGCTGGCCCACGGCTTCCAAGTCAAGGATCGGGACTGATACCCTGCCGCCATCTGCGCAATACTGCGGCGCAAAGTGCCCGTATTGCGCAATTTTATTCAAAATGGGACGAAAACGCGGGCCTCCGCGTTTCATCCTGTGATTTTTAGCAAAACGCAGCAGCCGCCCAATTGTGGGCTGCCGCGCCCGTTGCTAAGACTCTGACTAACCATCGCCAAAGGGGCATGGCCCTTGCCTGTGCCACAGGATGGGTCATATGCACCCAAAAAAGAGAGCGATCGAGGGGAGCGGAATTTCATGGAAGTCTTTGTCCAGCAGCTCATCAATGGGCTGACCCTGGGGTCCATCTATGGCCTGATCGCAATCGGCTACACGATGGTTTTCGGCATCATCGGCATGGTGAACTTTGCCCATGGTGATGTGTTCATGGTCGGCGCCTTTATCGCGCTGATCTTTTTTCTGCTCCTCACGACTTGGCTCGGCATGGCGCTCATTCCCGCCATTCTGATTATTCTCGTGCTCGGCATGTTTTTCACCGGGCTATGG
>VERN01000078.1 GCA_018882635.1 Beijerinckiaceae bacterium | reverse complement strand
GATGGCACGGGTGCAGTAATGGTGCGAGATCGGCTAGCACCTTTACGCGAACGTCTTGGTCCGGCCGGCCTCCTGACCGATCCGCAAGATTGCGAATCGTACGCCATCGATTGGCGTCGCTTGTTTCCCGGAAAACCATTAGCCGTGGCGCGCCCCGCAAACACGGCTGACGTTGCCGCGCTTGTCGCCTATTGCCATGCAGAAGGCATCGCGATTGTGCCGCAAAGTGGCAATACTGGCATGGCTGGCGGTGCCGTACCTGATCAAAGCGGGGAGCAATTAATTCTCTCGCTTGCGCGTATGAATGCCATTCGTGCTATCGATCCCATCGGCATGACATTGGAAGCCGAGGCGGGCGTCATTCTCAAAACAGCACAAGACGCCGCGCTCGCCAAAGGCCGTCTTTTGCCTGTCAGCCTCGCCGCAGAAGGATCTGCAATGATTGGCGGTCTCATCGCTACGAATGCGGGCGGGTTGAATGTGTTGCGCTATGGCATGACGCGGTCGCTAGTTCTGGGGCTTGAAGTGGTTCTGGCCGATGGAACAATCGTCAATGGCTTACGTCATTTGCGCAAAGACAATGCTGGGTACGATTGGAAGCAATGGTTTATCGGCAGCGAAGGGACGCTCGGCATTGTCACGGCTGCCGTGCTCCGCTTATTGCCGCAACCCAAAGATAAGGTGACAGCGCTTCTTTCTGTCCCAAATCCGCAAGCAGCTTTGGATCTCCTTGGCTGTGTGCAGGATGAGCTTGGCGACAATGTCAGCGCGTGTGAATTGATGGCGGGGTTCTCCCTTGGCCTTGTCGAAAAGCACTTTGGAATACGACGCCCTATTGAGGATGGCGAATGGTTCGTCCTCGTCGAGGCCGCATCGACGCTGTCTGGCTTACGCGATGCAACCGAAGCTGCTTTAACGCGAGCGCTTGAAAAGGGCTATGCGCTTGATGGCATTGTCGCTGAATCAGGGCGACAAGCAGCTGATCTTTGGCAATTGCGTGAGCGCATCACGGAATCAGAAGCCAAGGAAGGAAAAAGCGTTAAGCACGATGTGTCTGTGCCAATTCCTTCTATTCCCGCCTTTTTGATCGAAGCCGATGCCGCATTGAAGCGGCTTTTGCCGGGTGTGCGCGTCAATTGCTTTGGCCATCTCGGGGATGGAAATTTGCACTATAATGTTATTATCGATGGGCATGATTCTGCCGCAGTCAATCGTGTCGTTCACGATGTCGTGCAGCATTTTGGCGGTTCTATCTCGGCAGAGCATGGTATAGGCCAATATCGGGTGGCCGAGCTGGATCGCCGTCGCGCAAAGGCTGAACAAAACCTTGCTTATCGCATCAAGGATGCGCTTGATCCGCACTATCTTCTGAATCCGGGTAAGGTTTTGCCGCCCAAAAGCAAGCGATAGGATGAGAGAGGCGCGGCCATGAATACGGCACAGCATTTCGATTTCATCATTGTAGGTGGCGGCACAGCCGGATGCGTGCTTGCGGATCGCTTGACCGAGGATGGTCGCTATCGCGTTTTGATGCTTGAAGCGGGCGGGCGTGATCGCAATTTCTGGATTCCGATCCCGGCTGGTTTTTCAAAATTACTGACCGGTTCGCGTTTCAATTGGCGGTTTGAGACCGAGCCGGAAGATAACACGCTACAACGGCGCATCGTTGTACCGCGCGGCAAAGGCCTTGGTGGCTCAAGCCTCATCAACGGCATGATTTTTGTGCGTGGGCAGAAGCAAGATTATGACGGCTGGGCACAGAGTGGCGCAACCGGTTGGAGTTTTGATGACGTCCTGCCTTATTTCAAGAAACTGGAACGCTTTGATGGTGGCGCTGATGAATGGCGCGGGGCGGATGGACCAATGTCTGTCCAGCGCGTCAAGCTTCGTCCCGAAATTGCGGAGGCGTTCATAGCAGCAGGCGAACAAGCCGGCTTTCCGCGCAACCCCGATTATAATGGCGCGTCCCAAGAGGGTTTTGGCTATTATCAGGTAACACAGAAAGACGGGCGCCGCTGGAGCGCCGCCGATGCTTATCTTCGTCGCGCGGAAAACCGGCCGAACCTGTCTATTATCACTGGTGCTCATGTCACACGGCTGCTTCTCGACGGTCGCAATGTGACCGGCGTTGAGTATCAGCAAGACGGGCGAACGCTCTCTGTTCATGCCGGGCGCGAAGTGATCATGGCCGCAGGCTCAGTGCAGACACCACAAATTCTTGAATTATCAGGCATTGGTGATCCTACGCACCTGTCTGATGTGGGGATTGAAACACGTCATGCGCTGCCCGGTGTCGGCAATAATTATCGTGATCATTTCTGCACGCGTATGAATTGGCGTGTGAAGAAACCTGTCACCTTAAATGAATACGCACAGGGCTGGCGTTTAGCGGGCGCTGTGGCGCAGTATTTTGCGACGCGCACTGGCATTCTCACGCTTGGCACAGGCCTCGTTCACGCTTTCATCAAAACGCGCCCAGAACTTACGACGCCTGATGTGCAATTTTTCTTCATGCATGCAAGCTACGCCAATGCGGCTGACCGCAAGCTCGACAAAGAGCCGGGCATGACGATTGGTGTCACCCAATTGCGGCCCGACTCTGTCGGCAGTATTCACGTCAAATCGCCCGATCCTTACATGATGCCGGCGATCAAGCCGAATTTTCTCTCAGCGCGGGGTGACGCGGAAACGCTAATCGAAGGCATGAAAATGGCGCGGCGTGTGATTGCCCAGCCTGCCATGGATCCCTACCGCGCATATGAGATGAGCCCCGGCGAAGAGGTTCAAACCGATGCGCAATGGCTCGATTTCGCCCGCAGTAATGGCCAGACGATCTATCACCCCGTCGGCACCTGTGCGATGGGCATTGGCCCGCGCGCCGTCGTTGATCCATCCTTACGGGTGATTGGGCTTGGCGGCTTGCGCATCGTCGACGCGTCCGTCATTCCGCTGATGGTCTCAGCCAATACAGAAGCGGCCGTTCTGATGGTTGCCGAAAAAGGATCAGCGCATATTCTGCGTGATACCCAGGCGCAACAAGCCGCTTAATCAAGGTCCGCGTCATGAGCCCGTTGGGAAGGGGTGCTTTCCCCAATGGGGCTGCCCTGTTAAAGCAGAGCCGAAAGAGACCGCCCGTTTCGGGAGTTGAGTGGCTTGATGTCGATTATGTCCCTGTCTGCGCCATCACCGCGCGCTGAGGCGTTTCGTTTGATAGGCGTGATTGCGGCCATCACAGCGCTAGATATGGTGATGTCCTTTGGGCTTTCCCTTTGGACGCTCACGGGCGCCTCTAGTCCCGGCATCATCGGTTATGTGGTTACGGGCCTATCGCTCGGTCTAGGGGGGCTGGCAGCCATTCTGGTCTTGCAGCGACAATTGCTGCTCGCGCGTAAATTGCTTTTCGTGCTTGTTGTTTTAATTATTTTAGAAATTGCAGCGAGCACATTTCTGATGGTGCAAAGCCTCGCTGCCTATTCATCAGGGCCGGGCGGTTTTGCTTTGCTGATAGACGGGGGACTCCTCTGGTTGCTCAATGGCCTTACGTTTGGCCTCACCTATTGGCTGCTTGATGGCGATTTATGGTCGACGCGGCGAAGTGGGTATCGTGATTTTTTCTTCCCCCAACAAATGCAGAATTTGCCGGGCTATACGGATTGGCATGCTGATTTATTTGCCTATCTCTTTCTTGCTTATTGCCTCAATACAGCATTCAGCCCCACCGATACGGTGATTGCGTCGAAACGGGGCAAGGTTTTCGTCATGATGCAGTCGACAATTGGATTAGTTCTGTTCACCATCACAATCGCACGTAGCGTCAATATACTGCGCTAACGCGATAGATGACGGCGAAGAGGCGAGAAGAACACGCTCAATATGACAGGCTCTGTGACATCATCGCACGATTATCGGCCGCATATTGACGGTTTGCGCGCTATCGCCGTGATGGCTGTTATTTTTAATCATATGGATCATCGGACAGTCCCGAGCGGCTATCTGGGCGTTGATATCTTCTTTGTGATCTCAGGTTTCGTGATCACCCTGTCCTTACACAATCATCACGCGGCGGATCTTAAATCCTTTTTAGCAGGGTTTTACGCGCGTCGGTTTCGACGGATTGTTCCAGCCCTTCTCGCCTGTGTCGGCATAACCGCACTCGCGGCATGGCTATTGGATCCCGATCCGGAAATTTCACTTAAAACAGGACTCACCGCGCTCGTCGGTGTCTCTAACCTCTATCTTTTATCGATTTCTGCCGATTATTTTGCGCAGAAAAGTGCTTTGAATTTTCTAACGCATACATGGTCACTCGGCGTTGAGGAGCAATTTTATCTGCTCTTCCCCTTGCTGATGTGGTTCACTCGCCAGCCGCGTACTGGATCGCGCGGCATGGCGGTGCCATTGTTGCTGGTATTATCAGCTGTTTCGATTGCCCTGCTTTTTGCCATTCCCGGCGCTCGCGGCGGAGCAGCCTATTTCTTACCCTTTGGCCGTTTATGGGAATTGGCGGCCGGCGCGCTGATGGCGTTAGCGCCGCTTTATGCTCCGCGCCTGGTTAAAACCTGCGCAACCGCGAGCGTTCAGATGATCGCTGCGGCCGTGCTGATCGGCGTATTATTCTTGCCTGTTGCACCAAGTGCAATCTGGGCTTTGGCCATCGTGCCGCCAACCATGATCCTTGTGTTAGCGCCCCCAGCAACGTGGCCTTTTCGTGCCCTATCGCTCTCGCCGATGCGTTGGCTCGGTCGCGTGTCCTATTCCCTCTATCTCTGGCATTGGCCTGTGATTAGCATCAGCCTGATGCTGTTTCGCCCAACGCCCCGGGTTGCTGCCATTCAATTGGTCGTAACACTCTTGCTCGCGACATTGACGTATTATGGCATTGAGCAGCCCTTGCGCGCTCAACGCGCACCATCTGTGCAAAGACGTCTGTTCATGCGCTTGGGATGGGCTTTGCTGATCACGGCGCTGATGATCATTGCGCTATTGTCTATCGCCAACCACAAGCCGCTTGGCACCAATATGTTCGGCCGGTTGCCACCGGCATTTTCGGAATGGCCCAGCTCTTCATCCAGGCATGAGCGTGATTG
This sequence comes from Beijerinckiaceae bacterium, assembly GCA_018882635.1. Classification (GTDB taxonomy): domain Bacteria; phylum Pseudomonadota; class Alphaproteobacteria; order Rhizobiales; family Beijerinckiaceae; genus TNE-4. The sequence goes on along the minus strand of VERN01000078.1, from coordinate 7,211 downwards.
TGTGCTTGATGGCAAAAGGCCGCTTAGTGTCGAGATGGCACTGGCGCAATGCACAGTGTCGCCGTCGCGTGCGGGCCTACCAACACTATGGGTGATGGGAGACAGCCATGCCGGGCAATTGCGTGGCTTGCTTGGTGCTTTGCATGAGCGCGCGGGTCTCGGCATCCATTTGGTTGAAACGCCAGGCATTCCCTTTCCATTGATGCAGGGAATGAATAATCCGCTGCGTGAGAATTTGTTCGCGCAGACCCAGCCAAAGTTGAAAAAGGGCGATATTATTATTCTCGCCCGTCTATTGTTCGATCGAGAAGAATATCTGCGCCCTGTGCAGGATCTTGATCAATGGGCGAGTGCTGTAGAGGCCTTGGCGCAGAAGCTGCAGCCACTAGGTGTGAGCGTGATCGTGATCGGTCCTGTGCCGATGTATCGCTATCCATCAATTGCGCGCTGCGCACCCGATCGCGCCGGGCGTACGCCGTGTGATGAGCCACGTCCGCTTCTGGCGGCGGCCGATGCGAGTGTCAATCAGGCTTTTCGCCATGCACTAACCCAAAATTCAAATCTGTTTTATTTCGATTCATTCTCTGCGCTGTGCCCGTCCTCCCGCTTGACGTGCACGCCCATCGCCAAGCGCGTTCCGCTCTATCGCGACCGCGATCATCTCAACGCTTTAGGGGCAGCAAGCCTATCGGATGCGTTTCTTGAGTTTCTGCGTGCGCATCAGCTTGCATTGACGCCTTAAGCCTAGATAACTGCCGATCAAGGCTGGCGGATCTATTTTAACTCAGCAACTTGGCAAGTTGACAGCCAATCCGCCATTGGCTGTCTCTTTGTATTTTTCGTTCATATCAATGCCGGTTTGCCGCATCGTTTCGATACAATTATCCAGCGGCATGAAATGATGTCCGTCGCCCCGTAGCGCGAGGCTTGCGGCCGAAACAGCTTTGATTGCACCCAGTCCATTCCGTTCGATGCAAGGCACTTGGACAAGCCCTTTTGCGGGATCGCAGGTCATGCCGAGATGATGTTCAAGCGCAATCTCTGCGGCATTTTCGATTTGAGCATTGCTGCCACCAAGCGCGGCGCACAGGCCAGCAGCCGCCATGGCAGAGGCAGAACCAACCTCTCCTTGGCAGCCAACTTCGGCTCCCGAAATTGATGCATTGTGCTTGATTAATCCGCCGACAGCGGCAGCCGTCAGGAGAAAGTCGCGAATACCATCATCGGTGGCGCCGCTGCAATGATCTCTGTAGTAACGGATGACGGCTGGGATAACGCCTGCTGCGCCATTTGTAGGCGCTGTCACGACGCGTCCGCCAGCAGCATTTTCCTCATTCACAGCCATAGCATAGACAGCAATCCAATCATTGATCGTATGTGGTTGCTGTTGATTGGTGCCTCGCTCTGCGATCAGCTGCCGATAGATTCCTGGCGCACGGCGTCTGACCTGTAATCCGCCGGGGAGAATGCCGTCTTGCTGCAGGCCGCGGTTAATGCACGCGTCCATTGCTGACCACAGAGTGTCAATACGCGAATCCAGATCCGCTGTTCCTGTTGCAATTTCATTAGCGCGTTTCATGTCGGCGATACGCAAATGCGCCTTATCGCCCATTTCAAGCATCTCAGCTGCCGTTCCAAACGGATAGGGACAGCCAAGCGCCCGCTTCTGATCACCAAAGCTTGCAGTATCGCGCTGGCTTTCTTGTTCAATATCTTCAGCAGAAAGAACAAAGCCGCCGCCGATAGAGAAGAAGGTGCGCGTTAGAAGATTTTGTCCATCATCTGTCAATGCTTGCAACACAAGCCCGTTTGGATGCGCAGGCAGCGGCGGTCCATAATCAAAGATAAGGTCGCGGTCTGCATGAAACATCAATGGTGGCAAGCCGGGAAGATGAATTTCACCTGAGCGCAGCAATTCTTGTTCACGTTGATTGGCGGTATCGGGATCAATGCTATGGGGCAGAAAGCCAAGAAGGCCTAAAATGACAGCGCGATCTGTTTTATGACCGCGGCCAGTAAACGCTAAAGATCCATAAAGCGTCACACGAATGAAAAGGCGCGCTTCTTTATGATGTCCATGCGTGATGACTTCCCGCAATTCATTGACAAAGCGTGACGCTGCAATCATCGGCCCCATCGTATGAGAGGATGAAGGCCCTATCCCAATTTTGAATATTTCAAAAATCGATAAAAACATCTTCGCCTCAAGATGTCAGGATTAGCTCAGGAACCGAGCAGTCTTGCGCCGTCAGATGTGCGGTCGGATTTCGCCATTTTCTATGAAGACCATTTGTGCCGGGCCTATATCGCAGTTTGTGAGTGTACGATTTAAGCGAATGCGCTCTGATATGACGGCAAATTTTACTGCCGCCTCGGTGCGAGAATTCGCATCAAGGCGGCTCAACAGTTCAGATACATGCGCTTTAACTGTTGCCTCTGAAATGCCACAGGAAAACGCAATTTGTTTGTTCAACTTGCCCTGTGCCAGAAGAGAGAGCACGACCATATGCATGTCTGTCAGCGTCGCAAGGCGTTCGACGAACGCTTGCTGATCGCCAAAGGTCATCCATTGGTCTTGGAGAAATTGCATGAACGTTGCCGCGAGAGACTCATGGCGGCCATGACAGCTCTGTCCATTGAGCCTATCGACAGCGTTCATCTCTCCAATGCCTCTGCGAGCTCCGCTGATGCCGCGTAGCTTTCAAGTGGCGGGCAAGAGCAGATCAGGTTGCGGTCGCCATAAACATTGTCGACTCGGTTGACCGGCGCCCAATATTTGTCGACGCGGAAGGCACCCGGCGGATAGCAGGCGGCTTCGCGGCTATAGGGACGATCCCATTCGCCGACGAGATCTTCGACCGTATGCGGCGCGCGGCGCAGCGGGTTATTGTCCGGATCAAGTTTACCGGCCGCGATTGCATCCGCTTCAGCGGCGATGCCGAGCATGCTGTCGATGAAGCGATCAAGTTCGGCTTTCGGCTCGCTTTCGGTCGGCTCAATCATCAGGGTTCCGGCCACCGGCCAGCTCATGGTTGGTGCATGGAAGCCGCAATCAATCAGGCGCTTGGCGACATCTTCCACCGAAACGCCTGCACGCTCCTTCATCACGCGTGTATCGAGAATGCATTCATGCGCCACGCGACCATCCGCCGAGGCATAGAGCACCGGATAAGCGACCGAAAGACGCTTAGCAATGTAATTGGCGTTGAGGATCGCAACCTTCGTTGCCTGCGTCAGCCCTTCACCGCCCATCATCAAGCAATAGGCCCAAGAAATGAGGAGAATTGAAGCTGAGCCAAAGGGCGCTGACGACACGGCGCCACCATCCGCTTCTGACGGATCGCCTGGTAAGAAGGGTGCGAGGTGCGATTTCACGCCGATCGGACCCATGCCCGGTCCGCCGCCACCATGCGGAATCGCAAAGGTTTTGTGCAGGTTGAGATGCGACACGTCCGAACCGATATCACCGGGGCGCACAAGGCCGACCAGCGCGTTCATATTCGCGCCATCCATATAGACTTGTCCGCCATGCTGGTGCGTGATGTCGCAAATCTCACGCACGGTCGTTTCAAACACGCCATGCGTCGATGGATAAGTGATCATGCAGGCGGCGAGATTGGCTGAATGGGCTTCCGCCTTGGCACGGAAATCGGCCACGTCAATATCGCCCGTCGGCGTAACGCCAACGACGACGACTTTCATGCCGACCATTTGTGCCGAGGCTGGGTTGGTGCCATGCGCCGATGTCGGAATGAGGCACACATCGCGATGCGCTTCACCCCGGCTCTTGTGATAGGCCTGAATGGTGAGCAGGCCTGCATATTCACCCTGCGCACCAGAATTCGGTTGCATCGAGAACGCTTCATACCCGGTCACGGCGCAGAGTTTTGCGTCAAGATCGGCGATCGCTTCGCGATAACCCTCTGTCTGCGATGCAGGCGCGAACGGGTGAACATCGGCGAATTGTGGCCAGCTCAGTGCCATCATTTCGGCTGTCGCGTTCAGCTTCATCGTGCAGGACCCAAGCGGAATCATGGAGCGGTCAAGCGCGAGATCGCGGTCGGCAAGACGACGCATATAGCGTGTCATTTCGGCTTCCGCCCGGTTCATATGGAAAACCGGATGGGTCATGTAGGTTGATGTACGAATAAGATTTTCAGGCAGACGGTATTCATCCGCTGTGCTGGTATCATCCTTTGTACCGCCGAATGCACGCCAGATCGCCTCCGTATGCTCGCGGCGTGTCCGCTCATCATAGGCAATGCCGATCTTCGTCGTGCCAATCCGGCGCAGATTGATGCCCTCGGCTTCAGCCGATTTCAGGATTGCGCCCTGCACTGCGCCGACTTCAACAGTGATCGTATCGAAGAATGCCGAAGGCTCGATTGTGTAGCCGAGCTCTTCGAGCCCTTTGGCAAGACGCACAATCTTACGGTGAACGCGTTCGGCAATAGCCTTCAGCCCGACAGGGCCATGGAACACGCCATACATCGAGGCCATAACCGCGAGCAACGCTTGCGCGGTGCAGATGTTCGATGTCGCTTTTTCGCGGCGGATATGCTGTTCGCGCGTTTGCAAGCTGAGGCGATAAGCGCGATTGCCGCGCGCATCAATCGAAACGCCGACAATGCGGCCCGGCATTGAACGTTTCAGCGCGTCACGCACAGCCATAAAGGCAGCATGCGGGCCGCCAAAGCCCATTGGCACACCGAAGCGTTGTGTCGAACCGATCGCTATATCGGCCCCCATTTCGCCAGGGGCCTTCAGGATCGTAAGGGCGAGTGGATCGGCAGCCACGCAGGCAAGTGCGCCCGCCTTGTGCAAAATGTCGATCACAGACGTGAAATCATGCACATGGCCGTAAGTGCCGGGATATTGGAAAAGAGCGCCGAACACTTTCGATGCATCGAGATCTTTGAAAGGATCGCCGACGATCACGTCCCAGCCGAGCGGCACGGCGCGTGTCTTAATCACGGCAATCGTCTGCGGATGACAATGATGATCAACGAAGAACGCGGTTGCCTTGCTTGATGCAGCACGTTCGCACAGGGCCATCGCTTCGGCCGCCGCTGTGCCTTCATCGAGCAGCGAGGCATTCGCCACATCGAGTGCGGTCAAATCAGCAATCATCGTTTGATAGTTCAGCAGGGCTTCAAGGCGGCCTTGGCTGATTTCCGGCTGATACGGCGTATAGGCCGTATACCAAGCCGGGTTCTCAAAAATATTACGCTGGATCACTGGCGGCGTGACCGTGCCGTAATAGCCCTGTCCGATCAGGCTGGTCATGACACGGTTTTTGTCCGCCACGCGGCGCAGCCGTTCGAGTACGCCTTGTTCGGAGAGCGGCTTGCCCCATGAGAGCGGCGTCTTCAGGCGGATATCGTCCGGAACGATTCCGTCAATCAGCGCGTCAAGGGTTGGCGCGCCAACGATCCGCAGCATCTCCTCCATCTCCTTCGGAGAGGGGCCGATATGCCGGCGATTGGCGAAATCATATGGATCGTAAGGTGTTCCAGCGTAGCTCATGATGGCCGTCCATTACCCAACAAGTTTGTCGTAAGCGGTGCGGTCGAGCAGTGTCTCTGCCGCCTGGGGGTCAGCTAATTTAATCCGGAAGAACCAGCCCGCCGCTTCGGGATCAGTATTCACGAGGGAGGGATCGTCAGCAATGGCCGTATTGATTTCGACGATCTCGCCTTGCAGCGGGCAATAGACGTCTGAGGCCGCCTTGACCGATTCGACGGTTGCAGCCGAATCTCCTTGTGAAAGGGCAGAGCCAATTTTGGGCAGATCGATAAACACAAGATCCCCGAGTTGTTCGACAGCGTGCTTTGTGATTCCCACGGTCGCGATATTACCATCAACCTGGAGCCATTCATGGTCTTCCGTAAACTTTAACATGGCCAACCCTCTGTTATCCCCGTTTGTAACCCGGTGTAATGAACGGCATTGTAGCGACTTGAACAGGCATTCTGGTGCCACGAACCTCGGCATATAATCCGGTGCCCGGTTCAGTGTACTGAGAAGCAATATAACCCATAGCCACGGGTTTCCCGAGTGTTGGTCCGAAACCGCCAGAAGACACGCGCCCCACCTGTTCGCTCGATGTCTCACTGGCGAAAATAGCGGTTCCGCCGCGCACCGGTGCGCGGCCCTCAGCCAAGATTCCCACCCGGCGCCGTTCAGCACCCTGTTGCAATTGCTTTAAGATGACAGCATCACCCGGAAAGCCACCGGCGCGCGCGCCCTCAGCCCGCCGCACCTTCTGGATCGCCCATTCTAAGGCCGCTTCAACGGGTGTGGTGGTCGTGTCAATATCCGAGCCATAGAGGCACAGCCCTGCCTCAAGCCGCAGGCTATCGCGCGCGCCAAGACCGATTGAATGCACAGCGGGGTGGCTTACAAGAACTTCAACAAGATCTTCAGCGCGGTGTGACGGCACTGAGATTTCATAGCCATCCTCTCCGGTATATCCCGATCTTGAGATGATGCATTTTTCACCAATCAAGTCAGCTTCAATGACATCCATAAACATCATGGCCCCAACAGCAGGCTGAAGCGCCGCCAGCACACGTGAAGCAACAGGTCCTTGCAAAGCAATCAGCGCGCGGTCAGAAATCTCTTCAATTTCACAGATTTTTCCGATTTCGGCGCGGATATGGGCTACGTCAGATTTTTTACACGCCGCATTCACAATGACAAAGAAATGATCGCCCAAATTTGCGAACATGAGGTCGTCAAGAATGCCGCCCTTTTCCTGCGTCAAAAGGCCGTATCTCTGCCGTCCTTGTTTGAGGCCCAGCACATCAATAGGCATTAATGTTTCGAGGGCGCGAGCCGCATCGTCAAGGCTGCCCGACCGCGCACGGACGCGCAATTGACCCATATGGCTGACATCGAAGAGGCCGGCCTGTTGCCGTGTGTGCAGATGTTCCTGCAATACGCCACCGGGAAACTGGACTGGCATTTCATATCCAGCAAACGGCACGATTTTGCCGCCGAGCCGCTTGTTGAGTTCTGTCAGCGGTGTTTTCAGAAGGCTACCGGTGGGTTCCATGATGCTCTCGCTCTATGATGCCGTGCGTGCTTCTGCGATCCGTGCCAGCAGTGAGGCGCCGATCGGTGCGACTTCATCGTTGAAATCAAATTTTGGATTGTGAAGGTTTGGGCCCGGTCCTTGGCCTAGAAGCATGTATGCGCCAGGCACATGA
>VERN01000077.1 GCA_018882635.1 Beijerinckiaceae bacterium | reverse complement strand
GGCCTGATGTGGGCCGAACAACCTCAATGCACGAATTGACCAAAGAGGCGACCTAGCGTCACATTAGCCTTGGGCGATATATGCGCCCCGAATCGTGAGCGCAGGTGAAGTTTGATGGTCAAAGACGGTCTCGACGATGATTTCGTAGGGGATGAGCGGCAAGATATCCTCGAAGTCGAGCGTTCGACCCGGGCCGTCTACGATCTGCTTGAGCGGATCCGCATGGCGGGCGACCTGACCACCGAAGATGCCCTCATCCTCATCTACATCCTCAAGCTCAATCTGTGGATCGACGGACCCGCACAGGTCACGCTGCGCCCGGTGTCGATCGCGGATATCGGACAGGCCCTGCAGATCTCGCGTGAGACGGCGCGGCGCAAAGTGCTCGCGCTGCAGGAAAAGGGCCTGCTGGTCCGGACATCGTCCGGGGTGCTCGTGGAAAATATCGGTGCCCTTTTTGCCAAGAGCGCCGCGCGTAGCGTTTAAGTTTTAAGCGCAACCGATCTGGCACTGTTCCACGCTGCGGCGACCACAATCGCCATGGCGAGAACTTGATGCGCAATCCCCAACACGATCGGCACGGCGTGAATAAGCGTGATCACGCCCAATGCAAATTGCAAAACAACAAGTCCGGACACCAAAACAAAACGCTGTGCAGCGGGCGCTTGTGGATCAATCGATCGTGAGCGGATCGTTGCATAAAGCGCCAAACCCAGCACCACGAACGCCATCATGCGATGGTTGAACTGAACCATCGCAACATTATCGACAAAGTTTTCGATGAGCGGCGACACTGCCAAAAGCGTCTGTGGATTGGGAAAGAACCGCCCATCCATGAGCGGCCAAGTATTAAACGTCAAACCTGCGCGCGAGCCCGCCACCAATGCGCCCAATGCGATCTGAAAGAGGATCGCGACCAAAACGATGACGGCCCAACTGCGCGATGCCGACCGATCAGGTTTTGCAGGCGGTGAAAAACGAGCGGCAAATAATGTCAGCAAGGTAAGGATGATGCTTGCGAGTGTGAGATGCAGCATAAGCTTGACGGGAGCGACGGCAATCATGCCCGGCTTCAAGCCAGAAGCCACCATGATCCAACCGACCGCGCCTTGCAGCCCGCCTAAAGTTGCGAGGCCCATGGCCATCAATAATTCGCGACCACGTAACGCGCCGGTCAAAGCAAACCAGAAAATCCCGCAGCCGAACACGACGCCAAGTAGACGGCCTAATTGGCGATGGCCCCATTCCCACCAATAAATGAATTTGAATTCCGACAACTCCATCCCGGCATTCAAAAGCTGGTATTGCGGGCTAGCGCGATAACGGTCGAATTCGCTCAGCCAGGCTTGCTCATCGAGCGGTGGGATGGCGCCCGTCACGGGCCGCCATTCTGTGATGGAGAGGCCCGAACCGGTGAGCCGTGTCGCACCACCCACCATGACCATCAGGATCACGAGGCCGATCATCACAAAGAGCCAGCGACGGACCGCGAGGCGATTTGGCTGGTTGTCCGAGATCGGGAGAGCGGACGCGACTTCGGCTGAGGACATGGTACGGGACCTGATCGACGATTTGCGACCGAACTGATAAAGACAACGCCGCCTGCCGACAACGGCCCTGTTGCCGCAACCCCGCCCTTTATAGAGCCCCAATCGCTATGCGTCGCCGAACCCGCAAATTCATCGGAGCTGTCGTCATCCTGATCTTCGTCTGTGTCTATGCGCTGGTTGCCATGGCGCTCGCACAGGGACGGCTGCAAGACGCCGACAAGATCTGGCAATATCTCTATTATGTCGTTGTCGGGCTTGGCTGGATCCTGCCGCTTATGCCGCTGATCAAATGGATGGAGCGGCCCGACCCGGAAGAAGCGGCGTCAGGCCATTAGCTTGAGCGCATCGGCGAAGAAGTCCGGACCGCCGAAATTCCCCGATTTCAACGCCATGAGCATCTCGTGGCGATAGCCGCTCGTGCCCAGCACGGGCACACCTGCGGCGATCTCGGGGCCTACGACAAAGCCGGGGACGCCAAGACGGTCGACGACGGCGCCTGAGGTCTCTCCCCCAGCCACAACAAGCCTGCGGACGCCCTTCTCGACCAAACGTTCCGCTAAATCCGCCATGGCCTGCTCAATGGCATGGCCAATCTCAGCCTGCCCGAATTGCCCTTGCAGCGCTCGCACCCGATCAGGCGTGGCCGTGCTGGCGATGAGGATCGGGCCTTTCGCGAGCCGGTCAGCCGCCCATTGGCTCACCTCATCGAGATAGGCAGCGCGACGGGACATGAGGTCCGCCGGGTCGAGCCGGAAGACCGGCATAATCTTTTCGGCTGCAGTGACCTGTCCCAATGTGGCTTGCGAGCAGCTTCCAGCCAAACAGGCCGCTGCGCTCGCGCCGAGGCGCGCCAAAGCAGCATCGGACTGGCCACCCTTGCCGCGCTTCACGAAAGCCTGTGCGAGCCCGAGACCCAATCCCGATGCGCCCACCGAAAGACGCGCCTCGGCTGCAACCTCGCCGATCGGGCCGAGATCGGCGTCAAAGACCGTGTCAGCAACAGCAGCGCGCACGCCATCACGGCCAAGTTCTTTTAAACGCGCCCGCAAAGCCGCCGCACCTTTGGTAACAGTCGCGAGTTCGGCCAAACCGATTTGATGTTTGGATTGCCGCTGAAGCACACGCACAAGATTGGAATCGTGCATCGGATTGAGCGGATGATCTTTCAGGGGACTTTCATTGAGCGGCACATGACCAACAAAAAGATTGCCCATGTAAACAGTGCGCTTCGTTTCCGGGAAAGCGGGTGTCACGATGATGCAATCATCGCCTGTCTTCTCAAGCAATGCATCCATCACCGGACCAATATTGCCACGATCGGTGGAATCAAATGTCGAGCAAATCTTGAAAAGAATATGCTCAGCCCCCTGCCCCTTCAGCCAGGCATAAGCGTCAAGCGACAAAGCAACGGCTTTCGCGGGATCGATGGAGCGGCTCTTCAACGACAGAACAACGGCGTCAACATCGGGCAAGCGATAAGCAGCAGCAGGAACACCAATCGTCTGGACGGTTCGTAAACCTGCCTTTTTCAACGTGTTCGCAAGATCGGATGCGCCGGTGTAATCGTCAGCAATGCAACCCAGAACGATAGCCATTCTTACAATCCTCAGCGCGGACGATAGGGTTTGAACCAGCCGAGGCCGTCTTCGGTCTTGCCGGCGGGAATATATTCGCAACCGATAAAGCCATCATAACCAAGCCGATCGAGCTCAGCAAAAATGAAAGCATCATTCAGTTCTTCGCTCATTGGCTCATGACGCGAAGGCACGCTGGCCACTTGCACATGACCGATCAAGGGGAACAATGCACGGATTGCCATGACGACATCACCATGGATGATCTGGCGATGGAAAATATCGAATTGGATTTTTACATTCGGAATCGCGAGATCCTTGATGAGATCATGCGCGAATAGAAAATCATTCATGAAATAACCCGGCATACCGCGGGCATTGATCGGCTCAAGCAAAACCATCACGTCGTGCGGCCCGAAAAAATCCGCAGCCTTGCGCACATTGTCCTGATAGCTCGTGACAGCCCACGGACTGAACCGGTCAGCCAGACCTGCCATCATATGAAGTTTCTTGACGCCTGTGGCTTTCACATAGGGCAAGGCTGTTTTGAGGCCCGCTTCAAACTCTGCGGCCCGATCCGGTAAGGCGGCCAGACCGCGCTCACCCTTGGACCAATCGCCGGGCGGCAGATTGAAAAGCGCTTGGGTGAGGTTGAACGCCTTCAACCGCGCTGCAATCTCATCCGCTGGGAACTCATAGGGGAAGAGATATTCAACCGCTTCAAATCCCGCCTCAGCCGCCTTTTGAAAGCGGTCCAAAAACGGCACCTCATTGAACATCATCGACAGGTTGGCGGCAAAACGCGGCATGATCGTCTCTCCCAGCCCGGTCTTTGACAGACGGCTTCTCTGGCCGCCTTGACCTATGGCTCGGATGACCGGATACCACCCCTTGCCGGGCGTTAAAAGGGTGGCAGGGTCGATGAGCGAAGCGAAACTCAGGGAAGCGATCTGTCGCTTTGGCAAATCCCTCTACGACCGAGGCCTGACGCCGGGCTCCTCTGGCAATATCAGCCTGCGTCTCGATGATGGCGGCTGGCTCGTCACACCGACCAATGCCTCACTTGGCTTTCTTGATCCTGCGACGATTTCGCGGCTCGATCAGAACGGGCAGTTGATTGCAGGCGATACGCCGACCAAAGAAATACCCCTCCATCGTGCCTTGTATGACACGCGCTCCTCCGCCCGCGCGATCGTCCATCTTCACTCGACCCATTCTGTCGCCGTTTCGATGTTGCCTGAAATCGATCCGAAAGCGGTGTTGCCGCCCATGACGGCCTATTATCTGATGCGCGTCGGCGCGACAGCGCTCGTCCCTTATTATCGTCCGGGCGATCCGGCTGTCGCTGATGCCATTAAAGGATTGGCGGGCCGTTATTCATCGGTCCTGCTTGCTAATCACGGACCAGTGGTTGCAGGCGATACGCTCGAGGCAGCCGTTTATGCCACCGAAGAATTAGAAGAAACGGCGAAGCTTTATCTTTTGCTGCGCAATCTCAATCCGCGTTATCTCTCGCCACAACAAATCACTGATCTGGTGAAGCATTTCGGTGTGAACCTACCCGATCATCATGATCATGATCATGATCACTAATCAGGCGCGCTCGCATTCCTCAGCGTGTGAGCGGTTTCTCGTGCTCACGTAAAAACCGCGCTGTCTTCTTGAGACCAGCGCGCGTCATTTTGTCAAAAAACTCTTCGCGCGATGAGGCGATATCGACCATTTCGACCGCCATAGTCTCAATCGCAGATAACGCCCGCTCGACATGATCCGTTGCAAGCCGCGTGAGGAATTCATCGGCTGAAACAATGTCAACATCGAATGTTTTCATCATTTTGCGCGGAAAATCTGCGCCATTATCCGTCACGATTAAGGTTGCGTTCGCAACAAGAGCCGCCGCAACGATGTGGTGATCATTCGGGTCTGGCAGTGTCAGCTCCACGTGCCCAACCGTCGGTAAAACCAGAGCATCGGGAAAGTTCGCCTGCATGATAGAGAGCTGTCGTTCAACCTCATCCACGCTCAAGCCCCTGTTCGATGTTTCATAAATGCGGCGACTGGCCGAGATGGTTTCAGCAAGAATGTGTGCTGACCAGACCGGGCGAAAAAGACCCGCTTGTGCAAAACTCAACAGAAGTTTCCGCTTGAACAAACCGGCCAGAACGCAGGCATCCAACAGCGCGGTGACGGGTTTATTCTGCAATGTGAGATCTCTCACCACCACGTGTGGACCCGCGCAAAAGGATTGCTCCGGGAAGAAAACCACACCGAGACGTGAACTGAAAAAATGGTCGGAGCGAGAGGATTCGAACCTCCGACCCCTAGTCCCCCAGACTAGTGCGCTAACCGGGCTGCGCTACGCTCCGACTGAGGGTGCTTATAGAGACGCCGACCGCGCCACGCAACCGAGGCCGTCCGTTTTTCGTGGCTTTTCAGCCATTCACGCCAGATGAAGCGTCGGTTTTAATCATGCCGAGCAAGCGGCGGCACTCGACCAATTCCGTGAGCGCTTGCTCAAGCGCCACGCGGCTCTCTGGACCAAGGCCGGTTGCCCCTTCTTCGAAATCGCCAAACAGCGGCAGGCTGGAGAGGCCGCGTGGTTGGCGCGGGCGAACCGGGGCCGGTGCGGGTGTGGCTACGCCCGCGTCCTCGTCCTCGAGAATGTCAGGCTCCGTCGAGATCACAGGCGGGCTTTTCGGCGCGGGTTGTGGCGCGGCGGCCCCCACAATGCCGGTGCGGCCGATCGCTTGCACGGCCTTGGGGCCATCTTCCTTCAAGATGCGTTGGACGCCCTTGATGGTGTAGCCTTCGCTATAGAGGAGATGGCGGATGCCCTTCAGCAAGTCGACGTCATCGGGACGATAATAACGCCGACCGCCGCCGCGCTTGAGCGGGCGAATCTGGCCGAAACGCGTTTCCCAGAACCGCAGCACATGCTGCGGAATATCGAGGTCCTCGGCGACTTCGCTGATCGTTCTGAAGGCGTCGGGGCTCTTGTCCATCACGCGTCTCCGGCATTACAGCCGGCGCGGATTATTCATCCTCGTCGGCGACGTCAATCCCGTTGATACGCGCTTTGAGAATGTTCGACGGCTTGAACACCATCACGCGACGCGGCTCGATCGGGACTTCGATACCGGTCTTCGGATTCCGCCCGATTCGCTGTCCCTTGTCACGAACAACGAACGAACCGAACGAGGACAGCTTCACGGTCTCGCCCTGCGCAATGCAGTCGGACACTTCGCGGAGCACCAATTCGACGAGAGACGCGGATTCGGTCCGCGACAAACCCACCTTCTGGTAAACGGCCTCGCTCAATTCGGCGCGCGTAATTGTCTTCTGCGCCATGCCCCCTCCGGAACCGATTTTCATCTAAACAACAAATGCTTGATGGCCGCACATTGGACGGCCATGACGCCGAATGCAACCCTTGTTGTGAGCTTTTGCATCGAACGTCTTACCAACGGATCAATGCAGAACCCCATGTAAATCCACCACCCATCGCCTCGATCAGAACGAGCTGACCCTTTTGGATGCGTCCATCGGCAACGGCTGTAGCTAACGCCAACGGGATTGACGCGGCCGATGTGTTGCCGTGACGATCCACCGTCATCACCACGCGTTCGGTCCCCAAACCCAGTTTTTTTGCGGTCGCATCAATGATGCGGCGATTGGCTTGATGCGGCACAAACCAATCAATGTCAGCTGCCGTTAACCCCGTCGCGCGGAAGGATTCTTCGATCGTCTCGGCAAGAAATGTCACCGCATGGCGGAACACTTCCTTGCCTTCCATCCGCAGATGCCCCGTCGTCATTGTCGTCGAAGGTCCGCCATCGACGAACAGCTTGTCAACATGACGACCATCGGCACGCAGATGCGTTGTCAGAATACCGCGATCGGTGAGAGCGCCCGTGCCTTCTTGCGCTTCCAACACAATGGCCCCTGCCCCGTCACCAAACAGCACACAGGTGGTGCGATCGTTCCAATCGAGAATGCGAGAAAATGTTTCGGCCCCGATCACCAGCGCCCTTTGATGCGAGCCCGATTGCAGGAATTTATCGGCGACTGAGGTGGCGTAGACAAAACCGGAGCATACCGCCTGAATATCGAAGGCCGCCCCCTGCGTGATCCCAAGGGCTGCCTGAACCTGCGTCGCCGTCGCGGGAAATGTGTTATCGGGCGTCGCCGTCGCTAAAACAACGAGATCAATATCGCTCGCCTTAAGCCCAGCATGCGACAACGCCATGGCTGCGGCGGCCGTGCCAAGCGAGGCCGTTGTCTCGCCTTCACCTGCGATATGGCGCTGACGAATGCCGGTCCGCTCGACAATCCACTCGTCTGATGTGTCGATTTTCGCGGCGAGCTCAGCATTGGTAACAACGCGCTTGGGGAGCGCATGGCCGATCCCGGCCACGGTCGAGCGACGGATGGTCATGCGGCAGAGTCTCCACTGGCTTCATCGCTCGCCGATTGCGCAGCCCGATGGCCAAAACTGTCCGACAGGCTCGTCCTAATCTTCGCCATCAAATCATGGCGGACCATTTCGTAGCCCAAATCCACGGCTGCTGAGAAGCCTGTCGCATCCGTGCCGCCATGGCTTTTGATCACGACACCATCAAGGCCGAGGAAAACGCCGCCATTGACCTTGCGCGGGTCCAGCCGTTCCTTCAGCTCGTTGAATGCGCCACGCGCTAACAGATAGCCGAGCTTTGACATCAGCGTGCGGCCCATCGCGGCCTTGAGATAGGTGCCAATCTGCTTGGCGGTCCCCTCAGCCGTCTTTAGAGCGATATTGCCCGCGAAGCCCTCAGTGACAACGACGTCGACGGTGCCACGACCAATATCATCGCCCTCGACGAATCCGGCATAGGTCAGGCCCGGAAGTGCGGTCTCGCGCAGAATCTTGGCGGCGAGCTTTACTTCCTCGACGCCCTTCATTTCCTCAACGCCGACATTGAGAAGCCCGACGGTCGGCTTATCGATATCGAACATGATCTGCGCCATGGCCGAACCCATGATTGCGAGATCGACAAGCTGGCGGGCATCAGCGCCGATGGTCGCGCCGACGTCGAGCACAATGCTTTCGCCTTTGATTGTCGGCCAGATCGCCGCGATGGCTGGACGGTCGATATTCGCCATCGTGCGGAGGCAGAAGAGCGACATGGCCATCAACGCGCCGGTGTTCCCTGCGGAGACAGCCACATCGGCATTGCCCTGCTTCACCGAGTCGATCGCTTTCCACATCGAGGATTTGCCGCGGCCATAGCGCAGGGCCTGGCTCGGCTTGTCGTCCATGCGGATCGCGATATCGGAATGAACAAGCGTCGAAACGGCCTTGAGCGCCGGATGCTGCGCCAGAACTGGCGCGCAAACCTCTTCATTGCCGTGAATGATGAATTGGGTGTCTGGATGGCGGGCGAGCGTCAAAGCCGCGCCGGGAATGACAATCTCGGGGCCATGATCGCCACCCATCGCGTCGAGCGCGATCCTGACCTTGCCTGATGTCACAGCGACTGAGCCTCGAATGAGCGTGGATGCCCGAAATCGGACGTGCCCCGCAGGAGGCGGGACAATAGCCGAGCCTAATGAAAGGGCAAGTATTTCAAGGGGTCAGGCCCCAGTTTTCGGTTTGCCGCCAGCCTTGAGCCCGGCGAGCGCGGCAAAGGGGTTCTCCTTGCCGGCATCTTCCGTGTAAGCAAAGTCCGCTTCCGGCTTCCGCGGATAGGGATCAAGCCCCAAGGCCAGAAACTCGGCCGTCACCGCCCCGATATCAATCCGGCCATTCACAATCGGGTCTGGCAGGTCATCTTCAGTCGCATCATGAGACACGGACGCTTCGGCCACCCCATCGGCGCTCGCATGCTCGGAGAACCGCATCGCAACGGGCTCGCGGACCTCAGTCTCGAACGGCTCCAGCGTGACCACACATAGACGCGTCAGTTTTGCATGCAATTCCCCGGTCAGCCGCACCTGAGAGCCGCGGCGCAAAAGTTTGTAATTGGCTGTAAGCGCCTCGACCGCAGGAGCATCAAGCCAATCAGCCACAGCCTTGCGCTCGGTTGCGTTTGTCTCGAACCGGACCTCGAGACCGCGCTCGGGAATATCAGCCACAGCAATCAAGCGATGGAGCGGTAAGGGATCAGGGGTCTGTGTCATGACGAAGCTCCCGGAAGGAGTGCGGCCGCATCGGGCCAAGGGATAGCGGCCGCAGCTATGGCCTCAAAGTCAGTTTTGAGAAGCACTTGGCGGGTTGCGTTCACATACTGATTCAACGCTAAACCGGCCTCGATCCGGCTCTCATCATCAAAAACATTGCGCGCTAAAGCAGCAGCCATCGCCTCATCGCCGCTGGTGATAGCGTCATGATAGGCCTTGGCGCGCCCCATGAAATGGGAGGCGATCCGCTTCATTCTCTTAGGCACTGATATGTCCCCGATCCCCATTTCGCGCAGCGTGCCATCAAAGCGGCGAAACAAATCATCGACGAAATCTTGCGCAAAATCGTCTGCGGGCGGCGGCAATTGCTTCAGCCGTTCGAGAATAAGAACCGCATGCAGGGTCAGCATATCGAACCGCCCCTCAACCGTGTCAGGCACGCCGAGGGTCGCATAAAAGACAGGTGCCCGGCTCGCCTGCGTCAAAGACGCATAGAGCGCATCGAACAGATCTTGATTGGCGCGTCTGCGCTTGAGAAAACCAAACATTCCATCCCTCCGGCGAACCGGCCTCTCCGCAGCGCTCAATCTTGCTTTTGCCCGGTCCGCGGGTTACGGCATGAGCATGGCTATCGGCAACTAAATAGTGTCCGCGCCGCGTTTCGGGAGATGGTTCATGGTTCAAGACCTGTCGTTTCGACGCCGATTTCTCTTGTTGGGGATGGTGGGCGCCGCTGCCCTTGCTCTTGCAGGGTGCAATGAGCAGACGACCAAGGGCCATGTCTTCGACGAGGAGTTAGTCGCCAAGATCAAGCCGGGCATGGATGGACAGGCCGTTTTGCAGACGATCGGGACACCCTCGACCGTATCCACCGTCGGAAATCAGACCTGGTATTACATCAGCCAAGACACGGTGCAGACCCTCAAATTCATGAAGCCGTCGGTGACGAACCAGCGCGTGCTCGCGATCCAATTTACGAAGAATTTGAAGGTTGAGAGCGTCAACAATTACGGCATGCAGGACGGCAAGGTGTTCGACTTCACAACCCGCGAAACGCCGACAGGCGGTGCGGAATTGTCGGTGCTGAAACAGCTGATGCGTGCGACGGGTCAGGGCCTGCCTTAATCAATCCGTCATATGAAATAAAAAACCCCGCAAACCGAATGGCTTGCGGGGTTTTTCTTTAGTTTTGATTCAAGATCAGGCCAGGTGCGCCAGAACTGCGAGGAGCAGGAGCGCCACGATGTTGGTGATCTTGATGGCTGGGTTCACAGCGGGGCCCGCCGTGTCCTTGTAGGGGTCGCCGACGGTATCGCCAGTCACCGACGCCTTGTGCGCGTCGCCGCCCTTGAGATGCTTAACGCCGTCCTTGTCGATGAAGCCATCCTCAAACGACTTCTTGGCGTTGTCCCAAGCGCCACCACCCGATGTCATCGAAACGGCGACGAAGAGGCCGTTGACGATCACGCCGAGGAGCGAAGCACCAAGCGCCGCGAAGGCATTGGCCTTCGAGCCCGAAATGGCCAGCACGCCGAAATAGGCGACCAGCGGTGCGAGCACCGGCAGGAGCGACGGGATAATCATTTCCCGGATCGCCGCCTTCGTCAGCATGTCGACGGCACGGCCATAATCAGGACGCTGAGTGCCCTGCATGATGCCCGGCATTTCGCGGAACTGACGACGGACTTCCTCGACGACGGCGCCTGCTGCACGGCCGACCGCCGTCATGGCGATGCCCCCGAACAGGTAAGGGATCAGACCGCCGAAGATCAGGCCAGCCACGACATAGGGGTTCGACAGGTCAAACGAGACGGTGCCGATGCCTTTGAAGTAAGGCCGCCCTTCCGCGATGAACGATTGCAGATCGTTCGTGTAGGCCGCGAACAGCACGAGTGCGCCAAGACCGGCTGAGCCAATGGCGTAGCCCTTGGTGACGGCCTTGGTGGTGTTGCCAACCGCATCGAGTGCGTCGGTCGAGTGGCGCACTTCCTTCGGCAGACCGGCCATTTCGGCAATGCCACCGGCATTGTCGGTGACCGGACCGAAGGCGTCGAGTGCGACGATCATGCCTGCCAGACCGAGCATCGTCGTCACCGCAATGGCAGTGCCGAAGAGACCAGCGAGCTGATAGGTCGAGATGATGCCGCCGACGATCACCATTGCGGGGAGAGCGGTGGATTCGAGCGAGACGGCGAGGCCCTGAATCACGTTCGTACCGTGGCCGGTGACCGAGGCTTGCGCGATCGAGACGACCGGGCGCTTGCCCGTACCGGTGTAGTATTCGGTGATCCAGACGATGAGGCCGTTCACGACAAGACCGATGATGCCGCAGATGAACAGGTTCGTGCCCGTCAGCGACATGCCAGCCACTTCGCCGAACTTGCCCCAGCCGACAGTGAGGCTGGTCGCTGCACCAAGGCCTAGCACCGAGAGACCCGACGTCACCCACAGGCCCTTATAGAGCGCGCCCATGATGTTGTTGTCGGGACCGAGCTTCACAAAGAAGGTGCCGATGATCGAGGTCACAATGCAGGCAGCGCAGATCGCGAGCGGATAGAGCATCGTCGAGAGGATGACATCCTTGCCAGCGAAGAAGATCGCGCCGAGGACCATCGTGGCAACAACTGTCACCGCATAGGTCTCGAACAAGTCGGCCGCCATACCAGCGCAATCGCCGACATTATCGCCCACATTGTCGGCGATCGTTGCAGGGTTTCGCGGATCATCTTCCGGAATACCGGCTTCCACTTTGCCGACGAGGTCAGCGCCGACGTCTGCACCCTTGGTGAAGATGCCGCCGCCGAGGCGGGCGAAGATCGAGATGAGCGAAGCGCCAAAACCGAGCGCAACAAGCGAGTCGATCACGATGCGATCGCCCGGCTTCATGCCCATCGGACCGGTGAGAATCCAGAAATAGACGGCGACACCCAAGAGCGCGAGACCGGCGACGAGAAGCCCGGTGACGGCTCCTGCCTTGAACGCGACATCAAGTCCGGCAGCGAGCGAGTGGGAGGCGGCCTGTGCGGTGC
>VERN01000076.1 GCA_018882635.1 Beijerinckiaceae bacterium | reverse complement strand
GGGCTGTTCCAGGCGTTAAGGGCGGTTGGATCTTCGTGTCGGACGCGGTGTAGCGTGCGCTCCCGAAGGATGCGCCGAAGCCGGGCAAGTTCCGTCTGCCGGAAGCGGCGAATGGCGCTGCACCGGCCGCGGCTGAAGGCCAGGAGAACGCGTGATGAAAATCGATCTCAAAACGCTGGAAGGCGCTTCGGCTGGTTCGGTTGAATTGTCAGACGACATTTTCGGTCTCGAGCCGCGTGCTGACATCATTCACCGCATGGTTCTTTGGCAGCTCGCCAAGCGCCAGGCTGGTACGCACAAGACCAAGACGCGCGCAGAAATCGCGCGGACGGGTAAGAAGATTTATCGCCAGAAGGGCACCGGTGGTGCGCGTCACGGTTCGGCCCGTGCGCCGATCTTCCGTGGTGGTGGTCGTGCGATGGGTCCGGTTGTGCGTTCACACGCTCATGATCTTCCCAAGAAGGTCCGCGCGCTTGCTCTGAAGCATGCGCTCTCGGCCAAGGTGAAGGCGGGTGGTCTCATCGTGATTGACGATGTGAAGCTCGCTGAACCGAAGACGAAGGTGTTGGCTGAGCGTTTCGGTAAGCTCGGCGTTGCCAATGCCTTGATCATCGGTGGTGCACAGGTCGAAGAAAACTTCGCTCGCGCTGCACGCAACATTCCGAACGTCGACGTCCTGCCGGTGCAGGGTATCAACGTGTACGACATTCTGCGCCGCGACACGCTCGTCTTGTCGAAGGCTGCAGTGGAAGCCCTGGAGGCCCGGTTCAAATGAGCAACGATCCGCGCCATTACGACGTCATCGTCGGCCCGGTGATTACCGAAAAGGCCACGAACGCCGTCGAGCATAACAAGGTGGTTTTCCGCGTCCGCAAGGAAGCGACGAAGCCCGAAATCAAAGCCGCTGTCGAAAAGCTGTTCGACGTGAAGGTTGAAGCCGTCAACACACTCGTCCGCAAGGGCAAGGTGAAGCGCTTCAAGAACACGCAGGGCACGCAGATCGATGTGAAGCGCGCCGTTGTGACTTTGGCCGAAGGCCAAACGATCGACGTCACCACCGGCCTCTGAGCAGACCGGGGAGAAACACGATGGCACTGAAAACATTCAAGCCGATTACCCCGAGCCTTCGTCAGCTCGTGATCGTCGACCGCTCGGAGCTCTACAAGGGCAAGCCGGTCAAGACGCTCACCGAAGGCAAGTCGTCTGCGGGTGGCCGTAACAACACCGGCCGCGTCACCGTTCGTTTCCGTGGCGGCGGTCATAAGCAGGCTTATCGTATCGTTGACTTCAAGCGCCGCTCGCATCTCGGGCAGGCCGGCAAGGTCGAGCGTATCGAATATGATCCGAACCGCACGGCGTTCATCGCGCTGATTAAGTATGCGGACGGCACGCTGAGCTACATTCTTGCCCCGCAGCGCCTTTCGGTTGGCGATGAAGTGATGGCTGGCGCGAATGCTGACATCAAGCCGGGCAACGCCATGGCGATCGGTGCGATCCCGGTTGGCACGCTCGTGCACAACATTGAGATGAAGATCGGCAAGGGCGGTGCGATTGCACGCTCGGCTGGTGCTTATGCTCAGATCGTCGGTCGTGACCAGGGTTACGTGATCCTGCGTCTCAATTCGGGTGAACAGCGCCTCGTCCATGGCGAATGCTTCGCCACGGTCGGTGCGGTCTCCAATCCGGATCACATGAACACCTCGATCGGCAAGGCTGGCCGCTCGCGCTGGTTGGGTCGCCGTCCGCATAACCGCGGCGTGACCATGAACCCGATCGACCATCCGCATGGCGGCGGCGAAGGCCGCACGTCAGGTGGCCGTCATCCCGTCACGCCTTGGGGCAAGCCAACCAAGGGCAAGAAGACGCGTTCGAACAAGCGGACCGACAAATTCATCGTGTCGTCCCGCCATGCGCGCAAGAAGAAGTAAGAGGGCTCAGCGATGACACGCTCCGTTTGGAAAGGCCCGTTCGTCGACGGCTATCTGCTGAAAAAGGCAGAGGCTGCGCGTGGTTCCGGCCGCGCCGAAGTGATCAAGATCTGGAGCCGTCGCTCCACGATCCTGCCGCAATTCGTCGGTCTCACCTTTGGCGTCTACAATGGCCAGAAGCACGTCCCGGTCTTCGTGTCCGAGGAAATGGTCGGCCATAAGTTCGGTGAATTCTCTCCGTCGCGGACCTATCACGGTCATGCTGCGGACAAGAAGGCGAAGAGGAAGTAAGCCATGGGTAAAGCATCCGCTCCCCGCGCGCTTGCGGACAATGAAGCGAAGGCGGTTCTCCGCATGATCCGCGTCTCGCCGCAGAAGCTCAATCTCGTTGCGGGCCTGATCCGCGGCAAGAAGGTTTCGCGTGCTCTCGCCGATCTCGAATTCTCGCGCAAGCGTATCGCCAAAGACGTGCGCAAGTGCCTCGAAAGCGCGATTGCGAACGCCGAAAACAATCATGACCTCGATGTCGACGATCTCGTCGTGTCGCAGGCCTTTGTTGGCAAGGCGCTTGTGATGAAGCGTTTCCATGCGCGCGCACGCGGTCGCGCCGGCCGGGTCGAGAAGCCTTTCTCGAACCTGACCATTATCGTCCGCGAAGTCGAAGCGAAGGCTTGAGGAGAGAACGATGGGTCAGAAGGTCAATCCGATCGGGCTTCGTCTCGGCATCAACCGCACTTGGGACAGCCGCTGGGTCGCTGATAAAAAAGAATACGGCAAGCTCGTTCACGAGGACATCCGTATCCGCGCAGCGCTGATGAAGCTCCTGAAGCAGGCTGCGGTGTCGAAGATCGTGATCGAGCGTCCGCATAAGAAGTGCCGCGTGACGATTTACTCGGCGCGTCCGGGTGTCGTGATCGGCAAGAAGGGCGCCGATATCGACAAGCTGCGTAAGGTCGTTGCGAAGATGACGGACTCAGAAGTCGTCATCAACATCGTCGAAGTGCGCAAGCCTGAAATTGACGCGACGCTCGTTGCCGACTCGATCGCGCAGCAGCTCGAACGCCGCGTTGCGTTCCGTCGCGCTATGAAGCGCGCCGTGCAGTCGGCGATCCGTTTGGGCGCTGAGGGCATCCGCATCAACTGCTCGGGCCGCCTCGGCGGCGCCGAAATCGCCCGCCTCGAATGGTATCGTGAAGGTCGCGTGCCGCTGCATACGCTGCGCGCTGACGTCGATTACGGCACTGCGACGGCGTTCACCACTTATGGAACCTGCGGCATTAAGGTCTGGATCTTCAAGGGCGAAATCCTTGAGCATGACCCGATGGCTCAGGACAAGCGCATGGCCGACGATGGCGCCCGTCCGGGTGGCCGCCGTGACGCTGCGGCCTAAGCCCGCAGCCGACCAGGAGAAGCATTATGCTCCAGCCAAAAAAGACTAAGTTCCGCAAGCAGTTCAAGGGCCGTATTCACGGCGCTGCTAAAGGCGGGTTCAATCTCGACTTCGGGCAGTATGGCCTGAAGGCGATGGAGCCGGATCGGGTCACAGCCCGTCAGATCGAAGCCGCGCGTCGTGCGCTGACCCGTCACATGAAGCGTGCGGGCCGCGTGTGGATCCGCGTGTTCCCGGACGTGCCGGTCTCGGCCAAGCCGACCGAAGTGCGTATGGGTAAGGGTAAGGGCGCTCCCGAATATTGGGCAGCCCGCATCCATCCCGGCCGCATCATGTTCGAAATCGACGGCGTGCCGTTGGATGTCGCCCGCGAAGCGCTGACGCTTGCGGCTGCGAAGCTTCCGATCAAGACGCGCTTCGTGCAGCGCATCGCTGAGTGAGGGTTGGGATCATGAAGACGAAACAACGCGTTTCCGACCTGAAGGCGATGTCGACCGATCAGCTCCAGGACGAGCTCGTGAAGCTGAAGAAGGAGCAGTTCAACCTGCGCTTCCAGCGTGCGACCGGCCAGCTTGAGAACACCTCCCGCGTGCGTGAAGTGCGCCGGGATATCGCCCGCGTCAAAACGATTGCCGGCAAGCCGGCCACGAAGGCCTGAGGAGACTATTATGCCGAAGCGTATCCTCCAGGGCGTCGTCGTCAGCGACAAGCAGGACAAGACTGTGGTGGTGAAAGTGGAACGCCGCTTCACCCACCCCCTGTTCAAGAAGACGGTCCGCCGCTCAAAGAACTTTCATGCTCATGATGAGGCCAATGCCTATAAAGTGGGTGATGAGGTCCGGATCGAAGAAACCCGTCCGCTCAGCAAGCTGAAAAGCTGGGTGGTGGTTGACGCAGTCGCGAAGTCGTAATAGACCCCGCGACACAATGAGGGGACATAGATCCCCGTCAGGCGAAGTCCGGCAGGTCGCCAAAACTCTGCCGGAAACCTGTCTGAGACAGAGGAAGGATCGACAATGATCCAAATGCAGACGAATCTTGACGTCGCCGACAATTCCGGCGCGCGTCGTGTGATGTGCATCAAAGTTCTCGGCGGTTCCAAGCGTAAGTACGCCTCGGTCGGCGACATTATTGTCGTGTCGATCAAAGAGGCCATTCCGCGTGGCCGCGTGAAGAAGGGCGATGTGATGAAGGCCGTTGTCGTGCGCACGGCCAAGGACATCCGCCGTCCCGATGGCTCGGTGATCCGTTTTGACCGCAATGCGGCCGTTCTGATCAACAATCAGAAAGAGCCCGTCGGCACCCGTATTTTCGGGCCGGTTCCGCGCGAATTGCGCGCCAAGAACCACATGAAAATCATCTCGCTGGCGCCGGAGGTGCTGTGATGGCCGCTAAGATCAAGAAGGGCGACAAGGTCGTCGTTCTCACCGGTCGTGACAAGGGCAAGTCCGGTGAAGTCGTTCAGGTGCTGCCGAAGGAAACCCGCGCCATTGTGCGTGGTGTGAACCTCGTGAAGCGCCACACCCGCCAGACGGCCCAGTCCGAAGGCGGCATCATCACCAAGGAAGCTGCGATCCAGCTGTCGAACATCGCGATTGCCGATCCGAAGGACGGCAAGCCGACTCGCGTCGGTTTCAAGGTGCTCGAAGACGGCCGCAAGGTGCGCTTCGCCAAGCGTTCGGGAGATCTGATCGATGGCTAAGGTTGAAGTGGCGCTCGAGCCGCGCCTCAAGAAAATCTATAACGACGTTGTGCGTCCGAAACTCGTCGAAGAGTTCGGCTACAAGAATCCCATGGAAGTTCCGCGCATCGAAAAGATCGTGCTGAACATGGGCGTCGGCGAAACGACAGCGGACACGAAGAAGGCTCAGGTTGCTGCAGCCGATCTCGCGCTCATCGCTGGTCAGAAGCCGGTGATCACCAAGGCCCGTAAGGCGATCGCGACCTTTAAGGTGCGTGAGAACATGCCGCTCGGCGCGAAGGTGACATTGCGCAAGGCGAAGATGTACGAGTTCCTCGATCGTCTCGTCACGATTGCGCTGCCGCGCGTTCGCGACTTCCGCGGTCTGAACCCGAAATCCTTTGATGGTCGTGGCAATTATGCGCTCGGCATCAAGGAGCATCTCGTGTTCCCGGAAATCAACTACGACAAGGCCGAAGCGGTCTGGGGCATGGACATTGTTGTGTGCACCACCGCTAAGACCGACGACGAAGCGCGTGCGCTTCTTCGCGCTTTCAACTTCCCGTTCCGGCAGTAAGGGTCCGCCCTTAAACGCGGAAACCAGGAGACATCCATGGCCAAGAAAAGTTCGATCGAAAAGAACAAGCGCCGCATGAAGCTCTCGAAGCAATATTCGGGGCGTCGTGAACGTTTGCTCGCGATCACAGAAGACAAGACAAAGTCGATGGAAGAGCGGTTCGCCGCCACGCTGAAGCTCGCCGAGCTGCCGCGTAACGCCAATCCGACACGCATCCGCAATCGTTGCGAAGTGACCGGCCGTCCGCGCGCCGTTTACCGCAAGCTGAAGATGTCCCGTATCGCGCTCCGCGAGCTTGGCTCGAAGGGTCTCGTTCCGGGTCTTCTGAAGTCGAGCTGGTAAGGAGGATCGGACATGGCAGTCAATGATCCCGTCGGCGATATGCTGACACGCATCCGCAACGCACAGCTGCGTCGCAAGGGCACTGTTTCGACACCCGGCTCGCGCCTGCGCGCTCGTGTGCTCGATGTGCTGAAATCGGAAGGCTATATCCGCGGCTATTCAGTCACGGAATATGGCAATGGCCGGACTGAGTTCGAAATCGAACTCAAGTACTTCGATGGTGAGCCCGTGATCCGCAAGATCGCGCGCGTGTCGAAGCCGGGCCGCCGCGTTTACTCGTCCGTTACCGCTATGCCGCGCGTCGCCAATGGCCTCGGCATCACCATTCTCTCAACGCCGCAAGGCGTGATGGCCGATCATGAGGCCCGCGAGAAGAATGTTGGCGGTGAAGTGTTGTGCACGGTCTTCTGATCGGGCGCGGGAAAGCTTGAGGAGCAAGAGACAATGTCTCGTATCGGCAAGAAGCCCGTCGCCGTTCCCGCTGGTGTCACAGCCACGGTTACAGGTCAGACGGTGAAGGTGAAGGGCGCGAAGGGCGAATTGTCTTTCGTGGTTCCCGATCGTGTGAACGTTGTGATGGATAACGGCGCAATTGCCGTTCAGCCGCGCGACGAAACCAAGCAAGCGCGCGCGATGTGGGGCATGTCCCGCTCGCAGGTGGCGAACCTCGTTGAGGGCGTCTCCAAGGGCTATGAGAAGAAGCTTGAAATCAACGGCGTCGGTTATCGCGCCGCGGTTGCTGGCAAGGTTCTCAAGCTGGCGCTTGGCTACAGCCACGAAATCGATTTCGACATTCCGGCCGGCATCACCATTGCCACGCCGAAGCCGACCGAAATCCTCGTGAGCGGTATCGACAAGCAACGCGTCGGACAGGTGGCTGCGGAAATCCGCGAGCTGCGTGGTCCCGAGCCTTATAAGGGCAAGGGCATCAAGTATTCCGACGAATTCATCTTCCGCAAGGAAGGCAAGAAGAAGTAAGGGGCCCGAAAATGGCAAAGAACGAAGTTGCCACCGAACGCCGCGTTGCGCGGGTTCGTCGGGCTCTCAAGAAAGCGGCCAATGGCCGTCCGCGCCTGAGCGTGTTTCGCTCGTCGAAGCAGATCTATGCGCAAGTGATCGACGACGCCAAGGGCGTCACGATCGCAGCCGCTTCGACGCTCGAAAAGGATCTGCGTGGCAAGCTGAAGACCGGTGCCGACATCGCTGCGGCAACGGAAATCGGCAAGCTCGTCGCGGAACGCGCGAAGAAGGCCGGTGTCACCAAGGTCGTGTTCGACCGCGGTGCCTATATGTTCCACGGACGCGTGAAAGCGCTGGCGGAAGCCGCGCGCGAAGGCGGTCTGGAATTCTAATGCGCTGGCGGGCCTTGGCCCGCCATCCGCTTTTGATCAAGCGAGCGGCGTGCGTTTTGCGTGTCCGCGTAAGTGAGAGAACACATGGCAAGAGAACCTCGTGAACGCCAGGATCGCGAAGAGCGCGATTCTGAATTTGTGGACCGCCTCGTCCACATCAACCGCGTTGCCAAAGTCGTGAAGGGCGGCCGTCGTTTCGGTTTCGCTGCTCTCGTCGTCGTCGGTGACCAGAAGGGTCGCGTCGGCTTCGGTCACGGCAAGGCCCGTGAAGTGCCAGAAGCAATCCGCAAGGCCACTGATGCTGCCAAGCGCGCGCTCGTTCGCGTACCGCTGCGCGAAGGCCGCACGCTTCATCACGATGTGCAGGGCCGTCATGGTTCGGGCAAGGTCGTGTTGCGTGCTGCTCCGGCTGGTACCGGCATCATCGCCGGTGGTCCGATGCGCGCCGTCTTCGAAGCCCTCGGCGTTCATGACGTCGTGTCGAAGTCGCTCGGCTCATCGAACCCGTACAATCTGGTTCGCGCCACGATCGACGCGCTGAAGCGCGAAGATAGCCCGCGCTCGGTTGCTGCGCGTCGTGGTCTCAAGGTTTCGGCTCTTCAGTCCCGCCGCGGTGATACCGACGGCGCGGGCGCTGACGCCTGATAGGAGGTCGTGTGATGGCGAAAGCTGGAAAGACGATCACTGTCGAACAAACCGGCAGCCCGATCCGCCGTGAAGCTGCTCAGCGTCAGACGCTGATCGGTCTCGGCCTAAACAAGATTCGTCGCCGCTCGACGCTCGCCGATACGCCGGCGACGCGCGGCATGATCGAACGTGTGAAGCACCTCGTGCGCGTCGTCGATGACGGCGGCAAGGCGCAGTGAGGAGAGTGCCATGAAACTGACGGACATCCGCGATAATTCAGGCGCGAAGAAGAGCCGCATCCGTGTCGGCCGTGGTATCGGCTCGGGCAAGGGTAAAACGGGCGGACGTGGCGTGAAGGGTCAGAAGGCCCGCGCTGGCGTTGCAGTGAAGGGCTTCGAAGGCGGCCAGATGCCGCTCTATCGTCGCCTCCCGAAGCGTGGCTTCACCAACATCTTCGCTAAGGATCTTAACGAAGTGAATCTCGGCCGCATTCAGCAGGCTGTGGACGCGAAGAAGCTCGACGTGACGAAGCCTGTCACGCAGGCTTCGCTCGTTGAAGCCGGTGTGCTTTCGAAGCTGCGCGACGGTGTGAAGATTCTCGGCCAGGGCGAATTCAAAGCCAAGCTCGCTTTCGAAGTGGCTGGTGCGTCGAAGTCGGCGCAGGCAGCGATTGAGAAGGCCGGCGGTTCGGTGAAGATCCTGACCGCTGCGGGCGAAGCAACGGCCTGAGAGGGCTGTCGTCCGACGACATGATCTAACGCCGGGCGGCGCGGTCTTTCCGCATCGCCCGGCTTTTTCTTTTCAGGCGCCTGCATGAGGGCGTAGCGGAGCACACACGATGGCATCGGCTGCGGAACAATTGGCCGCTAATCTGAATTTTGGCGCGCTCGCGAAAGCGGACGAGCTGAAGAAACGGATTTGGTTCACGCTCGGCGCTTTGCTGATTTATCGCCTTGGCACTTACATTCCGATTCCCGGCATCAACATCGATGCACTTGCTGAGATTTTCAAACAGCAGCAGGGCGGGGTGCTTGGCCTGTTCAACATGTTCTCGGGCGGCGCTGTTGGCCGTCTCGCGATCTTCGCGTTGAACATCATGCCGTATATTTCGGCGTCTATTATCATACAGTTGCTGACATCGGTTGTGCCGTCGCTTGAAGCGCTCAAGAAGGAAGGCGAGTCCGGCCGCAAGATCATCAACCAATATACACGCTACCTCACAGTCGTGCTTGCGACGTTCCAAGCCTATGGCATTGCCGCTGGTTTGCAGAGCTCGGGCAATGTTGTGACCGAGCCGGGTCCGTTCTTCCTGCTGTCGACAACAATCACACTCGTTGGCGGCACGATGTTCCTGATGTGGCTTGGTGAGCAGATCACCCAGCGCGGCATCGGCAATGGTTCGTCGCTGATCATCTTCGCTGGTATCGTTGCCGAATTGCCGTCGGCTTTGGCTGGCACGCTGGAACTTGGCCGTCAGGGCGCGATATCTGCCGCTTTGATCATCGGCATCACCATCATGATCGTCGCGGTGATTGCGTTCATCGTGTTCATGGAACGCGCGCAGCGTCGTTTGTTGATCAACTATCCCAAGCGTCAGGTCGGCAATCGCGTTTATGAAGGCCAGACGTCGTTCCTGCCGCTGAAGCTCAATACGTCAGGCGTCATTCCGCCGATCTTTGCCTCGTCGCTTTTGTTGCTGCCGACGACGATTGCGGGCTTCTCAGCCGCGAACGATCCGACCGGCTGGCTTGCCACCGTGTCAGCCTATTTGGCGCATGGCCGTCCGCTGTTCATGTTCCTCTATGCGGCGCTGATCATCTTCTTTGCGTTCTTCTATACCGCCATCGTCTTCAACCCGACGGAGACGGCGGACAATTTAAAGAAGCATGGCGGCTTCATCCCGGGCATCCGTCCGGGTGAGCGGACCGCGCAATACATCGACAAAGTTCTGTCGCGGATCACCGTTTTGGGCGCCGCCTACCTCGTTATCATCTGTCTCTTGCCCGAAGTGCTAGTTTCGCAAGCGTCACTTCCGTTCTATTTCGGTGGGACGTCGCTTCTCATTGTCGTGAGCGTCACGATGGATACTGTGGCTCAGGTCCATGGTCATCTGCTCGCGCACCAATATGAGGGGCTCGTGAAGAAGGCGAAGCTGCGCGGGGGGAAACGCAAGTGAGACTCATTCTTCTGGGACCGCCCGGGGCGGGGAAGGGCACGCAGGCGGCACGCCTCGTCGCCAAATACGGCATTCCGCAGCTTTCGACCGGAGACATGCTGCGCGCAGCTGTTGCGGCCGGAACGCCCGTTGGCCTCCAGGCCAAGGCGGTGATGGAGTCTGGTGGGCTTGTTTCCGACGAGATCGTGATCGGCATCGTTGCCGACCGGATCGAGGAAGCAGACGCCAAGAAGGGCTTCATCCTCGATGGGTTCCCGCGCACCGTGGCGCAGGCTGTGGCGCTTGACACAATGCTGGGTGAGAAGGGCGTGAAGCTCAACGCCGTGCTTGAATTCGTTGTCGACCAGAACGCGCTTGTCGGCCGCATTGTGAAGCGGGCGGAAGAAGCCAAGGCGGCTGGCCAACCGGTGCGCAAGGATGATGATCCGGAGGTCTTCAAGACCCGTCTCGCAGCCTATAACCGCGACACGGCGATCGTGGCCCCTTATTACGAGAAGACCGGCCTTCTGAAAAAGATCGACGGCATGCAGCCCATCGACACAGTCACGGAAGCCATGATGAAGGCGCTCGGTTGAGCGCCTTTTTCTTTTGTGTGGTTTCAAGCGGGCCAGTGGTCCGCTTTTATTTTGTCTCAAGGAATTTTTGCAAGTATCTGAATTAAAAGAGTTTTATGAATTATAGACATTGTAGCCATGTGTGGCTACAATGAGGATATGAAGACTGTCAACATCCGTGATGCCAAGAACCGTCTGACTGAGCTGGCCCGTGAGGTTGAGCAAGGAGAGACTATCGTTGTGACACGCAATGGTCGTCCGGTGTTCGATCTTGTGCCGCATAAGCAGTGCGGATTGGATTTAGAAGCGGGCCGAGCCTTTCTGGCTGAGCGAGGCATCAAGCATCCGTTCCGATTTGTCGCGCCGGATTTCGATGATCCGTTGGATGAAGCGGTTCTGATTGCCCCACTTCCTCCCGAACAATGAGAGTTTTGCTCGACACCCATCTGGTGTTGGACCTGTTGGCGGATCAGCCTCTCCGGGCTCAGCACCTTTCTCGGATCGAGGCTGACGCCTTTCTCGTCAGTGCGGCGAGCCTGTGGGAGATTGCGATCAAGACACGGTTGGGAAAGCTCGATCCAGCCATGCCGTTGGTCGATATTGCGCGCTTTCTAGAGCGTATAGGCGTCAGGCTTCTGCCCATTGAAGCGCGGCACGTTGTTGCGGCAGCCGATCCTGAACCGGAGACGCGGGACCCTTTTGACCGTTTGCTGCTAGCGATCTGTCAGGTGGATGGGTTGCGTCTGGCAACCATTGACCGCTCCCTCGTCAAGCATCCATTGGCGGTGCAGATTCCGTGAACCACCATCCTTTGAACGGACCGTGGTTCACCGCACATCCCCGCTTCGAATCCGTCATGGTTTATAATTGCTCATGCCGGGGCCGGTCTTGTCGTAAACGTTGAAGAATTCGTCCGATAGGATCGTCGCGATCCCGCCTTCGGGAATCTCGAGATTATCCTGTGCCAGCGTGACGATACGGGCCTTCCAGCCGGGCGGGAGCTTTTTGAAGATGGCGGGGCCTGCGGCCATGAAGTCCTCATAGGACATTTTGGGTTCAAGCCCCAATTGGAAGCCCTTCATGATCCAGACATTGCCGTCGGGATCATCGAGAACCATGACAGTCCGGCCTTTGTTCCAGTTGATCGCGCTTTTGCGGGCGATAGTCTGCGGCTGGTAGGGTTTGACGTCGTTCACATTCGCAGTCCCGGTCAGATTGAGCTGCGCCGTATGCGGGAACGCCATGCCGCCGAATTGCCGCGTCTTGCCAATGTCGATCTCCCACCAATCGGCGATCGAGAGCTTCGGCCCGTTGAGCGAGGCCGCGAGCACGCCATAGGTTTTGGCGATGTCGTCCATGTTCAGGGCGGCGACTTGCGCCTGCGGCGCCGTATCGCGGTCTTTTGGGATGTCCGGGATGGCATAGGTGCCATAACATGCCGCCACCAAGCTCTTGGTGGTCGGGTCAATGTCGGCGAGGAAGATCTCGATATAGCGCAGGCGATACATATCGACCCGCTTGTAAACGGCGTTCTGGCCGTCCGAGAGGATTTCGGGCCGCGGCCCGGCGAGGGTGGTTAGGCAGGCCGTAGACATGTCCTTAAGGTGGCTGAGCATGCAGGCCTTGATGCGGCCATCGCCCGGCGTCACACCCTTGCAATGTTGGGCAATGTCTCCGGCGCATTCGCGGACGATCTCAACGCCCCGGTCCAGCCGCTCCCACATAGATTGGGCTTGGACGGATTGGGGATGGACGGATGGGGTCAGCGCACCTCCGATGATCATGGCCAAGGCCAGTTGTTTCATTTGTGATCTCCGCAATCGCTTGGTTGAAAACAGGGCCAATCTATAC
>VERN01000002.1 GCA_018882635.1 Beijerinckiaceae bacterium | reverse complement strand
CCTGCGCACATCGTGCCGGAATGGTATTTCCTGCCGTTCTACGCGATCCTGCGCGCTGTGCCGGATAAGCTCGGCGGCGTGCTCCTGATGTTCGGCGCGATCGCAGTTCTCGTCTTCTTGCCGTGGCTCGACACGTCGAAGGTGAAGTCGGCTGCCTATCGTCCGCTCTATCGCCAGTTCTTCTGGGTGTTCGCAATCGTGTGCGTTCTGCTCGGCTGGGTTGGTGCGAAGCCGGCTGAGGGTGGCTACATCCTGCTCGCCCGTGTGCTGACCGCTTACTACTTCGCGCATTTCCTGATCATCCTGCCGCTTCTGGGTCTCTTTGAGACACCGAAAAAGCTGCCCGCCTCGATTGCGGAAGCCGTTCTCGGCAAGGGTGGCTCGGCAAATGCCATGGCGGCCGGCGCAAGTGCCGAACCGAACACCAAAGGCTGATTGGCGAAGGACGGATAGACAATGAAACGCCTCACCTTCATCCGCGCGGCCTTCGCTGCCGTTGCCCTCGCCACCGCGCCCGCAGCCTTCGCTGCTGGCACTGGCCCGGTTCCACCGAGCCTGAAATGGTCGTTCTCTGGCCCCTTCGGCCAGTATGACGCGACGCAGCTGCAGCGCGGTTTCAAAGTGTTCCGCGAAGTTTGCGCGGCATGCCATTCGGCTGAATATTTCGCGTTCCGTACGCTCTCGCAGCCCGGCGGTCCGGAATTCTCAACCGCTCAGGTGAAAGCCCTTGCGGCCGAATATAAGGTCAAGGCTGGTCCGAATGATCAGGGCGAAATGTATGAGCGCCCAGCGCGTCCGGCTGATTATTGGCCGTCGCCGTTCCCGAACCGCCAAGCGGCGGAAGCGGCCAATGGTGGTGCTTATCCGCCGGATTTCTCGGTGATCGCCAAGGCGCGCACTTATGAGCGCGGCTTCCCTTGGTTCGTGTTTGATATTTTCACGCAGTTCCAGGAGCAGGGCCCGGATTATCTCGCTGCTTTGCTGACGGGCTATACGGATGCGCCGAAGGATTTCGCGGTTCCAGCGGGCAAATATTACAACACCTATTTCCCGGGTCATGTGATCGCGATGCCGCCGCCCTTGAATGCGGGTGCTATCGAATATCCGAAGGGTGCCGATGGTCGTCCGCAGGCGCCGGAAACGGTCGAACAATATGCCAAGGACGTCACTGCGTTCCTGATGTGGATGGCGGAGCCGAAGCTTGAGCAGCGCAAAGAGCTCGGCTTCAAGGTTATGGTGTTCCTGCTCGTATTCGCTGGTCTTCTCTATTTCACGAAGAAGAAGATCTGGTCGAAGGTGGCAGGCCACGCGCAAGGCCCGGCTTTCTAAGCCCATCAACGGAATTGAAAAGCCCCGCTTCGGCGGGGCTTTTTTTTGAGCTGAAACACGGCGCTGTTTGCGGCAGGATGGCTCTTTCTTGAGGAGCCTCTCATGACGAAAGCGATTTTGGGAATTATTGGCGGCTCGGGCATTTATGATTTGCCCGGTTTGGAAGATAAGCGCGAGGAGCCGATTGCAACACCGTGGGGTGAGCCGTCCGACGCATTGATGCGTGGGCGGATTGGTGAAACGGACATTGTGTTTCTGTCGCGCCATGGGCGGGGGCACCGCATACCGCCCGATGCCATTAATTATCGTGCGAATATAGACGCGTTGAAACGTGCGGGCGTCACTGATCTGATCTCGCTGTCTGCCTGTGGATCGTTCAAGCCGGATTTATCGCCCGGACATTTCGTTCTGGTTGATCAATTTGTTGATCGCACATGGGGGCGTGCCTCTTCGTTTTTCGGCACCGGCTGTGTGGCGCATGTCTCCATGGCGCATCCCGTCTCACCGCATTTGATGGATCGGCTTGCTTATGCGGCCGAGGTTGAAGGAGTTCGTTTCACTCGCGGCGGCATTTATGTCTGCATGCAGGGGCCGCAATTCTCGTCCTATGCGGAATCGATCCTCTACAAAGCGCAGGGCTTTGACGTGATTGGAATGACGGCCATGCCGGAAGCTAAGCTCGCGCGCGAGGCTGAGATGTCTTATGCCATGCTCGCGATGGTGACAGATTATGATTGCTGGCATCCGGAGCATGATGCCGTTGATGTGGCTTCCGTTATCCAAGTCATGCAGGACAATATTGGTAAGGCGCGGCGGATCGTGGCGCGTGTTGCGCAAGAATTCCCGCGTGAGCGCGAAGCCTGTCGTGTTGGGGCTGATAGGGCGCTTGATTTCGCGATTATGACTGCGCCATCCGCCCGTGACCCTGCTCTGCTGGCAAAGCTTGATGCGGTGGCTGGGCGTATCTTGGGATAGGCCCAATAAAAAAGCGGGCGCATGGCCCGCTTTTTTATTCAATTAGATCAGAACGATTATTTGCCGTTCACGGCGTTGGTATAATCGTCGATGAGCGACATCGTGATGTTGCCGGGCGTGTAATGAATGCCGGCGATTTCGCCCACCGGCGTCACTTCTGCGGCGGTGCCAGTGATGAAGCACTCGTTAAACGAGCTGAGTTCATCAGGCATAATACGACGTTCGATGACTTCGATCCCGCGCTTCTTTGCAAGATCGATAACGGTCTGGCGGGTGATGCCGTTCAAGAAGCAATCCGCCTGTGGTGTGTGGATGGCACCGTCGCGGGTGAAGAACACGTTAGCACCCGTGCATTCAGCGACGCGGCCCTGCCAATCAAGCATCAGCGCATCAGCGAAGCCTTTGCGCTCAGCGCGGTGCTTGGAGATTGTGCAGATCATATAAAGGCCCGCGGCCTTTGAGGTCGACGGCGCGGTCATCGGATCAGGACGGCGATATTCTGCCATATCGATACGAATGCCCTTCATGCGCTGGGCCGGATCGAAATAGGACGGCCACTCCCATGCGGCGACCGCGACATTGATGGTGTTGTGCTGCGCCGAAACGCCCATCATTTCTGAACCGCGCCAAGCGACAGGACGCAGATAAGCGTCCTTCATGCCGTTCTTTTCAAGCACGAGCTTTTTCGCCGCGTCGATCTGCGCCACCGAATAGGGGATTTCGAAATCGAGCAATTCTGCGCTCTTGCGGAAGCGTTCAGAATGTTCAGTGCATTTGAAGATGTTGCCGCCATAGGCGCGTTCACCTTCAAAGACGCAGGAGCCGTAATGGAGGCCGTGGCTCAATATATGAATCTTGGCATCCTTCCAGTCGACCAGCTCACCATTGAACCAGATAACGCCATCGCGCATATCGAAAGGAATGACGGACATGAAGGGCTCCTGAACGGGAAGAGGGGGCATGCCATCCGGCCGGCGCCGGAAGACTGTACGGGCCACGTCAGGGGTGTCTCAGCACGATCCTTTCGTCATCCGCCCTTGACGAGTAACAATCGGGATGAAATATGTCAATAAGACTGACGTATGTTTCCCGGCCCATCTGGAGCGCCGCATGCCGCAAGCCCTATCGCGTGAGCCCGCCCCTGCTGTGACGGAGCCGGAGGCCGCGCTGCCCTATGATCTGATCGAGACGCTCTTCTTTGCTTACCGAGATTTCGTGGGCGATCCCGACCGCATTCTCACGCGGTATAATTTTGGCCGGGCGCATCATCGTGTGCTTCACTTCGTGAACCGCAATCCCGGCCTCACCATCGCCGAATTGCTGGATATTCTGCAGATCACGAAACAGAGCCTCAATCGCGTGCTGAAAGAATTGCTCGAGCAGGGTTACGTTGAAAGCCGCGCAGGCGAGGCTGACCGGCGCCAGCGTCTGCTGTTCCCCACCAAAAAGGGCGAAGAATTGGCGCTCGCACTCGCGCGCCCTCAAGCGGAGAGGATTGCGCGTGCCACGGCGCAGACCAGCCATGCTGATCGCGATGCGGCGTTTCGCTATCTGACAGCGATGATCGACGCCACGATGGGTGGCCAGCGTGGGCGGGGGGCGGCGTGAGCGCAGAGCGGGCGCGGATCGTTCCGGGCGACGATGCGCCTCATGTTCTCGTCGTCGATGACGACCGGCGTTTGCGCGATCTTTTATCGCGCTTTCTTGGTGAGCATGGCTACCGGGTTACAACGGCGGCCGATGCTGTGCAGGCCCGTCGCAAAATCGAAGGTTTTGTTTTCGATTGCCTCATCCTTGATGTGATGATGCCAGGCGAAAACGGGTTTGACCTCGCGCGCGCGGTGCGCACCGATTCAACTGTGCCGATCTTGATGCTGACAGCGCGCACCGATGCAAGCGACCGCGTGCGTGGACTTGAGATTGGGGCGGATGATTATCTCGCCAAACCCTTTGAGCCGCGCGAATTATTGCTGCGGCTCAATAATATTCAGAAACGCGTGCTTGTTGTCGATACAGCTGCGGAGCCTGAAAGCGTGCGGTTCGGACCCTTCCGCTTCCGGGCTGACCGGGGTGAATTGCGCCGTGATGACGAAGTCGTACGTATTACTGATCGCGAGCGTGAGATTTTAACGATGCTTGCGGCACGCGCGGGTGAGACGGTTCCGCGCGAAGAATTGTCGGGCGGTTCGGATCTGAATGAGCGCACAGTGGATGTGCAGATCAATCGTCTGCGTCGCAAAATTGAGGATGATCCCGGCAATCCGCTTCATCTCCAGACGGTGCGCGGCGTCGGTTATCGTTTGCTGGTGGATCATTGATGGCCAGCGTCGAACACCCATTGGGCATGATCTCGATCCTGTATCGCCGCCTCGCGCGCTGGATTGCGGGTTGGATGCCGAAAGGCCTGTTCGCGCGGGCGCTCATCATCATCATAGCGCCCATGGTGATCCTGCAATCAGTGATCGCCTATGCGTTTATGGAGCGCCATTGGCAAACGGTGACGCGCCGTCTATCCGCCGCTGTGACGCAAGATATTGCAGCGCTCATCGATATTGCAGAATCCTATCCGCAAGATCCTGATTATGAGACGCTCACACGCATTGCTGGGGATCGGCTTAATCTTGACGTTGATATTCTGCCACCCGGCCCGTTACCGCCTCCGGCCGACAAGCCCTTTTTTTCGGTGCTCGACCGTTCCTTATCGAATGAGATCCGGCGCCAGATCGGCCGGCCGTTTTGGCTCGATACGGTTGGCCGGTCGAACCTCGTTGAAATTCGTGTTCAGCTCGACAAGGGTGTATTGCGCGTCTTGACGCGGCGTTCGCAGACTTATGCGTCAAATTCTCACATTTTCCTGATGTGGATGATCGGCACATCGCTGGTGCTGATTGGTATTGCAGTTTTGTTTCTGCGCAATCAGATTCGTCCGATCATGCGGCTTGCCGATGCGGCGGACGCGTTTGGTAAGGGCCGTGACGTCGAGTTCAGGCCACGCGGCGCGCGTGAAGTGCGCCAGGCGGGGCTTGCTTTTATCGAGATGAAGCGCCGCATCGAGCGCGCTATCGAGCAGCGCACGGCGATGCTCAATGGTGTCAGCCATGATTTGCGCACCATTCTCACGCGCTTCAAATTGTCACTCGCTTTGATGGATGAAGGCGCAGAAACCGATGCGTTGCGCAAAGATGTTGATGAGATGTCGCGCATGCTCGAAGCCTATCTGGCGTTTGCGCGTGGCGATGCGGGTGAACAAGCCGCGCCTGCGGATATTGCGGTGATGCTTGATGAATTGCGCGCCGATGCCGAAAGGCAGGGCCATCCTGCGACGGCCCATTTTGCGGGTGATCCGATCGTGACGGTGCGGCCTGATGCGTTCCGTCGCTGCCTTTGGAATTTGGTTATCAATGCGGGACGTCATGCCGATCGTGTGGCCCTGTCGGGCGTGCATGAAGGCCGTTGGTTGACGATCCATATTGATGATGATGGGCCGGGTGTTCCGGCTGATCAGCGCGATGAAGTCTTCAAGCCTTTCGTGCGGCTCGATGATGCACGCAACATTGATGATGGTGGCACGGGTCTTGGCTTAGCGATTGCGCGTGATATTGCGCGTTCGCATGGGGGCGAGGCCACGCTGAGCGATTCACCGTTGGGCGGTCTGCGCGCGACGGTGCGCGTGCCGGTGTAAGCGACACGCGCACCGCATTTTCTTTTATTGCGCGACCAATGGCTTAAGCGGACTGTCTTTTTCCACTGCGGGCGGAGCCCATCGGCCCAGTAAGACAGATTGCGCAGGTGCATAAAGCCGCATGGTGAGATTGAACGGACCTTTGGGTGCTGGCAGCCAATTATTACGTTTTGCCTCGCCGGGATCGTCGTTCTGGAAATACAATGTCAGTGATCCATCTGCGTTATAAATCAACGGATTCCAGCTTGAGACGGCGAACCGATTGAGTGGATTGGCGACTTGAAAACCATCGCCGTCATAAAGCGTGATCGACCAAAAGGCGTTGACGGGCGGCAATTCACTCTTATCGAAATGAATCGTATAGGCATGAGCGCCATTGAGCGGTTGGCCATCCTTGTCGCCGAGATTCAGGGGATAGATAGCGTCTTCTGGCAGGTTGGCACCCAATCCAAAATTCGCAATGATAGCGCGCTTGACGTAGTAATTGCCATAAACGCCCATGGTGGTGACGTTCATCGACCAGCCATTCGCAACGCGTGCGAGTGTTGGCACTTGCCGCTGCATTAATCCCAATCCGTCGCGCGGGGCCTGATTGAGCGCAGCACGAACAGTGGGATCAAGCTTTGACGTGTCGTAGGATTGGCCGGCCGTGAAGCCGATCCGCTTCAGCCTTGCGAGAATGGGCTGATCGGTGATGTGGGGCGGGATCGTTTTCAATAATTCGGCCGCATAGGCGAAATATTTTTCGCCTTGCATCGTATCGACCTGCGTCTTTGGTGGTGTTTTCATATCCACAGAGGTATCGACCATCGTTGGTGCGGGTGGTGTGGCCTTGCCCCATTGTGAGAGTGGCGTGATCTTCAACTGATCTTGTAGCGCATGGACGGCGGGATAATCTGAAGGGCCGTCTGTCTTGATGCGACCGATGATCCAGATCAGCGGTGTCGGCGCATCAATGCGTTGCGTTCCAGCAGGCAGGCCAAGCGACTCGAGATTATCGCGCAATTCGGGTCGCCATGTCGGTGATGCGACCAGATAGGTTTGCGCGCCTGTGCCCGTGGTTCGCCAGCCTGGCGAGGCAAACACGTCTGTCCACATATCGAGCATTGGCAAAAGATAATAGCGCCCTTTGGTGTCAGGGATCGACACAATCATTGGCTCTTTCGCAATATCGAGCCATGCTGAAGAATAGAGCGTATCGAAATTCGGCCGGACGACGGATTTCATCTCAGCGGTTGGATAGGCGCGGATATTGGCGAGTTGGTTGGGCGGTGCGGCAAGCCCCTCTGGCTTGACAACATTCGTCAATTGCTTGCGCGTGATATCCATTGTGATGAGCGGATAAAAATAGATGTAAGCCTCGCTCGCAATGCTGCGCGCCTCATCGGCTGAGATTGGTTGCGCATGGGCTGGGTTAGTCAGCGCAAGAAAAAGCGCTAAAGCGGCGGAGCGCTGGGGCGAAAGCGATTTTGTCATGACCAATTCCTCTGTGAAAAAGTGAAGGCCTTATGCTTCAGCGTAAGACGCGGCAGCAAGCCTAGCATTTCATCCAGAGAAACATATGACTTTAGGGGACACCCACCAAAAGCGGTGCGCGCAAGGGTTGCGTCTTAATACATCCGCCCGCCATTCGGGACGGGTCGATCAGGACGCAGGAGCATCACCTTGTCGTTTGCGTCCGCGAGCCCAAGCGTCAACACTTCCGACATGAACGGGCCAATCTGGCGCGGCGGGAAATTCACCACGGCGATCACTTGTGTTCCCACCAAGGTGTCGACCGAATGATTTTCAGTGATCTGGGCGGAGGATTTCTTCACGCCAATCTCATCGCCGAAATCAACCAAGAGTTTGATTGCGGGCTTGCGGGCTTCCGGGAACGCTTCGGCTTTAATCACTGTTCCGACACGAATATCGACTTTCAAAAAATCATCATAGGTAATCGTGTCGGACGGCATGGCGTTCCTTAAGCTTTCACAGTGTCGTCAAGATCGCGCTCGCGTGCGCGGCGGCGCGCGCCCAATCCAGTCACGCCGCACAACAAACGGCGGGCCATGCCGCGGAACGGAGCGGACAGGCGTTCGGCGTCTTCGGCCATGCGGATGGCGCGACCTGCGGATTTTAATTCGCGATCGAGTTTCGCCATGGTGCGAGCCAGACCGGGATCTTCATCTTCGAACCACACGCGTTGCACACGCGCGAAGATCAACACGGCACCCTGCACACGCAGCATG
This sequence comes from Beijerinckiaceae bacterium, assembly GCA_018882635.1. GTDB lineage: Bacteria > Pseudomonadota > Alphaproteobacteria > Rhizobiales > Beijerinckiaceae > TNE-4. The sequence continues at coordinate 37,279 of VERN01000002.1, read as the reverse complement.
CCCAGGCGATCTTCCGTATCGATGCCAGCGGAGGCGAGCATGAAGCGCATGGAATTCAACATCACGCCATTCATAGCAGCCATCGCAAGCGGATCGGCCATCAGGCCGCGTGCAATGCGGCGCATCGCGGCGCGATAAGGCGTCAGCGCGTCGAGGCGGCGCATCATGACATCAAAGACACGTTGGTCAGCTGGTTCATCAGCCATCTCGTCGGCGGGTTCGCGCAAGACGATACCGTCGATCCGTTTTGAGAAAGCGCCGAGAATGGCGCCCTTGGACGGGAAATAATCGCGGAATTCGGCAAGGCTCACATCGGCGCGAGCGGCGATCGCAGGTAGATCAATCTCGTCCCAATGCATCTCGCTGGCCAGCGCCATCAGAGCATCAATGATGCGGTCCCGCGGTGAGGCGGGGGTATGGTCTTGCAGATCGGCTTTGGTGCGTTTGGCCATGGCGGTGTTCCTTCTCGAAACCGGAAGCCCCTCGCCGACAAAATAGGGCGTCGCGGGCGCGGTTCCAAGACTGATCCTATGCGGCGTGGTGTCAGCCAGACAATTCCTCAGCCCGGCGGCGGGCGGCGGCGACGGCCTTTGTCATCAAGGGTTGGAGACCATCGGCACCCATGAGAACAGTCAGCGCGGCCGCTGTGGTGCCGCCCGGTGAGGTCACATTCTGGCGCAGCGTCTCGGGCGACAGGTCGGAGCGGAACAGAAGCTCGCCCGCCCCTTCAATAGTGGCGCGGGCTAAGCGTTCAGCGACCGGGCGGGGCAAGCCCTCAGCCACCCCAGCCTCGGCCAGGCACTCAACCAGATGAAAGACGTAAGCGGGGCCGGAGCCGGAGACGGCGGTGACGGCATCGATCAGGTTTTCGCACTCGACCCATTCCACCCGGCCAATCCCCTTCAAGAGGGTATCGGCGATCTGGCGCTGGTCTTTCGAGACAGCGGCGCTGGCGGCCGCTCCTGTCACGCCGCGGCCCACCGAGGCAGGCAAATTGGGCATGGCTCTTACGACGGCTGTCAGCCCCGGCAAGCGGCTGGTGAGGTCGGTCATGGTTTTACCGGCCAGCACCGACACTAGAAGCGTTGCGGAGGTGTAGAGCTTGTTCAGCTGCGGTGCGGCCGCTTCCAGCATCTGCGGCTTGATGGCCAGCACGATGACGGCAAAGGGTCCCTTGAGCGTGCTTGGGTTCAGGGCAAAGCCATGCTGGGCGGCCAGCGCCTTCAAGCCATCCGACGGCATCGGGTCGATTACGGTCAGAGACGCAGGCGGCAGCCCTTGAGCAAGCCACCCTTCCAGCATGGCGCCGCCCATCTTTCCTGCGCCGAACAAGAGGGTCGATGACGGAAACGACATGGATCTTTCCCCAAGTTGAAAGCGTCAGGCTTCGCCGAGGGTCTCGAACATCACAGCGGCGAGCGCCTCGGCCGGGCTCTTGTCCGACCAGAGGACGAATTGGAAGGCCTGAAAATAGCGGTCGCAGGTTTCCACGGCCAGCTTCAGCATCAATTCACATTGGCGACCATTGGGCTCTGCGCCCCCGGCCAATAAGAGCGCTTGGCGATACATGGCCACATCTTCGCGTGACCAGAGATCGAAATGGCCGATCCATAATTGCTCATTGATCATCGCGATCAGTTCAAGAATGCCGGCGCGCTGGCGCGGTGTGACGCGAATGTCGAATGCGCAGGCCACATGGAGCGATTCCATGTCATCGAGCCATGTCAGCGCGATGTTGTAATTGGCCCAGGAGCCAGCAACGGTCAGCGAGATTTCATTTTCATCGGCGCGATCAAACGGCCATTCGTGCAAAGCAGCGAGGCGTTCCATGATGTCGAGCGGATGCTCGGACCTTCCGGTCAATTCGGCTTCGCTGATCGACATTCCGTTTCCAAGGCCCCGCGCGCTTCTCCGCCGCTATGCCTACCGGACCATTCCGGCAGAACGCGGACGAGACGCGCCGCACAACGAACAAGCGAGACGGTCGTGGATTCGTTTGAGTCGGACAATTCAGCGCCGTGGCCTGTCCACAGCGGAAGCGAATCAGGAGCGGTGATGTTTTGATTCGAGTTCAGCGATGCGTGCGGCCAATTTCTCGTTCTCGTCACGCGCGGCGATCGCCATCGCCTTGACCGCTTCGAACTCATCACGGCTGACGACATCCATATCGCGCAGCATGCGTTCGAACTGAGCCTTGACGACATTTTCCGCCTCGCGGCGCATGCCCTGCGCAGCGCCCGCCGCATCCGTCATCAAACGGGCGAATTCATCCATTAGGCGGTTTGGCGTGTCGACCATAGCGGCCTCCCTTCGGTCACAGGCTCCCTTTAACACAGAGCTTGGCTGGCGGGAAAGTCGCGCGAATCTGGTCGGTTTGTGCTAGGAATGCCGCATCATGCCGTTGTTTGCGATCCCGTTTCCTGCCGTCGATCCCGTTCTGTTTGCCGTCGGGCCGTTTGCTGTGCGCTGGTATGCGCTCGCCTATATTGCAGGCCTTCTGCTGGGCTGGCTCTATGCGCGCGCTTTGGTGCGCCGCCCGGCGCTGTGGGGTGGCCGGCCCATTCCCACAGAGACCGATCTCGACGACATGCTCGTCTATTGCGCGCTGGGCGTGATCCTCGGTGGGCGGCTCTTCTATGTGCTGTTCTACAATCTCGACTTCTTCCTCGCGAACCCAGCCGAAATTCCGGCGATCTGGCGCGGCGGCATGTCGTTCCATGGTGGGCTCGTCGGCTGCGCGACGGCGCTCATTGTGCTCGCGAAGAAAAAGAACCTGCCGATCCTCAGCTTTGCTGACCTTGCCTCAGCTGTTGTGCCGCTCGGCCTGTTCTTTGGCCGCATCGCTAATTTCATCAATGGCGAATTGTGGGGCCGTGTCACGGATGTGTGGTGGGCGATGGTGTTCCCCCATGCTGGACCCTTTCCACGTCATCCAAGCCAGCTTTATGAAGCGGTGCTCGAGGGGCTCGCTATTCTCATCATTTTGGGAATCGTCATTGCGCGCGGCGGGCTGAAAAAGCCGGGCTATGTGTCGGGACTCTTCGGTGTGCTCTACGCGTTGGGACGGATTGCGAGTGAGTTTTTCCGCGAACCGGATCCGCAACTTGGTTTCCTGTTCGGTGGCGCAACGATGGGCATGCTATTGTCTCTCCCCTTATTGGCAGCAGGCCTTTATCTGATGGCGCGTGCACGGCGATCATGAGCACCCTTGCATGAGCACGCTTGGCGATCTTCTGAAGGCGGATATTGCCCTGCATGGGCCATTAAGCGTTGAAGACTATATGGCGCGTGCGCTGGGCGATCCGGTGCATGGTTATTACATCAAGCAGGATCCTTTTGGTGCGTCTGGTGATTTCACCACAGTGCCAGAAATCTCGCAGATGTTTGGCGAGATGATTGGTCTGTGCTTGGCAGATCATTGGATGCGTGCCGGTGCGCCAAAAGCCTTTGTATTGTGTGAATGTGGGCCCGGCCGCGGGACATTGATGGCTGATATTTGGCGGGCGACAAAAATAGTGCCCGGCTTTCATGAAGCGGCGCGAATTGTTCTTGTCGAGACAAGTCCGGTGCTGCGCTCACAGCAATTGGAGACGCTTGGCAAGGTGGGCGCACGCGCTTGGCATGTTGGCGCTTTCGCCGATGTTCCGGACGGTCCGCTCTGGTTGGTGGCGAATGAATTTTTTGATGCGCTGCCTCTTCGCCAATTTGTGAAGACAGAGACAGGCTGGCACGCGCGCCTCGTCGGGCTTGATGAGACAGGGGCGCTGGCATTCGGTTTGGCGCCAGATCCTGATCCGGCGCTGACGCAGGATGCGCCGCTTGGGAGTGTCCTTGAGATCATGACGGCGGGGCTTGTCTTCATGCAGGCTCTGGCGCAGCGCATCGCGTCACAAGGCGGGCTCGCGCTTTTGATTGATTACGGGCATAGCGAATCCGGGTTGGGCGATACGCTACAAGCCGTGCGGGCGCATCGTTTTGTCGATGTGCTGCATGAGCCGGGCGATTGCGATCTCACCGCTCATGTCGATTTTGCCGCTTTAGCGCGTGTCGCGCGGCAATCGCATGCGGCCGTGTTTGGGCCTGCGACGCAAGGTGAATTTCTGCGCCTATTGGGCATTGAGGCGCGGGCGCAGCGTTTGCAGCAGCGTGCGCGAGACGCCGCCGAAGTTGAATCCGCTTTGGCGCGGCTCACAGATATGTCGCCACGCGGGATGGGCGCCTTGTTCAAAGTTCTTGGTATTGGCCAGCGCGGTGGCCCTGTGCCCGCTGGTTTGGGAGAGGTCTCATGATCATTGCGGAACCGCTGGTCTTGCCCGGTATTCAGCATGCATTTTTCACGCGTGAAGGCGGTGTCTCCGAAGGGATTTATGCGAGCCTGAATGGTGGCGTCGGCTCAAATGATTCAGCTGATGCCGTGCGTGAAAACCGCGCCATCATGGCTTCGCATTTTGGCATTGTGCCTGATCGTCTTGTGACAGTGTGGCAAGTGCATTCGCCCGATTGTCTTGCGGTTGATCGGCCATGGCCGGGCGAACGACCCAAGGCCGATGCGATGGCAACGGCAACACCCGGCCTTGCGCTCGGTATTGCGACAGCCGATTGCGGCCCTGTTTTGTTTGCCGATGCTGAGCGTCGCGTGATCGGTGCGTGCCACGCCGGATGGAAAGGCGCGTTTACCGGAGTGGTGGAAGCCACCATTGATCGCATGGTCGAACTTGGTGCGCAGCGCGAGGCCATCATTGCCGTGCTGGGAGCGTGCATCGGGCCGCAAGCCTATGAGGTCGGTCCCGAATTTGTGGCCCGTTTCGATGAGCAGGCATCTGACAATAGGCGTTTTTTCAAACCGTCTGCGCGTGAAGGACATTCTTACTTCGATTTGCACGCCTATATCGGACAGCGTGCAGAGCGGGCCGGGATTGCATCCTTCACCGATCTTGGCTTGTGTACTTACGCCGATGAGGCGCGCTTTTATTCGTATCGCCGCATGGTTCATCGCGGCGAGGCTGATTATGGACGGCTGATTTCTGCCATCATGATTTCAGAATAATATCCGGCGTCTGCCAGCCAAGATGCTGGCCGGAATCGACGGCGATCATTTGGCCCGTCACATTGCGTGCTTGCGCCAGATAAAGTGCAGCCTTCGCAATCTCCATTGGATCCACCGCGCGGGCCAAGGGTGTGCCCTGTGCCTCGCGCATGAAATTATCATGCCCATCATGAATGTTCGGTAGAACAGGCCCTGGGCCAATTCCATTCACACGAATATGGGGCGCAAAAGCCTGCGCCATCGTCTGCGTCGCCGTGTAGAGCGCTGCTTTCGACAGGGTGTAAGTGAAATATTGCGGGTTCGGTTTGAACACGCGTTGATCGATGATGTTGATGATCGACGGATCACCCTGCGCCACATGGTGAGCAAAGGCCTGAGCCAAAATCAGGGGGGCGCGCAGATTGATCGCCATATGGGCATCAAACTGATCAGCTGTGAATGCTTGCGCGCTATCGTCCTTGAACAAAGAGGCGTTGTTAACGAGTAAAGAGAGTTTTCCAAGTGCGGCCGCGGCGCTCTCAATCATGGACGAAAGGCCTTCAATATCGGCGAGGTCACCTTCAATGACGGTGGCGCGACCGCCCTTGCCTTCAATGGCGTTAGCCAGCGCATCGGCTTCGGCGGCCGAGTGGTGAGCGTGGAGCGCAATCGCATAACCATGCGCCGCGAGATGTTCGGCGATGGTGCGGCCAATACGGCGACCAGCGCCGGTGATAAAGGCTGTCTTGATCATTTTTGCCTTTCACGCTCACGCAAGCGTTTGCGTTCAATTGATTTTGCGGCGCGCAGATAGCGGTAGAAGGCGAAGTTCATCGCCGTCATGAAACCATAAGCGCCACGCAAAGCGTGTCGGCGCAGCACATAGGCCTTGATGAAGTTGAGCGGAAATTCCAGCACCATGCGGGCTGGTGAAATCGACAGGCCGCGGGCTTCGAGATCCGTCACTTGATCGTCTGTATAAGCATTCAGCTTGGCGATCTGCGCGCCAAGAGAGCGCACGGAGAAATGATGGATCGTGCCTTTGAGTTTGCCAATGCTGGTACCGGCGACAAGATCAACGCGATCATGCACGGGGCTTTCAGAATAAGTTCCCTTGTCACGACGCCAGAGTCGAACGGGCGTTAAGGCGTAAGTGAAGGGATGGGGTGCGCCTTCACCGGGAAAAATTTCGGCAATGCGGATGCGATAGGCTTCTTTCGCGGGTTCACCATGCGCGAAAAGTGCGGCAATTTCGGCCGCGAGATCAGGCGGAATGACTTCATCAGCATCGATGTTGAGAAGCCATGGGTTGCGGCATTGCGTTTCGCCGAACCGCTTTTGGCGCCCATAGCCTTCAAACGCATGTTCAACCACATGGGCGCCATGCGCCTGCGCAACTTTTTGCGTGCCGTCCGTGGACAGCGAGTCGATGACGACGATGTCATCGGACAATCCGCGCACAGCATCGATGGTGCGACCGATCCGGTCGGCCTCATTGCGGGCGATGATGAAAATCGAAAGGTTCGGCACGGCAGCGGTCATGGTGGGCGACCCTAGAGGCAGGCACCTGCCCGGCGCAAGGGGAAGGGGCCTTCGCTATGGTTAATCCATGTTTACGTTGTCACGCTGTCTTTTAATCAAATCTTATCCCTGTGCGGCAGATCCGCTTCGGCCCTCGGGCGTCCTGCGCTAAGCCAGAGATGCAGGCTTCCGCTTCGTGAAGCGTATGAGGATTATCATGTCGCGTTGCAGGATTGTGTTTGCCGCCGCAGCCACGCTTCTGTCGGGCGCGGCCGTCGCTCAGGATTTGCCGTCCTATGGACGCTCGCAGGGCTATGCAGCGAGCCCGACGCCGCAATTTCAGGGGCTTTATGCGGGCGGCAGTCTCGGTCTGGGTTTCGGTGAGGCTGGCCCTAACAATTCGCAAGGCTTCCTTGCGGGTGCGCAGGTTGGCTTCAACTTTACGGCCGACCGTCTCGTGCTCGGCGTCGAAGCCGATGTGATGCTGACCGGCATCAATGCCAAATCCTACACCTATACCTTTACGCAGAAATGGCTCGGTAGCGGGCGTCTGCGTCTGGGCTATGTCATGAATTCGCTGATGATTTACGGCACCGGCGGCATTGCTGGTTCCACGATGAGCTTCAGCAATTTCGGTGGCCTGTCAGAATCAAACAGCCTTGCGGGCTGGGTGGCTGGTGCCGGGGCTGAAATGTTCGTAACGCAAAACATCTCAGTGCGCGGCGAGTATCTGTATTACTCGCTCGGACAGGCGAAGTTTGTCAGCCTCAGCGGTCCTGTGTTTGCCACAACAGCAACAAATCTCATCCGCGTCGGGGCAAACTACAAATTCTAAAACGAAAACGGCCCGCAAAGCGGGCCGCCCTCTTTTCTATTTCGTTTTGGATCACGCCGTGACGCGTGTCTTCTCAAAGGCGGGCACCGCAGCGGCGAAACGGTCAAGCCAAGCCACAAGGCGCGGATGCTTGGTGCGCCAATTTCCTTCAAAACGCAGATCGAGATAACCCAGCGCGCAGGCGAGGGCGATTTCACCAATCAGCGGCGTCGCATGAAGCGGCACGTCCAGCTTTTCGAGTGCGTTTAGCGCGCGATCAATCTTGCCCTGCTGGTGCTCAATCCATTTGGCTTCGCGCCGGTCTTCGTCACGGAAGCGGCGCTCATACATCTGCAAAATGCCCGCATCCATGATGCCGTCGGCGAGCGCTTGCAGAACGAGCGTATCGAGGCGTGCGGTGCCATTCGGGATAATGCGACCACCGCCAGCCACCATGTCGAGATATTCGACGATGACGCGGCTGTCATAGATAACCTTGCCGTCATCGCTGATCAGGGCTGGAATCTTGCCCAGCGGATTTTGCTGACGAATGGAATCGGATGGGTCGATCGTGTCGGTCGCGACGATTTCAATCTTGTCTGAGAGACCGAGAATGGCGGCGGCAATTTTGACCTTGCGACCGAAAGGCGAAGGCGGTGATGAGCGAAGAATCATGATTCCTGTCGCGCCGCCGGTTGAGACAGCGCGTCCTTTCAAAGAGAGCGCAGGGTGTCCGGTTAGCCGTTCGCCAGAATGACGAGGTTCACCGCTTTGGGACCCTTGCCTTTCTTATCCGGCTCGACTTCGAACGAGACCTTCTGTCCCTGATCGAGCCCAGGAAGTCCAGCCCGCGTGACGGCTGTCACGTGCACAAAAATATCGGCACCGCCGTCATCGGGCTTGATAAATCCGTAGCCCTTTTCCGCGTTGAAAAACTTGACCACGCCTTGCTGCGTCATTCCCATTCCCTCTTGCAGTCAGTCCGTCCTCCTCTCTTGCCATGCCCTTGATTGAACGCCCCAGGTGCATGGCAGGACGGCCCGCTTCGCTTCCCCATGGTGAGGATTACGAAGCCAGAATGGCATTGTCAGCGAAGGTTGCGCTCGATGGCAAGCTTTATTGGCGTCGAACCTTGGTTGAGCTTCCGCTCAACTAGAATAGAAATAGTGAGCTGAAATATATCAGTCGTGCTCTTCTGGGATGAGCCAGTCACAACGCCAAAAACCATCGTCTTTGCGCTGCAACATCTTCAGCAGCAATGGGAGACCCTGTTTCAACATCGATTCAAGGGTCCAGGGCGGGTTAATGACCAGAAGCCCCGTGGCAACCAAGCCCTCCGCGCGGGTGGGATTGTCGACGGCTAATTCGGCGCGGAGGACCTTTTTGATGCCAGAATTGGTCATGGCCGCATAAAACGCGTCGATCCGCCGCAGGTCTTTGATGGGATACCAGATCAGGAACTGGCCGGTCTGCCATTTGCGCCAGGCCGTGGTGATGAAGCCGGGCAATTTTTCAATTTCGTCGGCTGCTTCATAGGGTGGGTCGATCACCACAAGGCCGCGCCGTTCCTTGGGCGGAAGATTGGCTTTGAGGGCTGTCCAACCATCAATCGTCAGGACCTTCACGCGCGGATCATTGCGGGCGTAACGCTCAAGCGCGAGCGCGTCCTCCGGATGTTTCTCGCAAAATATGGCGCGGTCCTGCGGGCGCATCATCAGCCGGGCGATGGCCGGGGAGCCGGGATAGATCGTCTCGCCATAGCGGGTCCGGGCTTCGGCCAAGGCCGCCAGATAAGGGGCCAAGAGTTCGGCGAGAGGGGCCTCATGATCGCCGGCAAGGCGGGCCACGCCGTCGGCAGCTTCGCCGGTGCGTTGGGCTTTGGCGCCTGCGAGATCGTAAAGGCCCGGTCCGGCATGGGTGTCGATGACGCGATAGGGCGTGTCTTTGTGGTTAAGCGCGGCAAGGCATTGCGCGAGCACGGCATGTTTCAGCACATCGGCAAAATTGCCTGCATGAAAGGCGTGGCGATAATTCATGAGATGAGGTTCCGCGTCAGCGCCCGGCCGGAATTGTGATGTCGCGCGCCCGGCATTCGCTGCGCTGAATCGCCGGGCAGGTCACGAAGGATTTCAGATCCCGCCCGATGCAGAGGCGCACTTCAACAAGTGTGTCGCGACGGCAAGCGATCTGCATCATGTCGGCGCGCAAGCCCGGATTAGCGTCACTGAATACGCGTTCGACGCTTTGTGGCGTTGTGCGCAAATCTGCGGTGGGCGCTTTCAACGGGGCTGGAATTTGCACCATCGCGCGGGCGGTTTTTGCCGCCGTATAATAGGCAGCCGGATCAAGCCCCGAGCAGACGCCGTGCTTGCGCCATTGGTAACGGGCGAGGCCGATACTGGGAAACACTTGTGCGGCAACGTCTAACGCCATGCGTGTTGGGTTGCGTCCTTGTGGTCCGCAATCGGTCGGTGAATAGCCATTGGCTTGCGCTGGCCATAGGCCGTGGACGACGAAACCCGGATTGGAGCCCGGTGCACATTGGTCAGCGTCACGGCTGTCACCCTTGTCGGCGCACCAAGTCGGCGACCATGACAGGGCGAGAATGTAGTAATCGAAATCTGACGATTGCGCCGCCGCCGGAGAAGGAGCGGCGAACGCTAGAAGCGCGAAGAGTGCGCCGCGCAGCGTTACGGATAGGCGGCGCGGCATGCGGGCGCGTAGGCGTTGCTCGGGTCGAGCCCGACGACGCAATATTCAACGCCGTAGCCGATGCCGGACATGCCCGCTTCTTCGATGATCGAATAGACGACACGGCGCTTCACGCCATCATTCGTCGTGGCCACACCCTCGCAATAGAGGCGCGGAATGTAGGAGAGGCCTTCCGGGCGGAAACCGATCTGGCGGACATTTGTGATCGAGAGGATCTCGGTCGGCTCTGACCAATATTCGTTCCGCGTTGCGGAGAAGCGCTGCGCCACGCGCGCACGGATCGATTCCGTCTCGCAGGGCGGGAACTCGTTATATTTGCCGCTATAGGGGACGGTCCAGGTTTCCGAAGGGTAGGAATTGTCCTGCGCGATCGCAGGGCCAGCCAAAAAGGCGGCGGCCAGCAAAAGGGCGGCTGCAAAGCGAGTCATCGTCCGATTCCCAAGGGTCAAACTTTCGACCGGACCATGCGCGCGAGGGCTGGCCGGGTCAAGCGGATCAATCAATAAAGAGCGCCGAGGTCAACCGCTCTGGGCGCGCCGCCGCCCGGTTGGGGGACCGCCATTGGGGCCATTGGTACAGCGCTGACGCCTCCGAGGGGTGCCGCATGAGCCGGGGGTGCCGAACGCGGCGCGAGCGGTGCTGGGGCCGCTTGCGAAATGGCGGGCGACATATGGGGCGGGGGAAGCGGGCGCACGGGCCTGATTTTCGCCGGATCAAGGTTCGGCATGAACTTCAAGACCGGCTTACAAATCGTCCGGCCGCCAGCATGGCGGGCCAGATCGAGATGAAAATGGTCATAATGGTAGGGGTCGGCGCCGGGACCGAGCACGGTGCCGAAGATCCGGCATGAGCCGACGAAAACTTCGCGCAGGAATTCCTGCTCGCGCAGATCACCCTTCCAGCCTTTTGCGATCGTGATGGTGCGGCCATCGGCGAGTTCGAAAGCCATCACATCAAGGGCGTTGCCGAAGGCGTGTTCAGAGAGTGGTCCGCCATAGGCATTGTTCTGATTGCGACAGGCATAAGAGCCTGCCTTCAGGCCCACCACACGCTGTCCATAATAGAACAGCGCTGAGGGTTGGACTGTTTCGGCAATCCATTGGTCGATCGCCGGTAGCATCGGACAGGCGAAGGTCTGGCGCGCCTGCAAATTGACCGACCCTTCGGCAAAGGCGCTCACTTTGAACGGCGCAATCATGCCGCAAGCCCCGGGGCCATCAATGCCACGGGCGGGCTCGACATATTCGGTGATCTTCACTTGTTTGGAGGCGAGGCATTCGCGCTCGGCATCGTCACGCCAAGGCGCGCGCTTTTCCCACCGGAAAAGTCCGCACCCCGCCACGGTCAACACCAGAACCGCGGCGATACACCATTTGAACGCACGCCCTCGCATGGCGCGACGATGGCGAGAACGAGGTTAACCTTTTGCGAATGGGCGATGGCAGAATTGCGGTTTTTCACCCGTTGGCGTGATCGGAACGGCACAACCGGCCCTGTGTTAAGATTGTGGTGAACAAAGCGTAAAGGGCGCGCGCGATGATCGCCGCGGTGTTTTGATCAACGGCGGGTTTCGAGCGCCATACGGATCGCCAGACCGGCCAGCACCGAACCCATGACCCAACGCTGCACGAGCGCCCATGTCGGGCGCGTTGTCAGAAAGACCGCAATCGCGCCTGCGGCGCAGGCAATGCATGCGTTGACAGTCACGCTAATGATGATCTGCGTGAGACCCAGAACCAGCGACTGCGTCAAAACATGGCCGAGCGACAGATCAATAAATTGCGGCAACAAGGACAGATAGAGCATCGCGATTTTGGGATTGAGGAGGTTGGTGAGAAAGCCCATCGCGAATAATTGGCGTGGGCTATCGACCGGTAATTCCTTGACTTGAAATGGCGAGCGTCCGCCCGGCTTCACCGCCTGCCATGCGAGATAGAGAAGATAGGCCGCTCCTGCTAAGCGGAGCACGTCATAAGCGTAGGGCACAGCCATCACGAGCGCCGTGATGCCAAACGCTGCGCACAACATATAAACCACAAAACCAAGTGCGACGCCGCCCAGTGAAATAAGCCCAGCGCCAACGCCTTGCGTGATCGAGCGCGACACGAGGTAGATCATGTTCGGGCCCGGTGTCAGCACCATGCCGAGAGCGACGAGGGCAAAGGCAATCAAATTGGCGGTGCTGGGCATTGATGGGTCCGGCGTGGCGGCTCTGACGCTCTTTCGATCGGAATGCTTTTTAGGTCAGACGGTGATTGATCGCAAAGACAGGTTTTACGACGGCAACGGGTAGGGCTTGGACTGTCTTGTTTAGTTCAAGACAGAGATTATCGAGCGCCGCACCGAAGCGGGCGCATTAATCCTGCCAGCGTCCCAGCGCGACATCGTCGCGGTTATGCGCTTCCACCCATGAACCTTCTTGGCCATCAGTGCGATGTTCTTTCTTCCAGAACGGCGCATGCGTCTTGAGATAATCCATCATAAATTCTGCGGCCTCGAACGCCGCCGCGCGATGGGCGGATGCGACGAGCACAAGCACAATGCCTTCGCCGGGGGTGATCTTCCCGTAGCGGTGGATGATGGTCACGGCGTCGAGAGGCCAGCGATCTTCCGCTATTTTCGCGATGCGGCCAATCTCCTCCTCGGCCATGCCGGGATAATGCTCAAGTTCAAGCGCCGTCAGAGCGCCTTTTTCCGAGCGGCACAAACCTGTGAACGTAACAATCGCGCCGCAATCGGTTCCCGCTTCGTCGGCCATGCGCGTGATTTCAGCGGCGATGTCGAAGGCCGCGCTCTGCACGATGATGCGGGCCATGGTTCAGCCTCCCGTCATCGGTGGGAAAAAGGCGATCTCGCGGGCGTTACCGATGGGTGCGTCATGCGGCACGTGTTTCTTGTCGATGGCAACACGCACAGTCTGCGCATTTTCGAAGGCGTAAGCGTAATTCTCGCCATGGCCGATCAGCCATTCGATCAAGTCGGCAACAATATGGATGGAATCAGGCAGGTCGCGTTCTTCCTCAGGAACGCCGATCCGCTCGCGCACCCACGAGAAATAAACGAGTTTCATAGGTCACCCTTCGTGATCGACCACATGGCGAATGCCGGCGCGGAAATAATCCCAGCCAGTATAGAGCGTCAAAATCGCCGCAACCCACAGAAGGCCAATGCCAATCTTAATGGTGCCGGGCAGCACCGGTTCACCGGCGGGCCCTGCGATCAGAAAACCGAGCGCCAAGAGCTGGAGTGTCGTCTTCCATTTGGCGACTTGGGTCACCGGGACCGAGACGCGCAGTTCCGCAAGGAATTCGCGCAGGCCTGAGACAAGGATTTCACGGCTCAGGATAATCAGTGCCGCCCAGACGGACAGGCCGGTGATCGTTTTGTTGCTGACCAGCATCAACAGGCAGGCGGCTACCAACAGCTTGTCGGCAATGGGATCGAGCATACGGCCAAGAGCCGATTGCTGCTCCCAAACGCGGGCCAGATAGCCATCGAAGAAATCGGTGATCGCTGCGGCGGCAAACACGCCCAGCGCTGCCCAGCGCATCCAATTGTCATCAGGCCAGAACAGAAGGGCGGCCACGACAGGGACCGCCGCGACCCGGCCATAGGTCAGGACGTTGGGCAGGGTGAATGGATTCGAGCGGCGGGCGGCAATCGGCATGGGGCATGGTTTGGGAGGAAACGCAGCGGAAGGCAAGAGCGTGAGACGATTAGTCTCCACCACGGAAGAAATCATGCACAAGCTTGGCCGTGGCGGCGTTGATCCCAGGCACATGCGACAGGTCTTCGAGCGAGGCCCGTGAAACCGCTTTGGCGGTGCCAAAATGGAGGAGCAGAGCCCGTTTCCGGGCGGGGCCGATGCCGGGGATTTCGTCGAGCGGGTTTTTCACGAATTCTTTTTTGCGCTTGGCGCGATGGGTGCCGATGGCGAAGCGATGGGCTTCGTCACGCAGGCGTTGGACGAAATAGAGGGCCGGGTCGCGCGGCGGCAGACGGAAGGGATCGCGACCCTCGACAAAGAAGGTCTCGCGCCCCGCATCGCGATCCTGCCCCTTGGCGATGCCGACAACGGGAATATCCGGCACGCCGAGATCGGCGAGCACGCCGCGCGCCGCCTCGACCTGACCCTTGCCGCCGTCGATCAGCACAAGATCGGGCCAGAGTGGCATGGCCTCGGGATCATCTTGCGGCTGATCGCGCGGGACATCTTTCATAAGGCGCGAAAAGCGACGCCCGAGCACCTCTCGCATCATGCCGAAATCGTCACCCGGCGTCAGTTCGGTCGAGCGGATGTTGAATGTGCGGTAATGGCTTTTGGAAAAACCCTGCGCTCCCGCGACGATCATCGCGCCGACCGCATTGGTGCCCATGATGTGCGAGTTGTCGTAAACCTCGACACGGCGCACCGGGGCCTCAATGCCGAAGGCTAATCCAAGCGCGCCGAGCAATTTCTGCTGCGAGATCGATTCCGATAGGCGACGGCCGAGTGCCTCGCGCGCATTGTCGAGCGCATGTTGGACGAGATCGCGTTTCTCGCCGCGTTGTGGAACGGCAATCTCTACACGCCCGCCAGCTTTTTCCGAAAGTGCATCGGACAGCACCGCGCGGTCCTCAATCTCGTGCGACAGCAGGATGAGGCGCGGAGGCGGCTTATCATCATAAAATTGTGCGAGAAACGCGCCGAGAACTTCTGCATCCGATAGGGAGCGATCGGCCCGTGGAAAATAGGCGCGATTGCCCCAATTCTGGAAATTGCGAAAGAAAAACGCCTCGATACAGAATTGGCCTGCTTCTTCATGCAAGGCGAAGACGTCCGCTGCTTCGACGCTTTGCGGATTGATGTCTTGGGAGGCTTGCACAGCCGAGAGTGCTGCCAAGCGATCGCGATAGCGCGCCGCTGTTTCAAATTCGAGCGCTTCAGCGGCGGCCTGCATATCCTCCGCGAGTTGTTCTTTGACCTTGCGACTTTTGCCGGACAGAAAGTCGCGCGCTTGATTGGCAAGTCGCGCATATTCGATATGGCTTACTTCGCCGGTGCAGGGTCCGGCGCAGCGCTTGATTTGATAGAGCAAGCACGGACGCGTGCGGTTTTCGTAATAGGAATCTGAGCAAGTGCGAATGAGGAAGGCGCGTTGCAGCGCTGTGATCGTGCGGTTGACGGCCCAAACGCTGGCGAAGGGGCCGAAATAATCCCCTTCTTTGGTGCGGGCGCCGCGATGTTTGACGAGCTGTGGCGAAACATGGTCGCGGGACAGTAAAATATAGGGAAATGATTTGTCGTCGCGCAGCAACACATTATAGCGCGGCTTCAGCTGCTTGATGAGATTGGCTTCAAGCAAGAGCGCTTCGGTTTCCGTCGCGGTGGTGACGAATTCCATTGCTGCTGTGTCCGCGATCATACGGGCGATGCGGTTGGTGTGGCCAAAGCCGCGCACATAGGAGGCGACGCGCTTTTTCAGGCTCTTCGCTTTGCCGACATACAGCACGGTCCCTTCGGCATCGAACATGCGGTAGACGCCGGGGGTGTTGGGGAGTGTCGCTTGAAAGCGTTTGATCACCTCGGTGCCGGCGGCATAGCGTGAGGCGGGCGCAGGCTCGTTGAGGTCCAGCGCAGGGCCGCTTTCGGCTTCGGTTGGCTCGGTGGTTTCGGCAGCCTCGTCCGGCTCGTCCGCTTCGGGCGGAAGATCGTCATCATCGATCGAGGGCGGGCGCGGGATCATTGGCCCGATTTAGGGGCTTCCTGCGGCAAGGGGAAGGGTTGCGCCCGCACTTGTCCTCGGCTCTTGTGCCCTTGCTGATAAGGGAGACCACGATGGCGCTGCATTTCGATACGATCGAGTTCGCGGAACGGAAGAGCAAATTGCTGGAGACGATGGCACGGGACAAGCTCGATGCCGCCTTCCTGTTTGCGCAAGAAAGCATGTTTTGGCTGACGGGCTATGACACGTTTGGCTTCTGCTTCTTCCAATGCCTCGTGGTGAAGGCGGATGGCCGTATGGCACTGCTCACCCGCTCGGCCGATCTCAGGCAGGCCCAGCATACCTCCAATGTTGAGGACATCCGCATCTGGAAGGACGGGCTTCACGCTGATCCCGTGGGTGATCTCAAGCGCCTCGCCGACGAGATGGGCATTAAGGGTCGGATCGGCTGCGAATATGAATCCTATGGGCTGACCCATCGACGCGGCCGCGAGCTTGAAGCCGCGTTTGCGGGCAACACGCTCATTGATATATCGGATTTAGTGCCGCGGTTACGCGTGATTAAGTCGCCGGCTGAAATTCGTTATGTGCGCGAAGCGGCGCGCTTGTCTGATCTCGCCGACGAAGCCGCGCGCGATGCGATTAAAGCGGGCGCGGATGAAGGCGATATTCTGGCGGCGCAGCACAATGTTATTTTTGCCAATGGCGGCGATTATCCGGGCAATGAGTTCATCATCGGGTCGGGCCGAGATGCGCTGCTCTGCCGTTACAAATCAGGCCGTCGCGTGCTTGAGGCGAAGGATCAGATCACACTCGAATTTGCTGGAGCCTATCGGCACTATCACGCCGCCTTGATGCGGACGGTGATTGTCGGTGAGCCGCGGCCTTTGCATGTCACCTATCATGCGGCGGCGAAGGAAGCGCTCCTTGCCTGCCAAGCGGCGATGAAGCCCGGTGCCAAGGCAGGTGACATTTTTGCCGCGCATACAGGCGTCCTCGACGCGCATGGGCTCGGCAGCCATCGTTTGAACGCGTGCGGTTATTCACTGGGTGCCAAATTCACGCCGAGCTGGATGGATCCGCCGATGTTCTATCAGGACAATGATTGGCCGATCCTGCCGGGCATGGTGCTGTTTGCCCATATGATCCTGATGGATTCGGAGACCGAGACGGCCATGTGCCTTGGCCGCACCTATCTCGTAGGGGAAGGCGGGGCAGAGCCCCTGAATGGTTCGGCACTGGACCTTTTCGTGCGCTGAACTTAAGAAGCCGTTCTCCATTGACGTTCGGACAGGGCGGGATGAACGGTTTCCACCTCCTGCGCGGCGGCCTTTTTATGGCGCTCGCTTTTGGACTTGCCGCCTGTCAGACAGGCGAGGGCGGGTCATTTAGCGGTGCTGGCGTGCCGATTGCGGTCGAAACGCTGGACGGCGCACCGGCCGAGATGACTGTGCGGGTTCAGCAAGCTGTGACCTCACAAGCGAGCGCTTACAACATTGAGATTGTGCCGCGCGAGAGCGATCCACGCTTTCGCTTGCGGGGTTATCTGACCGCCTATGCCACTGATGACGGAACGGCACTGACCTTTGTGTGGGATGTGTTTGATGCGTCGCGTCACCGTGCGCAACGCGTGACGGCGACAACGGTTTCCTCGCGCAAAGCGGGCGAGGAGCCATGGGCGTCGATCAGCGATGCTGACATCACCAATGCGGCCGGGAAAAGCATGAATGGTGTCGCCCAGTTTCTCGCGGCGGCGCGGGCTGGGTCATCGAGCGCCCAATAAGGTCGTAATGCCTGTCATTTGATGTGATTCACGCCTCCCTTCGCCTTGAAGGCACGGGGGGCTGACTGCTAAGAGCGCGCCAGTTGGAAGTGTCGGGCGATTCCGGCGGGCTTCCTCAAGACGGGAGTGGCCCGATGAGCGCGCCGATCAAACTGGTTGCTGGCAATTCCAACCGGGCGCTGGCCGAAGCTGTGGCCGCCTATCTCAAGATCCCGATGACCAAATGCTCCGTGCGGCGTTTCGCTGATATGGAAGTGTTCGTTGAGATTCAGGAGAATGTGCGCGGGCAGGACGTGTTCGTGCTGCAATCGACCTCGTTCCCGGCCAACGACCATTTGATGGAATTGCTGATCATCATTGATGCGCTGCGTCGTTCTTCGGCGCGCCGTATCACCGCGGTGATGCCCTATTTCGGTTATGCGCGGCAGGATCGCCGCGCGTCGGGCCGCACGCCGATTTCGGCGAAGCTCGTGGCCAATATGATCACGCAGGCTGGGGCTGATCGCGTCCTCACGCTTGATCTGCATGCCGGACAGATTCAAGGCTTCTTCGATATCCCCACTGATAATTTGTTCTCGGCGCCGTTGATGGCACGCGACATCATGGACCATATGGACACTAAGGATTGCATGGTGGTCTCGCCCGACGTTGGCGGTGTGGTGCGTGCGCGTGCGCTCGCTAAGCGCATTGATGCGCCGCTCGCCATTGTCGATAAGCGCCGCGAGCGCCCCGGCGAAAGCGAAGTCATGAACATCATCGGTGACGTCGAAGGGCGCTCCTGCATCCTCGTCGACGATATTGTCGATTCCGGCGGCACGCTGTGCAACGCTGCTGAGGCGCTTCTCGCCAAGGGGGCTAAGGAAGTTTACGCCTACATCACCCATGGCGTGCTCTCGGGTGGCGCAGTGTCACGCATCTCATCGTCGAAGCTGAAAGAGCTGGTTCTGACAGACACGATCTCGCCGACCGAAGCCGTCAAAGTGGCGCAGAACATTCGCGTGGTGTCGGTGGCCAATCTGCTCGGCGAAGCGATCGCGCGCACCGCGACCGAAGAGAGCGTGTCGAGTCTGTTTGATTAAGGGTTATTCTTCGGAATGTAGATCACGCCCGGCAGGCCGTTGAAGTGGGCGTCGCAGGTCAGTAGGTCCGTGTCCGTCAGGCGGGCGCTCGCGTAAATGATGGCATCGGCTGTTGAGAGTTTATGCTCTGAAGCAATTTGGGCTGCAGTCACTGCGATTTGTGTATCAAGCGGCTGGACAATACAGACTTGTGTAAAGGCGAGAGCCGTTTTTGCCTGTGAAGGGCCCCGCACACGATTGATCCATTTGATCAGCTCAAATTGGACCAGAGTTGGTACGAGGCAATGCTGAGGCTCTGGGATCATCGGCAGAATTTTGCTGCCAATATCCGTATTGTTGAAAACTTCAATCCACGCCGACGTATCAACGAGCAACATTAGAAACGGTCGGTCCTGTCGCGATAATTTTCCTTATCGGCGCCAGCGGTTATCCCGATCAGATCTTTCAGTTCGGGTACAGGCATCAGGAGTACGCCTTTTCCTTCGGGTATGAATACGAAACGCTGGCCTGCTTCCCAGCCCTGTTCCTCGCGGACGGATTTGGGGATCGAAATTTGATACTTGCTCGACAAAGTTGTGGTAACGCCCATATTCTTACTCCAAGTTTATCGATCATATTTCTGTAAGAATATCATAGGACCGTTCTGGGCAAAACCCCACCAGCCCTCTTTGCCTCTCGCCCGGTTTTCGGCTATAGACCCGCCCGCGTCCCCGCCAGACACCCCTGGAGGCACGGGGAGGCGAGAAACCGGCCGCCGGGCTCAACCCTCAGGCGGCCTTTGATCTTAAAGGAAGAATTCCATGTCCAACGCTGTGAAGCAGCTTAAAGCTGCCGCGCGTCCGAAGAGCGGCAAGGGGGCCGCCCGGGCTGTGCGTCGTGAAAATCGCATTCCGGCCGTCATTTATGGCGGCGGTGAAGCCCCCCTCGGCATTTCCCTCGACCACAATGAAGCGCAGAAGCTGATCTTCGCCGGTCACTTCCTGACCACGCTGTTTGACGTCGAAGTGGATGGCAAGAAGACCCGGGTGATCCCGCGCGATTATCAGCTCGATCCGGTCAAGGACATTCCGCTGCACATCGACTTCATGCGCCTGAAAGAAGGCCAGAAGATCCGCGTCGAAGTGCCGGTGCATGTGCTCAATCAGGAAACCTGCCCCGGTGTGAAGCGCGGCGGCACGGTTAACATCGTGCTCCATGCGGTCGAAATGCTCGCTCCGGCCGATGCTATTCCGGCGTCGGTGGATGTCGATCTCGCAGGCATCGACATTGGTACATCGATCCACATCAAGTCGATCAAGCTCCCGGCTGGCTGCGTGCCGCTCGACAAGTCGGACTTCACGCTTGTGACGGTCGTTGCGCCGTCGGGCATGAAGGATGAGCCTGCTGCTGCCGCCCCGGCGGAAGCTGCGGCCGCTCCGGCTGCCAAGAAGTAATCTTGAAAGGCCGCGTGCGAGCGCGGCCTTTGTGTTCAATTTTAAAGCCCCGCGATTTGCGGGGCTTTTTCATGTTAAATTGACGCCATGCTGCTTCTCACCGGCCTCGGTAATCCCGGCTCACGCTATTCAGGCAACCGCCATAACATTGGCTTCATGGCGGTGGATGCGATCGCGCGCGCGTTTCGTGCGCCGCCGTGGAAGCGCAAGTTCAATGGCGAGATCACCGAGATCACGCTTGGGCCCGATCGCGCGATTTTGCTGAAGCCTGAGACTTATATGAACGAAAGCGGGAAGGCCGTCGCGGAAGCGATGCGGTTCTTCAAAATCCCGCTTGCTGATGTTGTTGTCTTTCACGACGAGCTTGATCTGCCGCGTGGCAAAATGCGGATCAAGATGGGCGGTGGCAATGCCGGACATAATGGCTTGCGCTCGATCACGGCCCTTTGCGGCAATGATTATCGGCGTGTGCGGCTGGGCATTGGCCATCCCGGCGACAAGGCGCTCGTGCACCATTTCGTTCTGTCGGATTTTGATCGCGATGAGCGCGAATGGGTCGAGGCGCTCTGTCGCGCCGTCGCGGACAACGCTGCCCTATTGGCGGACAAACAGGATTCGGAATATCAAAACCGCATCCATCGGGCGATGGATGGCGTGCCGGGGCAGGATTAACGCGCGTTGCTAAACGCGTTTACGCGCCGCAGCACTTCTTGAATTTCTTGCCCGAACCGCAGGGGCAGGGATCATTGCGGCCAACGCTGGTCGTATTCACAACCGGCTTGCCCTTCGGCTTAGCGCCTTCGACGAAATACCAGTGCCCGTTTTCATGGCGAAAGGTTGAGCGTTCATGATGCGCTTCGCGCTTCCGCTCGCGCGAGAAATGCGCAACGAATTCGACGATGCCGGTTTTATCGCCTTCTTGGCCATCGACCGTGTCGACGATATCAAGGCCATCCCATGTCGAATCTTTCGACCACGCCTGCAGCGAGCCGCGATCAATGTCGTGACGCTGTTCAGGTGCCACGGTCTCAACCAGATAATCGATATTGCCGACCGCAAAGGCCGAATAGCGCGAGCGCATCAGCGCTTCTGCTGTGGGCGCAACGGCCTTGCCCTCAACATAGGGCTGGCAGCACGCGGCATAGGACAGGGGCTTATCGGCCGTCTTCCGGCAAGGGCAGGTCTTTTCCATGGCCGGTGCATAACCAAGGGGGCGAGCGGGCGCAAGAGCGGGCCTGGCTTTGGGCCGCAAACGCTTGCCTTTTCGGCCTTCGCTCTCCATAAGTCGCGCCAACTCCCGATAAAACCACGAATGGACGGGCCATGGGCTTCAAATGTGGCATTGTCGGCCTGCCGAATGTTGGCAAGTCGACCCTTTTCAACGCTTTGACGCAGACCGCCGCCGCCCAGGCCGCGAATTATCCGTTCTGCACCATTGAGCCGAATGTCGGCGATGTCGCAGTGCCCGATCCGCGGCTCGATTCCTTGGCCGCCATTGCTGGCTCGCAGCAGATCATTCCGACCCGGATCACCTTTGTTGATATTGCGGGCATTGTGCGCGGCGCCTCGAAGGGCGAAGGGCTTGGCAACCAATTCCTCGCCAATATCCGCGAAGTGGATGCGATCGCCCATGTGGTGCGGTGCTTTGAAGATTCCGATATCACCCATGTCGAAGGCAAGGTCGACCCGATTGCGGATATTGAAACAATCGAAACCGAATTGATGCTGGCCGATCTCGACTCGCTAGAAAAGCGTGTCGGTGCGCTCGAGAAAAAAGCACGCAGCGGTGACAAGGAAGCGAAGGAATCGCTTGATCTCGTTCAGCGCTGTCTCACGTTGTTGCAAGATGGCAAGCCTGCACGCCTTGTTGAACGTAAAATCGAAGAAGAAAAAGCGTTTCAGATGCTCAATCTTCTGACGGCGAAGCCTGTCCTCTATGTCTGCAATGTCGAGGAAGCCTCCGCGCATGATGGCAATGGTTTCTCCGCAAAAGTGTTTGAGCGGGCCAAGCAAGAAGGCGCGAAGGCGGTTGTGGTGTCGGCCAAGATCGAGAGTGAGATCGCTGTTCTGCCGCCAGAAGATATGAAGGACTATCTCGATGCGGTTGGTCTTGATGAGCCAGGCCTTAATCGCGTCATTCGGGCGGGCTATGAATTATTGCAGCTTCTGACCTATTTCACCGTGGGCCCGAAAGAGGCGCGCGCATGGACGATTACGCGGGGCACCAAAGCGCCAGCGGCAGCAGGTGTGATCCATACGGATTTCGAAAAGGGCTTCATCCGCGCTGAGACGATCGCATTCGACGATTATGTGGCGTGCAAGGGTGAGGCGGGCGCGCGCGATGCCGGTAAGTTCCGGCTTGAGGGCAAGGATTACACCGTCGCCGACGGCGATGTGATGCATTTCCGCTTCAACACCTGAACCTTAGCTGCGCGGCCATGCATAGGCCGCGCACCCGCCGCTGTTGCAGGCTCTTGCGTCGCATAGCGCGCTCTGCTGCAATCAGCGTATGCAGATCGAGATTTTCAACGATAAAGCTTCATTAGGTCAGGCCGCCGCCGATGCTGGCGCGGCTTTGATCCGTTCTGCCATCGCGAAAGACGGCGAGGCGACCATCATTGTTGCGACAGGGGCGAGCCAGTTCGACATGCTCGCTGCCCTCGTCCGCGCGCCCGGGATCGATTGGTCGAAGGTGACAGCGTTTCATCTCGATGAATATGTTGGATTACCCGAGAGCCATGGCGCGAGTTTCCGGAAATATCTGCGGGAGCGCTTTTTGGCGCATGTCCCGGCGCTCAAACACTTCATCCCTGTGAATGGTGATGCGGCTGATCTTCAGGCTGAGATTGCGCGGTTGAACGCGCTCATTCGCGGGCGGCGCATCGCCGTGTGTTTTGCTGGCATCGGGGAGAATGGGCATCTCGCATTCAACGATCCGCCAGCGGATTTTGACACCGAAGAACCTTATCTCGTTGTCACTCTGGATGATGCGTGCCGGCGGCAGCAAATGGGCGAGGGTTGGTTCCCAACCTTGGCTGATGTGCCTGCGCGGGCGATTTCCATGTCCATCAAGCAGATGATGAAATCAGACACGCTGATCTTAAGCGTATCGGATACGCGCAAAGCTAAAGCGATGAAGGGTGCGCTTGAAGGCCCTCTCAGCAATCTCTGCCCCGCTTCGATTGTGCGCACGCATCGTGATTGCCGCCTTTTTGCTGATCCGGCTGCGGCCTCTTTGTTGAGCCGCAAGCCATGATCATCACTGCGGGGCTGTTTGATCTGCAGGTCAACGGTTTCGCCGGTATCGATTTCAATGATGCGGCGTTGACAGCGTCAGACTTTGAGCGCGCGTTGAATGCGATGGCCGCGACGGGCGTGGTGCAATGTTTGCCAACGCTTATCACAGCAACAGAGGCGCAATTGCAGGCGCGCTTTGCCGCGCTTGATGAGGCGGTCGCACACACGCGGCTCGGTGGCTTGATGGTGCCGGGCTATCATTTGGAAGGGCCATTTCTCAATCCTGCACCGGGCTTTCGTGGCTGCCATCCGGCCGCCGCGATGATCGCGCCTGATATTGGCATGGTGGATCGGCTTCAGGCGCAGTTGAAAAAGCCGATTCTGCTCGTGACGATTGCGCCGGAGTTAGGCGGCGCTGAGATTTTCATCCGCGCAGCCCGCGAGCGCGGCATTGCGGTGGCGCTGGGTCATTCCGATGGGCGCTTGCGTGACGTTCAGCGCGCTGTTGAGGCCGGTGCGACGCTTTCGACCCATCTTGGCAATGGTGTCGCGCATCAGCAGCACAAATTCGACAATCCAATTTTTGCGCAATTGGCGAGCGATGGGTTGATGGGATGTTTCATCGCCGATGGCATTCACGTTGCACCTCATGCGCTCGGTGTGATGATGCGTGCGAAAACAGAGGCGCGTTCAATTCTCGTGACCGATGCTGTGGCGGGGGCTGCGGCGAAGCCCGGGATTTATCCTTTTGCTGGCATGCGCGTTGAACGTGGCGCGGATGGCGCCGTGCGCGAACCGGGTGCGCGGCATCTCGCAGGCTCAGCGCTGACGCTTGATGATGCCGTCCGCAATGTAGTGGCGTGGGGCTTGTGTTCATTCGCTGATGCGGTGGCCATGGCCTCCGCGCATCCGCGTGCGGCTTTGGTCGAGGCTGCTGCGCGGCATGGCCTTGCCTTGCCACAAGGGGAAGTGCGCTGGTCTGATGATCTGCGTGTGATTGAAACGACGCTGATGGGAGATACGCTTTACACGGCGTCATGATGATCTCGGGGGAGAAACATGACTGAATTCAACCGTCGGACTGTTCTGGGTGGACTTGCTGGTGTGGCTGCCTTTGGTGCGAGCAGCGCACACGCCGCGCATCCGGCCTTGCCCAAATCGCCTATCACACTATCGATCATTGATGTCGGCGGCGCATTGGCGTTGTTGCAGCCGGGCTTTGAGGCCTATCGCGCCGCCAAGCCGGAGCTCGTCTCAAAGTTCAATTTTGTAAAAGCGCCTGCGCCAGAGCTCGCCGCCAAAATCAAAGCGCAAGTCGATGCGGGCAAGCCCGATCTCGATCTTGTTTTGACGGGCAGCGACGGGCTTGCGGCAGGGCTTGATCAAAATCTCTGGGTTCAACTCTTCCCGAAATATAATGATGCATTTCCAAACATCGAACAGAATTATGAACCGGCGGCGCTCAATCTCTTCAAGGCGCAGGGGCAGGGCTATGGTGTTGTGTGCGCCTATTATCCGTCAGGCCCTTTGATCGAGTATATGCCTGACCGCGTGAAAACACCGCCAACGACAGCGCAGGAATTGCTCGCTTGGGCCAAAGCTAATCCCGGCAAGTTTCTGTATGCGCGCCCCGCCAATTCTGGACCGGGGCGCACCTTCATGATGGGGCTGCCTTACATTCTGGGTGACAAGGATCCGAAAGATCCGGTCAATGGCTGGGACAAGACATGGGCCTATCTCGAAGAGATGAATGCTTACATTGATGCCTATCCGACCGGCACGGGCATCACCATGAAGGAGCTGGGAGAAGGCACACGCGACATCATCATCTCCACAACGGGTTGGGACATTAATCCGCGCGCGCTGGGGATCGTGCCGAAGGAAGCGAAAATCGGAACGCTCAAAGGCTTTCATTGGGTGTCGGATGCGTTCTTCATGACCGTGCCGCGTGGCCTGCCAGATGACAAAATGGCAGTGCTGATGGATTTGATGGCGTTCATCCTCACGCCAAAGATTCAGGCTTTTACCTATGATGAGGGCTATCTCTATCCCGGTCCTGCAGTGAAGAATGTGCCGCTCGATCTCGCGCCTGAGAAGAGCCAGCAAGTGATCAAAGAGTTTGGGCGCCCTGAATATGCGAGCCTGATCACTAATAATCCGATTGAATTACCCTTGACGCCTGACAAAATGGTCGTTGCGTTCCGCATTTGGGACGAAAAGATCGGATCGAAAAAGAAGAAATGACGACACCGAAATATTATTTTGAGGACTTCAAGCCCGGCAGCATCGCGCGCTATGGCGCGATGCCTGTCGAACGGGCTGAGGTGATCGCCTTTGCGGCGCAATATGATCCGCAACCGATGCATCTTGATGAAGCGGCGGGTGCGCAAAGTCTGCTGGGTGGGCTTGCCGCTTCTGGATGGCAGAGCTGCGCGTTTCTAATGCGGTTGATTGCCGCCGAATTCATTCTCGATTCAGCGGGGATGGGGGCGCCGGGTGTCGATTCTGTGCGATGGCTTCTCCCGGTGCGTCCGGGTGATGTGTTAAGCGTGCGGCATGAAGTGCTTGAGGCGCGCGCGTCGCAATCAAAACCTGATCGCGGCTTCGTCAAATTCAAATTTGAATTGCTGAACCAGCGCGGGGATGTGGTGCTGGAACAAATCAACTCCATCATCTTCGCCCGGCGGGGGAGGGGTGCATGATCTATTTCGAAGAAATTGAAATGGGTCATTCCGTCTCGTTAGGGGCCCATCATTTCACGGCCGAAGCCATCAAGGTTTTTGCGCGGGCTTACGATCCGCAAAGTTTTCACATCGATGAAGAGGCGGCGAAGGATAGCCATTTTGGTGCGCTCTGCGCATCGGGCTGGCACACCGCAAGTGTTTGGATGCGGTTGATGGTTGATCATATGAAGACTGACATCCAAGCGACAATCGCGGATGGGCGGCGCCCAGCGATGCTTGGGCCATCACCTGGGTTTCGTGATCTCAAATGGCTGAAGCCGGTTTATGCCGGTGATACCATCACCTATTCATCGACTGTGATCGGCAAGCGTGAGAGCGCGTCCAAGCCGCGTTGGGGGCTCGTCGAACATCATAATGTTGGCGTCAACCAAAAGGGTGAACGTGTCTTCGAATTTATCGGCACGGTGTTTTGGGAGCGACGACCGGCCTGATCGCATCTCACAAGCCGTTCGTGTGAGAAGCGCTACTTTTTCTTCTTTGGCTTGGCTTCGCCGCCGCCCCAATTATGCGGGCCCATATCGTCGTCGGTGGGCTTGCGGGCGCGCGTTTTCGGCAGATTGGCAGCCGAGCCATATTCACGTTCGCCCTCATAACGACCGGCCTTGCCCTCGACGTCCGATTGTCGCGCCATT
The DNA here is from genome assembly GCA_018882635.1 of Beijerinckiaceae bacterium. Lineage (GTDB taxonomy): Bacteria > Pseudomonadota > Alphaproteobacteria > Rhizobiales > Beijerinckiaceae > TNE-4. Next base: position 10,593 of record VERN01000002.1, on the reverse strand, counting down.
GGATCGTCAGCCAGCACGAGCTCAGTGGCCTGCAAGCGCTTGATTTCATCGCGCAGGCGCGCAGCCTTTTCGAATTCGAGATCGGCGGCGGCCTCACGCATTTGTTTTTCAAGATCGGCCAGCGTGGCCTTCATATTGTGGCCAGCGCTCTTTGTGTCGGCGAGGCCGAGATCGACGCGGACATGGTCCCGTTCATAGACGCTGTCGAGAATATCGCCGATCGACCGCTTGACGCTTTCAGGCGTGATGCCGTTGGCGAGGTTCCAGGCTTCTTGCTTTTCGCGGCGGCGATTGGTTTCGGCAATCGCGCGCTCCATCGAACCGGTCATATGATCGGCGTAAAGGATCACACGGCCATCGACGTTACGCGCGGCGCGGCCAATCGTCTGGATAAGAGAGGTTTCAGAGCGCAGAAAGCCTTCCTTGTCCGCGTCGAGAATGGCGACGAGGCCGCATTCGGGAATGTCGAGGCCTTCGCGCAGAAGGTTGATGCCAACGAGCACATCGAAAGTGCCCAGCCGCAGATCGCGGATGATCTCGATGCGCTCAATCGTGTCGATGTCAGAATGCATGTAGCGCACGCGCACGCCATTCTCATGCAGATATTCGGTGAGCTGTTCGGCCATGCGTTTGGTGAGCACGGTGACGAGCGAGCGATATCCCTTGGCCGATGTCTCACGTACTTCGCCGAGAAGATCGTCGACTTGTGCGCGGGCCGGGCGGATTTCGACCTTGGGGTCGATCAGGCCGGTCGGCCGAATGACCTGTTCGACGAAAACGCCGCCCGCTTTTTCCAATTCCCAATTGCCGGGTGTGGCTGAGACATGCACCGTCTGCGGCCGCATCGCTTCCCATTCTTCGAACCGTAGCGGGCGGTTGTCCATGCAGGAGGGCAGGCGGAAGCCATATTCGGCGAGCGTCGCCTTCCGGCGAAAGTCGCCGCGATACATGCCGCCAATTTGCGGCACGGTGACATGGCTTTCGTCGGTGAAGACCAATGCATTATCGGGAAGATATTCAAACAGGGTCGGCGGCGGCTCGCCGGGTTGGCGGCCGGTGAGATAGCGCGAATAGTTTTCAATACCTTGGCAGGATCCCGTCGCTTCGAGCATTTCAAGATCAAAAATAGTGCGCTGTTCAAGCCGCTGTGCCTCAAGCAAGCGGCCCATGCGGATCAATTCGTCGAGGCGCTTTTTGAGTTCGTCCTTGATGCCTTTGACGGCCTGATTGAGCGTAGGCCGCGGGGTGACATAGTGCGAATTGGCGTAAATTTTCACGCTTTCGAGATCGGCGGTTTTCGAGCCGGTCAACGGATCGAATTCAACGATGCTTTCGACTTCATCTCCAAATAAGGAAATGCGCCACGCGCGATCTTCATAGTGAGCTGGGAAGATTTCGATAATGTCGCCGCGCACGCGGAAAGCGCCGCGCTGAAAATCGCCGCCTGAGCGCTTGTATTGCAGGGCGGCGAGATCGGCGAGCAATTGGCGCTGGTCGAGCCTTTCGCCTACCTTCACGGCGAATGTCATGGCGGTATAGGTCTCGACTGAGCCAATACCGTAAATGCAGGAGACGGAAGCGACGATGATCACATCATCGCGCTCGAGCAAAGCCCGCGTTGCCGAATGGCGCATGCGGTCAATCTGCTCATTAATGGTGGATTCTTTTTCGATATAGGTGTCTGTCCGCGGCACATAGGCTTCGGGCTGGTAATAATCGTAATAGGACACGAAATATTCGACGGCGTTGTCGGGGAAAAAGGATTTGAATTCGCCGTAAAGCTGCGCGGCCAAAGTTTTGTTCGGCGCAAGGATCAAAGCCGGGCGCTGCGTTTTTTCAATCACTTGCGCCATGGTGAAGGTTTTACCCGAGCCGGTCACGCCGAGGAGGACCTGATCGCGCTCACTGCGCGCAGAAATGCCCTCGACCAGTTCGGCAATGGCATTGGGCTGGTCCCCGCGCGGCTCGAAGGGCGAAACGAGACGGAAGGGGCGTCCGCCTTCTGATTTTTCCGGTCGTTCGGGGCGATGCGGTGTCCAGACAATACCTTCCTTCAGAAAGGGATTGCCGCTTTCAAGCAATTGCTTCAGCGCATCCATCGACGCGCCGGCACCGGTCATGCCCTGCGGGATAGCCTCGTCGCGATCGCGCACCACATTGCCCTGACGCACGCGCTTGGGCGTATCGCCGAGCATTTTCTCGCGGGTGAGCCCGGTGTCACGACGGCGGTCGCCGGGCGTTAGCGGAATGTCGATCTCAAAATTCTGCGGCGCCTCTGCGAACCCTTGCTCCTTCGCGAGGCCGGGGCTCAGCAATTGTGCGAGATGCGGCTCAAGCGGTTTGAGAGCGGGCTTAGACGCTTTGGAGCGCGGCGCGGATGATTTTGGCGTTTTGGGCATGGGGCGAACATGGCGGTAGGGGTGGCATGCGGCAAGGGTTGCGCCGATCCAAGCCGACCAGAATCGACACAAAATTAGAACAGCCGGGCTCGCGAGGCACAATGGAATTCCCTTAGGTAAGGATATTCATCTGCCCGATGGCAAGGCGGGCCGTCCGTCGTCCCATAGAGAGGAGGAGCTGGGCGGGAGAGAATGATGTCAGTCATTTCGCGATAATAATCGGCCCCGAAACGATCCTCGCTCATTGCATGGCCCTTCTCGGCATGAACAGTAGCCGGTTTTTCCTCGCCTGACCGATTGGCCGGGCCTCATCGGCCCCGGCTGACCTGCGGGAAATCTCTGCCACAATTTTGCCGCTAAAAAGCCACAATCTTCCGCTTATTCTTTCGGATCGAATTGGCCATGACGAACTGGTCCGCTTCGCCTGAAACCGGGCGCACGTTTCAGCCTCCTCACCAATCTTCGACTAACCGGGCGGGAAGCTGCCCAGAACGTGCAAATGGAACAAGGACTGCAACGATGTCGACCGGTACTGTTAAGTGGTACAACGAAACCAAGGGTTACGGCTTCATTCAGCCGGATGAAGGTGGCAAGGACGTGTTCGTTCATGCGACCGCGCTTGAGCGCGCTGGCATGCGTGGCCTCCGCGAAGGCCAGAAGATCGGCTATGAGTTGCAGACCGACCAGCGTTCGGGCAAGACTTCGGCCACGAATCTTCGCGCCGTCTAATTCGGCAGTATCGAAGGCCTGCGTGAGCGGGCCTTCAACGCTGACCGCCGTTCCCGCGAACGGCGGTTTTTGTTTGGGATCTGAACGGAGTACCGATGGCTAAAGAACAGCTCATCGAATTTGAAGGCCGCGTGACGGAAATTCTGCCCGATGCGCGCTACCGCGTCGAACTCGACAGCGGCCATTCCATCATTGCCTATACTGCGGGCAAGATGAAAAAGAACCGCATCAAGACGCTGGCTGGCGACCGTGTGACGGTCGAAATGTCGCCTTACGATCTTGAAAAAGGGCGTCTCATTTTCCGCCATAAGGATGAGCGCGCGGCTTCGGCCGGTCCGCGTCCGCCGCAACGTGGTGGCCCTCAGCGCCGTCGCTGATCTTCGGTTGTCCGGTCTCAGGGCAGGGTTCACAATGGCGGTCTTTCCGCCACCCTGCCTGATAGCCGACCGATGACCCTTCCTCTCTCGCCGACCCTTCTGCCAATCCTGCTGCTGATTGCCTCGAACGTCTTCATGACGATCGCATGGTATGGCCATCTCAAATATAAAAGCGTGGCGCTGCCGCTCGTGATTTTGGCGAGTTGGGGCATTGCTTTTATTGAGTATTGTCTTGCCGTTCCGGCCAACCGCATCGGGCATGAAGTTTATTCGGCGGCTGAACTCAAAACCATTCAGGAAGTCATTACGCTCGTGGTTTTCGCGGGTTTCTCAGTGTTTGTTTTGAAGGAGCCGCTCAGCTGGAATCATGCCGCCGGCTTTTTGCTTATCGCTCTCGGTGCTGGATTGGTTTTCCGGGGCTGATCCGCCGCTGCGGCTTGGTCTCGTTGGGGCAGCCGCCTCGCAACGCGCATAGCACAGATCAACCTAAGGTCCGTCCTAGGCCTTCAATCCCCTTATCGCGATCAAAGCAGCAGACCATCGGAACGGCCCTCGCTTGCGCTTTTTTCACCAATAAAGGGGGCTGGATGGGCCTTTCAGCTTGCCCAAGCCGTGGCGGGCGACTAGCTTCGCGCCCGTTCCATTCATCCGATATCCGGAGTTGCCGCCATGGCCTTTCTTGCCGATGCTCTCAAGCGTGTGAAGCCTTCTGCCACCATCACCATCACGCAGAAAGCGCGCGAGCTGAAAGCGCAGGGCCGTGATGTGATCAGCCTCTCCGTGGGCGAGCCGGATTTCGATACGCCGCAGAACATCAAGGACGCTGCCATCGACGCGATCCGTCGCGGCGAAACCAAATATCCGCCAGTCTCAGGCATCGTGCCGCTGCGCGAGGCGATTGCGTCCAAGTTCAAGCGTGAGAATGGTCTTGATTACAAGCCATCGCAGACGATCGTCTGCACGGGCGGTAAGCAAGTGCTCTACAACGCCTTCGTGGCCACGTTGAACCCGGGCGATGAAGTGCTGATCCCGTCGCCTTACTGGGTCAGCTATCCGGACATGGTGCTGTTGTGCGGCGGCGAACCAAAATTCGTCGAAACGCACCTTGAGCATAATTTCAAACTTCAGGCGGCCGATCTCGATCGCGCGATCACGCCAAAGACGAAATGGCTTATCCTCAACTCCCCGTCCAATCCAACTGGAGCCGCCTACACGCGCGATGAACTCAAGGCGATCACCGATGTGCTGATGAAGCACAAGCATGTCTGGGTGCTGACCGATGACATGTATGAGCATTTGACGTTTGGTGATTTCAAATTCTTCACGCCGGCTCAGGTAGAACCGAATTTGATCGATCGCACATTGACGATGAATGGTGTGTCGAAAGCCTATGCGATGACCGGTTGGCGTATCGGCTATGCTGCGGGTCCTGATCTTCTGATGAAGGCGATGGACATGGTGCAGGGTCAGCAGACCTCAGGCGCCAGTGTGATCTCGCAATGGGCGTCAGTGGAAGCGCTGAACGGTCCGCAGGATTTCATCGCGCAATCACGCAAAGTGTTTGAAGGGCGTCGTGATCTCGTGGTGTCGATGCTCAACCAGGCGAAGTATATTAAATGCCCGGTGCCGGAAGGCGCGTTCTATGTCTACCCGTCAATTGCAGAAGCGATTGGCAAGACAGCGCCGTCGGGCAAAGTGATTCAGAATGACGAGGATTTTGTAACCGAGCTTCTTGAGCAAGAAGGCGTTGCGGCTGTTCATGGCACAGCGTTTGGTTCTGGTCCGAATTTCCGCATTTCATATGCGACCTCGAACGAATTGCTTGAAAAGGCCTGCGCCAAGATCCAGCAATTCTGCGCTAATCTGCGCTGAGTATCGAGGCTCCCTTCAGGGACGTTAGAGAATGGCCGCTTTCGAGCGGCCATTTTTTATGGGTGCTATCGCTGGCGCTTGAGGGGCGCCTGATTGCGTTCCAAATCGTTGAGGCACGATTTGATCTCAACATCGTCCCGCTGCAGCTAAAGATTGCGCCACAAAAAGAAAAAGCCCGATCTTGAGATCGGGCCTTGAAGTCAGATCAGGCCGATGCCTGAAAACTTCCAGAGGGGAACGGTTTGCGCGAGCCCGGCACCGGGAGGGGGTAGGTGCCTCTCAAGAAAACCGACATGAATATGTCGCGAACGAGGTCTGCAAACAACGCATATGGCAGCATGCCTGCCCATTAGTATTTGCAGCGCTACTTCACATTTAAAGCGCTTCATTGGTCGCGATGGGGAGCAGGTCTTGCCTCAGTCGGTTCATGGCGAGGAGTTGAACGAGGATCCGGTCATGAAACTGGGCGTCCAGGGCCACAAAGACGCGACGGCGATCGGTCCGGTCGGGGTTGCGCGTGATCTTACCATCCCGTTCCAGCTCATCCAGACGGCGCAGGGCTGTCGTCACGGGCAGGCCTGAGGCCAAGCAGAGGCTCGTGACGGACAGTTCGCGTCCCTCAAGCCGGGCTGCGCAGAGCTCAAGCACCATGGCCCAGACAGGATCGCTTTGTTCGTCACCGATTAGGCGACGCCGCATGCGCACAAGTTCAAGCTCGAGCCGAACCAGCAGGGGCAGTTGCTCGTCAGTGGTGGCCGAAGGCAGGTCAGGGTCGTTGGATCGAGTGGTCATTTGGACTTGGGGACACACAGAATTGCAACATCCACAAAACACCGAATCCCTGCGCAAGAAAGCGGCTTTTAGACTCGATACAGGTGCAAAACCCTAAAATGAGCTTTGGCCTGTTAGAACGCCACTGTCCGTCTTGCTGTCGCTTGCTCAGGCCGACCCTGCCGCTTCAACGCGGCTCAGATCGGCGTCTGCGCGCGTGTTGATTTCGGCGGCGGCAGCATCCAGCAGGCCATGAAGATCGTCTGCTGTCCAGAAGCTAAGGGCTGCACAGCTTGCATGGGCCGCCAGCTCAATTGTCAGATCTTCGAGTTCAATACCGTTGAGGCGCGCTTCAGAAACGAGGGCCGATAAATGGCGGTTCACCAGACGCGAAATTATTTCGATCGAATATCGAACGGTCATAGGGCAACTCCTAAAAAATGAAGCCTGCACAGAACAGGCGGGTCAAAAACACCCGCTCCGGTTCTAAAGTTCTGGGCGATGACCGTCAAACCGGATGATGCACCAACGACACAGTTACTCGCGTGCTGTGGCGCTTGCGCTTCACTGGAGCGACGCTGGCCGCGCTTTTGCACCCTTCCCCCCAGTTCATGGTTCGAGTCGGATTTTGGGGGATTTATGAGCAATTACCGGGCAAGTGACGTGCTGCTTCACAGCAAATTGCACATCAAAATGGCAGCGATCGTTGCGGGAGTACTGTTGTCGAGCAGCGTTTTGGCAGCTGATCCGTCAGAGAAAAAGCCGGAGCCGGCTGCGCCTGCTGCACAGAGCGTTCCTTATGATTTCGTATTCGGTGCGCGCGGACTAACCGACTACAATTTCCGCGGCATTTCCCAATCCGACCGTAAGCCAGCTGTTCAGGCCTATGGCGAACTCCAGCTGATGGATAATTTTTTCTATGCTGGGGTTGCGGCGAGCTCGGTCAATTTGGCGACAAATCCGTCCGCTGAAATTGATCTCACCTTTGGTATCCGCCCGAAATTTGGTGATTTCACATTCGATTTTGGCGGCATTGGCTACATTTATCCGAATGAGACGCAGCTCATTAACAATGGCGTGATCTGGACGCCGAAGAACACGGATATGTTCGAATTGGCGGCCAAGGGTGCTTATACGTGGGAGGATCTCACAATCGGCGCGAACGTGTTCTACACATGGAACTGGCTGGGAACCGGCGCTTATGGCACCTACACGTCACTCACTGCGAAGTATAATACGCCCTTCTTGAAGGGCGGTTATGTCTCGGGCGAGTTGGGCCGTTATTTCCTCGGCACCACCAATGCGACGCTTGGGAGTGTCCGTTTGCCCGATTACACCTATGGCAATATTGGCGTTGGTTACACCTATCAGATCGCGACGCTTGATCTGCGTTATCACGACACCAACCTTTCAAAGAGCCAGTGCTTTACGTTGACGTCTGATCCACAAGGCGTGTTCAGCGGTAGCGGCCGGTCCAATTGGTGCGGACCGACATTCATTGCCACGCTTTCGGTTGATATCACGGCCAGCCAGACCGGCATCTTCGCGCCGTCGAAGTAAGCGTTTCCTCCCGCAGACTTCAAGGGCGCCAGCGATGGCGCCCTTTTTGTTGGACCGGGAAATAAAACGATATGCGCCAAAGAAAAAGCCCCGCCTTGGCGGGGCTTTGTATCTTGACCGATCATGGACCGATCAATTGTCGAGGAAGCTGCGGAGCTTGCGCGAGCGGCTCGGATGTTTGAGCTTGCGAAGGGCTTTCGCTTCAATCTGACGAATACGTTCGCGCGTCACTGAGAATTGCTGTCCCACTTCTTCAAGCGTGTGGTCGGTATTCATGCCGATACCAAAGCGCATGCGGAGCACGCGTTCTTCACGTGGGGTGAGCGAGGCGAGCACGCGCGTTGTCGTTTCACGCAGGTTCGACTGGATCGCGGCGTCGATAGGCAGGATCGCGTTCTTGTCTTCGATGAAATCGCCGAGGTGTGAATCTTCCTCGTCGCCGATCGGTGTTTCAAGCGAGATCGGTTCTTTGGCGATTTTAAGGACCTTGCGCACTTTCTCAAGCGGCATGGCCAGCTTCTCAGCGAGCTCTTCCGGTGTCGGTTCGCGGCCAATTTCATGCAGCATCTGGCGCGACGTGCGAACGATCTTGTTGATCGTTTCGATCATGTGCACCGGAATACGGATCGTGCGCGCTTGGTCAGCAATCGAACGGGTGATCGCCTGACGAATCCACCAGGTAGCGTAGGTCGAAAATTTATAACCGCGGCGATATTCGAATTTATCGACCGCTTTCATCAGGCCGATATTGCCTTCCTGAATGAGATCGAGGAATTGCAGGCCGCGATTGGTGTATTTCTTGGCGATCGAGATCACGAGACGCAGATTGGCCTCGACCATTTCCTTCTTCGCCTGACGGGCTTCACGCTCGCCCTTCTGGACGAGATGAACGATACGGCGGAATTCTTGAATTTCGAGCCCGGTCTCTGATGCGAGCGCGTGGATGTCCTGACGAATGTCACGGATACCATCCTTCTCGGCGGCGACGAATTGCTTCCAGCCCTTCGTGCCAAGCTTCGAGACGCGCAGCAACCATTTCGGATCAAGCTCTGAACCCTGATAGTTTTTCAGGAAGTCTTCGCGCGAAACCTTATGGCTTTCAGCCAAGCGCATCAGCCGACCTTCAAGGCCAATCAGGCGCTTGTTAATGTCGTAAAGTTGCTCGACCAGCGCATCAATGCGGTTCTGGTTGAGCGACAAGGATTTGACGTGCGTGACGATCTCTTCCTTGAGCTTTTTATATTTACGCTCTTGAGCTGGGGAGAGAGAGTCGTTCTGAAGCTTCGCTTCGACCTTTTGGTCCTGAAGGCGGCGCAGCTTTTTGTAGCTATCGGCGATGTTGTCGAAAGTTTCGAGAACTTTCGGCTTCAATTCCGCTTCCATGGCCGACAACGACACATTGTTTTCCATGTCGTCTTCTTCGAGATCACCTTCCGGGATCTCGGGCTCGTTCACTTCGGCTTCGGCTTCGCCTTCTGCGTCGGCATCAATCTTGGGCGCGCCCCGTCCTTCCGGACCAGCATAGGTCGCTTCTAGATCAATGATGTCGCGCAAGAGAACCTTGCCGTCATTGAGTTCATCGCGCCAGATGATGATCGCTTGGAATGTCAGCGGGCTTTCGCAGAGCCCGGCGATCATGGCTTCGCGGCCAGCCTCGATGCGCTTGGCGATGGCGATTTCGCCTTCGCGCGATAACAGTTCGACCGATCCCATCTCGCGCAAATACATGCGGACCGGATCGTCCGTGCGTTCACCGGGTTCGGATTTCTTCTCGGAGATGGCAACGGTGCGAGGCGATGCTTCAACGAGATCGCCGCCTTCTTCCTCGTCTCCTTCGTCGCCGCCTTCAGCTGAGCCTTCTTCGCTAGCTTCTTCGGGTTCGACAACGTTGATGCCCATCTCATTGAGCATCGCGTAAATATCTTCGATCTGGTCGGACGTGGTCTGGTCAGACGGCAGGACTTCGTTCAACTCGTCATAAGTGACATAGCCGCGCTTCTTGGCGGTCTTAATCATCTTTTTGACGGCAGCATCGGTCAGATCCAGAAGGGGACTGTCCGTCTGCGGGGCCTCGATGACCTCGCCTTCCTGCTTCTCATTCGTCTTCGTGGCCATCGCCCGATCGCTCCACACCCGTCCCGCCCGTCCGGGAGGGTTGTTCTTCACGCATAAGCGGGCGGACCGGAACCGGTGCTCCGCCGCCCTTTTCCCGGCCCCGTGAGACCATCATCCGCTTGACGCGCCTGCCTTGGTTCCGTTCGGATCCCAAGGCTAGGTTACCCCCCGCTTCCTTCTTCCCGTCGGCGTCACCCCCCGGCACGCAAACGGTCAATATCGGCCTCGATGCCTTCAATCGCCTGAATCTGTTCCGTGATATCGCGGACCCAGGCCAGGTTGGCGTCGCTGGCATCTTCGGCCAAAGCCCGCTCAGCCGAGCGGAGTTCCGTATTTAGCGTCAAAGCGCGCCGATGCAAGGCCAGCGATTGCCTTAAAAGGTCATCAGGCGCGAGGCCGGCTTTGCCATCGCGCAGAACTGACCGGTCGCCGGGCGATAAGGCCTGCTCTACGCGGTCCAGCAATTCCCCATGTCCCTGCGCCCGCAGGCTCTCTGGCAGGTCTGTCGTGGCCCCGCCCATCGCGGCAAGATCCAGCAAAGCGGCTGAAAGGGCTGCAGAATCCCGGTGTTTCCACTCCAATTCGGCGAGCGTTTCCACATGGCGCTCGAAAAGGCTCGGGTGCGACACCAGCAAAAGGAGAATGAGCGCCTCACGCGGCGAGATGGTGCCGGCGGCATTGCGGCTGAAGAGCGCACTGCGCATCAGGCTTTCGCTTGCGCGTAAGGGCTGAGGCGGCAGAGGGCCGTCGCGCCAATTGCCGCGCCGCTG
>VERN01000075.1 GCA_018882635.1 Beijerinckiaceae bacterium | reverse complement strand
TAGCAATGCTGGGCAAGTCAGGATGAGCGATTGGCATTTCAACAAAACCAAAATCACACTGACGACTAGCTACCCAGTCCACCACAAGAGGTGAAATCACGCCGTAAAACGAGAGATCCAAATGGGGTCGGGAAGACATAAATCTTCCTGCGAAACGGGGCATAAATCCATTTGCTAGAGCAGGCAGCGCCGCAATCCTTATGGCGCCAGTTCTTCGAATACGAATATCGTCTGCCGCTTGTGTAATCCTATCAAGCCCGATGAAGGATCTCTCTACTTCTGCATAAAGGGCTGTTCCTTCAGCCGTCGGAACAAGCTTAGTTCCCTTTTTTTCCAACAACTTGAGACCTAATGCGTCTTGCAAATCGCGCAATAGACGGCTCACCGCCGGCTGGGTGATCGCCAGCATATGGGAAGCCGAGGTAACGCTACCGGTCACCATTAGCGCTCGAAAAGCTTCGATTTGTCTCAGATTTGTCCTTTTCATGCCAAATACATAACATTAAGGCATAGTTTATGTCCAATTATGCATTTGACGCCGTGCAGCGACCTTGAAAGCCTGCTGATAGGTCAGTGGTTGGGTACCACTCACCCCGGGGGAGGAGAAACAGATGACTTCAATCAAGTCCATAGCAGCAGTAAGTGCTCTAGCTTTAGCATGCTCATCGAGCATAGCGCTTTCTCAAACTAAAACTTTTTACGTAGCGGGATATGGCGGCTCCTTTGAACAGACAATGCGCCAGGAAATCATCCCGGCCTTTGAAAAAAAGCACAATGTGAAAGTCGAATATGTTGCCGGTAACTCGACCGACACACTCGCCAAGCTTCAGGCCCAAAAGGGAAACCAGCAAATTGACGTGGCAATCGTCGATGATGGCCCGATGTATCAGGCAATTCAGCTCGGTTTTTGCCGTAAGATCGATAAATTACCTGAAGCTGACCTCTACCCTGCCGCGCGTTTTAAAGACGACAAGGCTGTCGCGATCGGACTTGTTGCGACGGGGCTGATGTACAATACAAAGTATTTTGCTGAGAAGGGTTGGGCTCCTCCAACCTCGTGGGACGACCTCAAAGATCCGAAGTTCAAGAAGCTGGTTGTCATTCCGCCGATCAATAATACCTATGGCCTCTATACTCTTCTCATGTTTGCAAAAATGAATGGCGGTGGTGAGAAAAATATCGAGCCTGGCTTCAAGGTGATGAAGGAACAGGTAAATCCGAACGTTCTGGTCTACGAACCATCACCCGGCAAGATGACGGAATTGTTCCAATCTAATCAGGCTGTGATTGGCGTGTGGGGCACGGGCCGCGTTCAATCTTTTGCCAATACCGGTTTCCCGGTTGACTTCGTATACCCGAAGGAAGGGGCTGTGACTCTGCTCGCGTCTGCTTGCCCGGTCGAAAAGGCGGGCAGCTCGGAGATGGCCTCCGACTTTATCAAAGCAATGCTGGAGCCGAACATGCAGTTGATCCTCTTGAAGGATTACGGATATGGCCCAGTTAACAAAACTGTGAAAGTACCAGCTGAACTCGCAAAAATGGCGCCTATCGGTGAAAGGGCGGCAAAACTCTATAATCCTGATTGGGATGCAATTAACCCTCAGCGCGAAGAATGGACGAAGCGCTGGAACCGTGAAGTCGAACGCTAAGACTTCTTGGAATGAGGCTTCCCGCCGTTGCGGGAGGCCTCGCAAATCGGCGGTCCAACATGGCTTTTCTTGAACTACAGAACGTTACAAAAACTTTCGGTGATCACACCGCCGTGAACGCAATCAACCTTACGGTTCAGAAGGGTGAATTCGTCTCGCTCCTCGGCCCGTCCGGTTGCGGCAAGACTACGACGTTGCAGATGATTGCCGGCTTTGTACCGCTGACGGAGGGGATCATTCGTCTCGATGGACGTGATCTCTCTAATGTCAAACCAGCTGAACGCGGGCTTGGCATTGTCTTTCAAAGCTATGCGCTCTTCCCGCACATGACAGCCGCACAAAACGTCGCTTTTGGGCTTGAAATGCGTTCTATCCCGCGATCCGATCGTGATCAGCGCGTCCGGGATGCTCTAGCACTTGTTGGTCTGGCAGGTTATGAAGAACGCTTTCCACGCCGCATGTCGGGTGGGCAACAACAGCGTGTTGCTTTGGCGCGTGCTCTTGTCATTCGTCCGCAGATCCTCCTCTTAGATGAACCTTTATCTAACCTCGATGCAAAACTGCGCGAGGAAATGCAGATTGAATTGCGTCAAATCCAACGCAACCTGGGCACCACGACTATCCTTGTCACTCACGATCAGCACGAGGCCATGGCCCTTTCTGACCGGATTGTCGTGATGAACAAAGGTGTCATCGAACAGATTGGATCGCCGCAAGATACTTATCAATCACCCGCATCGGCCTTCGTCGCTAGCTTTCTTGGAAAAACAAATGCATTTGAGGGTGAAGTACAGGCCTCTCGAGATGGCATATCCCGCATTCTCGTTGGAGAGTATATCTACAATACCGCAGTGCACATCAAAGGGGCTGTGATCATCTCAATTCGGCCTGAGCGCGTGAGTTTTGCCGCGACTGGATTACGTGGAACAGTTCGCACACGTATTTTCCAAGGTAATCATTGGTTGTTCCAAATCGAAACATCCGCCGGCATCGCAACAGTTATTCGTCAAAACGATGGTACATCAATGCCAGAGGAAGGGCATGATGTGCATCTCGCCTGGCGCGAAGAAGATACGTTTGTGCGCACAAACGGCAAGGTTGGGTGATGCAAAGCTCATCCCCTTTCTTCCTATCCACTCAAACGCGATCAGCATGGGGTTTGATACTCCCATCGCTTGCGCTGTTTCTTGCCGTTGTCATCATTCCCCTCATCATGACGGTGATGCTCTCGTTTCATGACTGGGGTCAATACAAAGGTATTGAGACAGTCTTCATTCTGAAGAATTGGTATGAGATCTGGTCGGACTCTTATTTTCACGAAATGTTCGCACGCACATTTCGGATCGCTGTAATTGTCACATTCATCACGATGGCGCTGGGGGCACCAGAAGCATACATTCTCAATCGTATGAGAGCACCATGGAAGGGGGTTTTCCTTCTTGTCATTCTCGGTCCTCTTTTGATTTCTGTTGTCGCGCGCACATTAGGCTGGGCTTTGTTGTTTGGTGGCAAAAACGGTGTCGTCAACATGGCATTGATGAAAATTGGAGTTATCGATGCTCCGTTACCCTTCATGTTTACGGAAACTGGTGTCGTCATCGCGCTGTCGCACGTTATGATGCCTTTTATGGTGCTGTCGATATGGGCAGCGCTGCAGAAGTTGGACCCACAGATTGAAAACGCAGCCCTATCCCTTGGTGCAAGCCAATTAACTGTTATGCGCCGCATTATATTTCCACAAATCATGCCGGGCCTACTGTCAGGCGGGATTATCGTATTTTCCCTCGCAGCGAGCGCGTTTGCTACACCAGCAATCATTGGCGGACGCCGACTAAAGGTTGCAGCCACCTTAGCCTATGACGAGTTCCTCAACACGCTAAACTGGCCACTTGGTGCAGCAGTTGCCGTATTATTGCTTGTGGCACTTGTAATCATTGTTGTATCCAGCAATGCGCTTATCGAACGCCGTTATAAGGCGGTGTTCGAATGAGCAAGAACGGTTTCATCTCGCTGCTATTTCATACATTGTTCGTCACATTCATGCTGGCGCCGATCATTGTGGTGTGTTTGGTGGCCTTCACGCCGGAAGGATATCTGTCTCTTCCCACAAATGGCTTCTCGCTTCGCTGGTTTGAGGCCATTGGGCGTTATCCCGAATTTATTCGCGCTTTTTGGGTATCAATTGGTTTGGGAGCGCTTTCATCAACGATTGTTCTGGCTTTTGCTGTACCGGCAGCACTGGGTCTTGCGCGCTACCAGTTCCGAGGTCGTGATGCGATATCTGCCCTCCTGCTCTCGCCACTGATGATCCCGCATGTGGTGCTCGGCATTGCATTTCTCCGCTTCTTCACTCAATTCGGTTTAAGCGGCACATTTGCAGCGCTGCTCATCGCCCATATCGTGGTGATTTTTCCATTCGCATTACGGCTTACTCTCTCGTCAGCAACGGGAATGGATCGTTCGATCGAACAGGCTGCAATCTCCCTCGGCGCAAGGGATTGGGTCGTATTTCGACGCGTGACACTGCCACTCATCATGCCCGGCCTCATCAGCGGATGGGCGCTCGCCTTTATCCAATCCTTCGATGAGGTAACAATGACGGTCTTTTTGGCTGCTCCTGGCACTGAAACTTTGCCGGTACGTATGTTCCTCTATATCCAAGACAATATTGATCCGCTGGTTACGTCAGTGTCGGCTAGCGTCATCGCAATCACAGTATTGGCACTGATCATACTCGACCGGATGTTCGGCCTCGAACATGTGCTTACAGGCCACAGCGATCGCACTAAATAAGGCGTGACCATGAATCATACCCAATCCACCAATGAATATGACGTTGCTGTTATCGGCGGCGGATTATTGGGCTCATCGATTGCATGGGGATTGGGCCGCCTTGGGCAGCGCACCTGCGTTCTCGACGAAGGGGATGTGACTAAGCGCGCTTCCCGCGCAAATTTTGCCTTGGTTTGGGTGCAAAGCAAAGGTCTTGGCCTTCCTGAGTACACAGGTTGGACGGTACGCGCATCAGAAACCTGGTCAAAATTGTCAGACGAAATCAAAGCCCAAACTGGCATCGACGTGTGCCATCAGCGCCCCGGTGGCTTTCATCTCGCTTTGAGTGAGAAGGAACTCGAGGATCGGCGACTATCCCTGCGGAGGCTCCATAATCAACCCGGCGCAACCGATTACAAAATAGAAATACTTGACCATGATGAAGTCAAAAAACAGCTTCCTCATATCGGTCCTGATGTGGTGGGAGGAACATATTGCCCTCTCGACGGACATGTGAACTCCTTACGCTATTTGCGTGCCATCCATAGTGCGCTCAAGACATCGGGCGTCGATTATAGACCGGAGCATCGCGTCAGCACCATCGAACACCGCAATGGTGAATTTAAAATCTCAACCGAGCAAGGTGAGATACGCGCTGGCAAGGTCGTGCTGGCTGCAGGAAACGCCAATATGACACTGGCTCATATGGTCGGCTTAAAGGCTCCGATGTCTCCGACGCGGGGCCAAATCCTCGTTACCGAACGAACCGTTCCTTTTCTAGGTTTTCCACTTACGACTATTCGTCAAACTGATGAGGGAACGGTGATGATTGGCGACAGTCGAGAAGAGTTTATAGACGATACTGTACAAAATCTGCCTATCAACGCTGTCATGGCTGACCGTGCGCGCCGCATGTTTCCTTTACTTAATCAGCTCAATATCGTGCGAACTTGGAGCGGGATCCGTGTCATGCCAAAAGATGGTTTCCCCATCTATGACCAATCAGAAACATGCCCGGGCGCCTTCGTCACATGCTGCCATTCAGGTGTCACTCTCGCCCCCAATCACGCTTTCGATATCGCACCCATGATCGCGAAAGGTAATCTTGATCTTGAGCGCGTTGGCGCTTTCTCAGCGCGGCGTTTCGATCAAATACAGGTTCAATCGAGCGGATATTATTAAGGCAGTGCTGCCTAGCCCTGCAGGAGTTTGCATGTTCAAAAGAGCAACTAATCACCAAGAGCCCGCTGTGCAAATCACAGTTGATGGCTTGCCTGTGACTGCGCGTCGTGGCGATACTGTCAGCGCGGCAATTCTCACGGCAGGATGCGTCGAGCCCTACCGCTACACGGCCGTCAATGGTACGCCACGCGCGCCTTATTGCATGATGGGCGTATGTTTCGATTGCCTCGTAACCATTGATGGTATCGGAAATCGCCAAGGATGTCTCATTCCTGTCAGCGACGGCATGGTCATCACGCGCCAAAACGGCAAGCGGGAGATAGAATCGTGAGCTTCCCAGAATCACTTCACGCCGCCTATGACGTAATCGTGATTGGAGCGGGCCCGGCGGGTTTAGCAGCAGCAGCCACTACCGCAGAGGCTGGGTTGAGAACTTTGCTCGTCGACGAAAATTCTGCGCCGGGTGGCCAGATTTATCGTGCCATCACAACATCACCATTAAAAAACTCTTCGATCCTCGGCAAAGACTATGAAGCTGGCAATGATCTCGTTCACACCTTCGAAAAAAGTGGTGCTGACCGTCTTGCTGGTTGCACAGTGTGGAGCCTTGATCGGGAACGTGTGGTGGGTCTTTCGTGTGGCGGTGAAGCGCGTTTGATCAAGGCCGAGCGGGTGATCATTGCGACAGGAGCGATGGAGCGTCCTTTTCCTATCCCGGGATGGACGCTGCCTGGGGTGATGACGATAGGTGCAGGGCAAACTTTGTTGAAATCGTCTGGCCTTATCCCGAGTGGCCGCTTGGCGTTGGCTGGTCAGGGGCCCTTACTTTGGCTTTACGCCGCGCAGATATTACGTGCCGGCGGCCATATTGCTGCTATTTTTGATACGACACCATTAGCCAATTACATTTCAGCAGCGCCTCACTTGCCTGGCTTCGTCTTTTCTCCCTATTGGATAAAAGGTCTCGGGTTGATCCGTGAAGTAAAGCGTGTCGTAAAAATCGTCACAGGTGTGACACGACTTGAAGCCCAAGGAAAAAACAAGCTTCAAACGCTTGTATGGGAGGCAGGATCAAGGACAGGGTCGATTGACCTCGATGTTTTGATGTTACATCAGGGCGTTGTTCCGCACGTCAACCTCGCCATGGCCGCAGGCATTAAGCACGAGTGGGATGACATCCAGCTCTGCTTCCGTCCAGTCCTGGATGAAAGCGGCAATTCGTCAATCAAGGGCATTATGATTGCGGGCGATGGTGCTGGAATAGGCGGCGCTGAATCGGCTGCTGAAAGGGGTCGTCTCGCTGCTATAGATACCGTCGCCAACTTGCGTCCCGATGCGCTCGCCCAAATCCCGTCGCGCGATAATGTGCGGAACCGGTTGGCGCAAACCATGCGAGGCCGCGCGTTTCTCGATCACCTTTATCGGCCCTCGAAGGTCTTCCGTATTCCTCAGGATGCTTCAACGATTGTTTGCCGTTGTGAAGAAATTACGGCTGGCGAGATCCGTGCTTCAATTGCCATTGGTGCTACCGGCCCCAATCAGTTGAAGGCATATCGTCGGACAGGCATGGGACCTTGCCAAGGTCGTCTCTGCGGCTTGACTGTGACAGAATTGATGGCCGATGAACGTGGGAAATCGCCAGAAGAGATTGGCTATTACCGCCTTCGCTCTCCAGTGAAACCGATCAGTCTTGCCGAACTTGCGTCCATTCCGCAGGATGAGACAGCGATCAAGGCAGTGGTGCGCGGCTGATGCAAACCGCGGATGTGATCATTGTAGGTGGTGGTATCCATGGGTGCTCAACGGCATTACATCTCGCTTTACGCGGTCTCAAGCCGATTTTGATTGAGAAAGATTATGCAGGCCGCCATGCATCTGGCGTCAATGCAGGTGGTGTACGACAATTGATGCGCCATATTGCTGAAATTCCGCTTTCGATCCGCTCAATGGATATCTGGGAGAAGATCCAGGATCTGGTTGAAGACGATTGTGGTTTCGATAGTCACGGACAGGTCCTTGTCGCCGAGGATGAGAGTGAACTTGCGCCCATGCGCGATCGCGTAGCCGAATTAAACCTTCGCGGCTTTAACCATGAAGAGCTTATTGACGCGAAGGAATTACGTCGTCTCGTGCCCGCAGTAGCTGAAAGTTGCCCTGGTGGCGTGGTCTCTCGGCGCGATGGCGCAGCTAATCCTGCACAAACGACTACGGCCTTCCGACGCATGGCAGAGAGGCGCGGTGCTCGCATTATCGAAGGTGTCCGCGTTGACACAGTCAAACGCGATGGCGGTCATTGGTATGTCACAGCTGGCAGCGAGGTTTACTCAGCGCCGGTTCTCGTCAACGCAGCTGGCGCTTGGGGTGGCAAACTCGCAGCAATGTTAGGGGAACCAGTTCCGCTTGAAGTTGTTGCCCCTATGCTGATGATCACATCGCGTGTACCAACTTTCATTAAGCCAGTTGTTATTCTTCGAGGCCGGAAACTGTCCTTCAAACAATTTGAGAACGGCACCGTGATGATTGGCGGCGGTTATCTTGGCCGGGCCTATCCTGACACCAATGAAACTGACCTCGATTGGACACAACTTAAAAATAATGCGCGGACTGTTTGGGATTTATTCCCGATAATGCGAGAAGCTACCATCGTGCGCGCTTGGGCAGGAATTGAGGCAAAAATGCCAGACGATATCCCGGTTCTTGGCCCCAGCCGGAAACATGACGGTCTGTTTCATCAATTCGGCTTCTCGTTGCACGGGTTCCAGTTAGGCCCTGGGACGGGAGATACTATGGCCGAACTTATCGCGACCGGAAAAACTAATATTTCACTTGAGGCCTTCAGACCTGACCGTTTTGAAACGGCTGACATCGGAGACAAACATGAACATTGAACGCAAGCTTCGTACGCCTATCCAGCACCGTGTGGTGCGAACAGGAGATCTCCTCTTTATCGGTGGCGCGATCGCTGACGACACAACGAAATCAATGGGAGAGCAGACACGCAATATTCTTGAAAAATTTGAGACCTACCTGCACGAAGGCGGGAGTGATAGGCAGCACGTGCTCTCGGCATCCATTTTTGTAACGGACCTATCAAAGAAGAAGGAAATGGATGCCGTATGGACAGAATTTTTTGGGGACTACCTGCCTGCACGCGCCACAGTAGGTGTTGCCGATCTTGGCGGGGGAGCTGAGATTGAGATTGTTATGACGGCAAAGCTAAAGTCGTAAACTAAAGTTTATGACACTTGGACATCCTTCCTGCATCGCGGAGATCGACCTCAATCTCACTTATAGCCCTGGTCGATCCCTTTGTTTAAGCAGCTGAGGCTCACTTTAGGAATACTATTATAAGTTAAGTGCTCGATAGCTTAATCAAGCCTACCCGTCCTTGCACGACCTATAATCGCTCTATTTTTGTCCGACTGTACTGAGCGGCCTCTAAGAGAAACTGCGGTCTATTTATCACTTATGTCCAATCGCTCCCTATCGTAATAGACACGAAAGAAGCAGTTTTCTGGCTTCAACCAATACCAAGGCCTAATCCGATTGAGACGTTTGATAACGACATTAAATAATAAGGAGTGGCACACATAAGTGATAACCGTCAGACCGAATTGCTTTTATTACGTCACCTGAACAACCGAGATCAATTAGCTTCGTTCTTAAGCGCGTTAACCGAACCGCTAACGTTTTTTTTCCAATTGGATTCAATTCGAGCTTCAGCAATTCAAGCAACTGCCAATATTCTAGAGTACTACCAGGGGCCGAAGCCAATGCGGTCAAAAGCTTTGCTTCATTATACGTCAATAGTAATTGGCCATTCGGCCCCGTTAATTCATAATTGCTTGATTTTAACTGTAAGACTATTTCTCTATTATCTTGTGTTCGAGTTCTGTCTACATAGATCTGTCGGGCTAAAGCTTTTAACGCAGCAATCAATTCTAGTTCCATGATAGGTTTTACAAGATATAAATCAGCGCCATTATCATATCCAACAATCCTCTCTTCTAATGCAGAGCGAGCTGTCATCATAATGATACGAAGTCGCGGATATAATTTTTTTAGCCGTACAGTAAGACTGAGCCCGTCTTCTCCTGGAAGATTAAGGTCAATAATCATAACTTCACAAAATATAAAGTTTTCGTTTTCGACTATTTCCTCGGCAGATGAAGCACTCGTAACTTTAAATCCATTGATTTTAAGAACATCGACAAGCGATGAGCGTAAATCCTCATTATCCTCGACAAGTCCTATTCTTAGACTGGTATCCATAGTTCGAACCTGACTTTTTCGCCGTCCACAAGTTTGATATCACCCTTAAGTAGCTCTGCAAATTTTTTTGCGAGGTAAAGGCCCAAACCAGAACCTGAACTATACCTCGCATGAGGTGAGCGATAATATTTTTCGAATATCTGCTTAGAATCGGGTCGACCTGCTTTTCCTACTTCGTTGATGAACGCTATTTGAATACCGTCTGCCCCATCTTTTCGATGCTTCTCTATAATTATTTCTATTTTTTTTCCTACCAACCCATATTTGAGGCTATTTTCAATCAAATTATTGATAACAACGAATATCAATTGTCGATTGGTCGTAATTACAGGTATTTTTTCTCGACTAGTTACTTCAATATTTTCCACAGCTTCGTTTAGCATTATAACGTCACGCAATATTTCTACTATTTCTACTTTTTCATATTCTATTCCTACATCGGAATAATTGATGGGATACTCAAGTCGCGCCATATGCTCACAACGTTGAATAATGTCTTTTATATTCTTTACTGCACGATGTGCTCTTTCTTGAATTTCAATATTTTTTCCAGATGGACCAAGGGCTAGGGTAACCACAGACATAGGTGTCTTTAATTCATGAGTGAGCATTGTTATAAGTTCTGACTGTTCTAAAGCCTTATTTTTGAGATATTCGACTTCTTGTGAAACAAGACTAAGAGCTTTTTCACGCTCTGCACGTTTAATTTCTAGTTGCCGCGAACGGACCAAAAGCACAAAACCTAGTAATATTGTGCTCATAATACTGTACGCTGCAAAACCACCAAAAAATGGCTCTCCATATTTTTTTATTCCTAGAATTCGCAATGATTGCGGTATGGATACTGCCGCTAGTATTCCATATGTAAAAATCAGGTAGCCCTTCTGCCAACGAAATAAAATACTTGTTTCCGAATCAATATTTTTCTTAATAGATAAAGTGCTTAAAAATACAAAAATAGCACTTAAAGGAATTGTAACCTGAGTCATAAGCAGACCTTCAAGCACATAGCCAGAAACGACCATGACTACCGTCAAAATTGGAATAATCGTTATAAAACACATGACGATATAGAAAATATTTGAAATGCCAAAATATTTTAGTATCTGCGAGTGAAATACCAGTAAGCTCAGAAAATATAATGGCACTATCAACGATGTAAATCGATCAAAGACGATAGGGTCAATTGTTTCAAAGAGCTTTAGTCGAAATAGCCCTAGCAAAAGAGCTCCAAGAACAATCGCGGTCAAATTGACCATTATAAATAATAATATCAATCGATCTTTTGTAGTAAAATATTTTACAATCGAAAATATTGTAACAATCCCTAAAAATACAATATATACTAATATGAAAGTAAGACGTGAGTAGTTTTCTTCGACAGCGCCATCCCAGCCCAATACAACAGCATCAATAGTGTGATTACTATCGGTTCTGACCCGCAGAATAATATCAAATGGCGCCTGTATATCAGAGAGAACGACTGCATTAGAAATAAAGTACAATCCATTTAATGGTCGATCAGGAGTATCACCTAAAACATAAGCAGGCGATGTTAATTGATTAGTATAAAATACTGCAATTTCATTAAGATGGTTTGGTAACACTCTGAGTACTAAACGTGCTCTGTTAATGCCGTCATTTTTTTTAATAATTTGCGGATCAATGTTTAGGCGGAGCCAAGTTGTACTTTTCGTATATCCAAGTGATAGCGAGCCTTCAAATATAGTCCATGCTTCTTGAGCGATGGCATCAGGAGTTAAATAATTTTGATCGTTTTGTAACCACGCGCGCGAAATTATTGCATCGCGCCGGTTAAGGGATTGCTCTTCGGTTTTTCCACTTTCTAAAAATAATAAATTATACAAAACAATGCCTAAAAATAAGCGCAGCGCAGTTAGGGCAAAACCCTTCACGCCTTGCTTAATTTGATTGTTCTCAATCAACGTATTGCCTGACCTTTCTGCCTGAATAATGCATTTCTGCATGTGACGATTTTCTCAATTATAAAATTGAGAGTGCTAAATTGTCTAAGAAGACAAATAGTACTGCGCTGAATCCATAATTGTATCACTTAAGCCACCATTCAAAACCAGGACGAAGAGGATCATTGATCAACTTTATATTCGTGTAAAGATGAATGACATCATACTCGTCACAATCCGTGGCTTTTATATCGATGTCTTTTGTCTTGCCCTTTTATAACACTAATAACGCTTCGTAGATCTGAGCTGATTTTATTTCACTGTAAAATGAAAGGGCGCCGCGGATCGAATTCGTTAAGGCTCCACTTATTCAGTGCGCCAGATTGCAAAAAAAGTACATTGGATCATTTATTCACATTTTTTTTCTGTATTTAAGCTTGATAATATGTCCGCGGAAGAGGTTTAATCTCATTATTACAATGACTTGTTGGTCCTCTTTTGTTTTGCATAAGTCGTATTTAGCGACGTCCGGAGCGGTTAAATTGGCCGCCAAAACCTATCAGAAGAGGTGAAATCTTCTGAAATAATTCAAATTATTGATCCGTTAGTCTTCAAATAGAGCAAGGCAATTCCTGGCTTTTGATGAGTTCTCTCGAATCTATCCAGTTGACCAATTACTGCTAAAGAAGGTCCGACTATGACAAACGTGTTGAACGTGGATC
>VERN01000074.1 GCA_018882635.1 Beijerinckiaceae bacterium | reverse complement strand
GTGTTAAATGACGGAAACGATCAAAGGGCGATGTCATGCAAGCCCACCCTGCGCCATCAGACGTTGCAAGGGTGCCGCCGGTAAACGCGCCGGAATGTGCCCCTGCTCATCCAACAGGCCCATCCGCGCAAGCCAATCTTCGAATTCTGGTGCAGGCCGTAGCTTCAGCAAATGCCGCAAGCGCAGCACGTCATGATGTGCAAGGCTTTGATAATTGAGCATGATGTCATCAGCGCCGGGCACGGCGATGAGGAAATTCACGCCTGCATTGGCAAGCACCAAGGCCAGAACATCCATATCGTTTTGGTCTGCTTCGGCATGATTGGTGTAGCAAACATCAACCCCCATCGGCAGGCCAAGAAGCTTGCCGCAGAAATGATCCTCCAGCCCCGCACGGATGATTTCTTTCGCGTCATACAGATATTCTGGCCCGATAAACCCAACGACCGTATTGACGAGTAGAGGCGAAAACACCCGCGCGACCGCATAGGCACGCGCCTCAATCGTTTGCTGATCGACACCATGATGGCCATTTGCTGATAAGGCAGCACCCTGCCCAGTCTCAAAATACATGACATTGTGGCCGACCGTGCCACGCTTTAATGAAAACGCAGCCTCCTGCGCCTCCCGTAAAAGTGCGAGACTGATGCCGAAACCTTGATTGGCTTTCTCGCTCCCGGCAATCGATTGAAAGACGAGATCGACCGGCGCACCCTTCTCAATCGCTTGCAGCGTTGTTGTGACATGCGACAACACACAGGACTGCACCGGCATTGCGAGTTTTTCACGCAGCGCATCGAGCATCGATACCATCGCAATCGTGGTCTCGACATTGTCTGTGGCGGGGTTGATACCAATGACGGCATCACCCATGCCGAACGCCAGCCCATCAAGCGTCGCGGCCATGATGGCGGCGAGATCATCCGTTGGATGATTGGGTTGCAAGCGTGCGGCGAGATGCCCTTCAAGCCCGATGGTCGTGCGAAAAGCGGTGATCACACGCGCCTTCGCCGCAACAGTAACCAGATCGCCATTGGTCATCAGCTTGGTGACAGCTGCCACCATCTCTGGTGTGAGACCGGGCGCGAGACGTGCGAGAACAGCGGCATCAGTCGTTTCATCGAGTAAAAATTCGCGAAACGCACCAACACTCATCGATGCAAGCGGCGCAAAGGCCTGCTGATCATGCGTATCTGCGATCAAACGCGTGACTTCATCCGTCTCGTAAGGGATGAGCCAATGATGGAGAAAATCTGTGAGCGGCACATCAGCCAGCGCCATGCGGGCGAGGATGCGCGTCTGCTGATCGGGTGCCGCGAGCCCGGCAAGTTCATCACCCGAACGCGCGGGCGACGCCTGCGCCAAAAGCGTCTTCAAATCAGGGAAGACATGGCGTTGCTGTCGAAACGTCGCGGAATACATAATGGGCGGAGCCCCTCGCCAAAGAGCGCCATCCTAGCGCGCAGCGGCTAATTTTGGGAAGCGTGCCCATAGACACAAAAACGCCGCCCGAAGGCGGCGCTTTCTAAGGCACGAGGAGGCGCGCGATCAAATCGCGGTCTTGTCGCCACCCTTGAGGGCCAGAATTTCACGCGCTTCATCGGGCGTTGCCACTTCAAGGCCAAGCCCTTCGATGATCTGCTTCGCAAGACGCACCTGCTGCGCATTGGATTCAGCCAACTTACCTGGGCCAGCCCACAACGAATCTTCAAGGCCAACACGGACATTGCCGCCCATCGCTGCTGACATTGCTGCAATCGGCAGCTGGTTCTTGCCCGCACCCAGAACCGACCAGCGATATTGATCACCGAACAGACGATCAGCCGTGCGCTTCATATGCATCACATCATCCGGATGGGCGCCAATGCCACCGAGAAGGCCAAACACCGTCTGCACAAAGAGCGGCGTCTTCACAATGCCGCGATCGAGGAAGTGAGCGAGATTATAAAGATGCGCCGTATCATAGCACTCAAATTCAAAGCGCGTGCCGCTCTCGGCCAAAGTCGTCAGGATATATTCGATATCCTGAAACGAATTGCGGAAGATGATGTCCTTGTTACCGAGATATTTCGGTTCCCAATCATGCTTGAAATCCTTGAAGCGATTGAGCATGCCAAACAGACCGAAATTCATCGAACCCATATTGAGAGATGCGACTTCCGGCTTGTAGGTCGCCGCGGGCTTCACGCGCTCAGCCACCGTCATGGTCGGCGCACCACCGGTTGTGATGTTGATCACGCAATTCGAGCGTTGCTTGATCACTTTCAGGAAGGGCGCAAAGCCCTCTGCTGATTGATCGGGCTGGCCGGTCTTCGGATCACGTGCATGCAGATGGACGATCGCGGCTCCTGCTTCCGCTGCACCAATCGCCGCATCGGCGATTTCTTCCGGCGTGACCGGCAAATGCGGCGACATGGATGGCGTATGAATCGCGCCCGTTACGGCACAGGTGATGATAACTTTTTTCGCCATGGCTTTGCCCTCAGCTTAACTCAGATTGCGTTTTCTTGTGCGCGGCCAATGCGGCCAATCGTTCGTTGCGCTCACGCGTGCGTCGCGCGATGCGCTCAGGCGTTCCCTCATGCCCCCAATCGGCGACAACTTTTTTGAGATATTCGCCCTCATAATGCTCTGCCCGTGCCGGATCAGATGCGAGGCGCTTATAGAAACCCGTATAACGCTCACAATAATCAGCCACACCACCCGGCGCATTGAGTTCAATGGTTTCAAACGGCCCCATGAAGCTCCAGCGCAGGCCAAGCCCGTTCTTCAGACAATGATCGATGCCCTCGGTAGAGACATAACCCTCACCGACAAGACGGAACGCTTCAGCCAAAAGCGCACCTTGCAGACGGTTGAGAATGAAGCCTTCAACTTCTTTTTTCACATCAATCGGCACTTGTCCGATTTGCAAATAAACTTGCCGCGCACGTTCCAAAGTCTCTGGCGACGTCCAAGATGCGCCACTCAATTCGACGAGAGGCACGAGATGCGGCGGATTGACAGGATGACCAACCATACAACGCGCGCGACCCGGCAGATCTTCCGTGAAGCGCGATGTCACAATCGCTGATGTCGAGGACGACAGGACCACGCCCGGCGCCGCCAACGCATCAAGCTCCTTGAACAGCGCCTTCTTGATATCGAGCACTTCAGGGCCGTTTTCTTGCACAAAGGTCGCCCCATCCAAGGCGTCCTTGTTGCTATCGCACACGGTAACCTGCGCAATCAGCCGATCGGGATCGGGTGAGAGACCATGCCGCGCCAGCGCCTGCAGCTCTTCGAGGATCAAAGCCTTCGCGTTGGCGCGCGCTTGCGTATCGGGATCGGTGACACGGACATTCCAGCCCGCCCGCGCGAAAATGGATGCCCAGGCGCGACCGATTAATCCCGCACCAATAATGGCAACTGTTTCAGCCACTCTTCTTCTCCCGTTTAGAGCCAAAGCACCTTGCGGCGCAGATCGAGATCATCGCGAAGCGCTGCGGAGGGGCCTGTATGAATCACAGCGCCGCGTTCAAGCGCCACGGTTTTATCCGAAAGCGCCAGAGCAAGATCGAGATGATGATCCACAATCACGATCGACACATCACGACGTAATTGGTCAAACACCTCGAACAATTGCTCGACAACAGCAGGAGCGAGACCTTCAAACGGTTCATCGAGCAGAAGCACGCGCACATCCCCATACATCGCGCGAGCCACGGCCACCATTTGCTGCTCGCCGCCGGACAGATAATCCGCCGGACTATCGAGACGCTCGCGGATACGCGGGAAATAATCGTAGATCCGCTCCAACTCCCAATGCGTGCCATTGCCAGTGCGACGCTTGAGCCTGCCCAGTTCAAGATTTTGCGCCACCGTCATACCCGCAAAAAGACCACGCCCCTGCGGCACATAACCGATACCAAGGCGCGAAATTTCGGCCGACGAGAGACCGACGAGCTCCTGCCCTGCGAGCTTCATGGAGCCCGAGCGCGCGGGCGCAATCCCAGTGATTGTTTTCAACAGAGTGGATTTGCCTGCGCCATTGCGGCCCAGCAACGCGATAATTTCACCCCGATTAAGATCAAGGCTTACATTGTTGATGATGTGGCTTTTGCCATAGAAAGTGTTGATGTCCTTGAGTGTCAGGATTGTTTCAGGTTGAACCGCACTTTCGCGCGGTTTTGCAGCAACCGTCGCTGAACCCGAACCGATATAGACTTCCTGCACCTTCTGGCTGGTCCGTGCCGCCTCAACATTACCATCGAGCAAGACACGGCCATCATTCATCACAGTCACGTGGTCAGCCAGTTCAAACACACGATCAATATCATGTTCAACCAGCAAAACCGGCAAATCCGCCGAGATGCGCTTGATGATATTGCCGATGCGCACGCGCTCCGCCGCAGCAAGGCCCGCTAAGGGTTCATCCAGCAACAGAATGCGCGGCGCTGTAGCCAGCGCGATCCCCATATCAAGCAGGCGTTGCCCGCCATAGGATAGCGAACCGCCCTCTGCGGTTTCAATTCCCGCCACGCCGAGATAGCGAACCATCTCGGCCGTTTCCGCATTCACCCGATCCAGCGCACGCGCCGATGTCCAAATGTTGAATCGATGCGGATCACGCGCCTGAACCGATAGGCGGATATTTTCCTCAACACTCAAAGCCGGGAAAAGATTGGTGATCTGGAACGAACGGCCAATCCCAGCTTGCGCAATCGCTTCTGGGGTCGAGCCCGAAATCTGAGAACCACGGAAGAGGACATTGCCGGTATCTGGCGGGAACATCCCAGAGAGCAGATTGAACGCCGTTGTCTTGCCCGCACCATTCGGACCAATCAGCGCATGCAGCGTGCGATCCTTAACCCGGATATCGACACCCTGAACCGCTTTGATACCACCGAAATGACGCACGATATTTTGCGCCTCGAGAATGGTATCGTCGGCTGCATCTTTTGGCTTGAGAAAATCCGGCAGTGGCATCTCTTCGGTGCGTCGACCGGCCATGGCGGCATCGCCGACTTCTTTTTTGCGGAAGGGCGCAGTGAGACGCTCATAGACACCGACGAGACCATCCGGCGAGAAGACGATGAAACCGACGAACAGCAGCCCAAACCAGAACAGCCAGTTTTCGGTATAGATCGAGAGAAACTCACGGAAGAGAATGTAGAACAACGCCCCTAGCGCCGGGCCAAGGAAGCTGCGCATCCCCCCGATGACGACCATCGCCAATAATTCGCCAGAAAACACAACAGAGATCGGCTCAGCCGATGTCATGCGGTTCTTATAGAGGAGCAAAACGCCAGCAAGTCCGGTGATGGTAGCGGACATGACGAAGGCGATCAGCTTGTAACGATTGGTCTCATAGCCGATGAACCGTGCACGCTGCTCATTCTCACGAATAGCCACCAGCACCGTGCCAACAGGTGAATTCTGAAAGCGCCAGAGCACAAGCGTGACGGCGAAGCCAATCGCGGCAGCCAACCAATAATATTGCGCATTGGAATCGAAATCGAAGCCTAGAAATTTCGGCCGCGTAATACCGCCCAAACCATTCTCACCGCCCGTCACATCGGTCCAGCGGAACGCAATCACGAACAGCATCGCCGAGAGAGCCAGCGTCAGCAGCGAGAAATAAACCCCGCGCCGCCGCAGGATGAGCGCGCCAAACAAGGCCGAGGAAACAGCCACAACAAACAACGCGGCCAAAAGCGGTCCGACGAATTGACCAGGCAAGACATCACGCTGGACGATCGCTGCCACGTAAGCGGCCAAACCAAACCACGCGCCATGGCCGAAGGAGACCAGACCCGTCTGGCCGACAAGAATGTTGAGGGCCATACACGCAATGGCGAAAATGACGACTTCTGTGGCCGACGTCATCGTCAAGCCGAGCGCCATCAGCGCGGTAGGTAGAACGAGCAGGCAACCCGCCGCAATGAGAAGAGGGAGCGGAACGCCCGCAACGGACTGAGATTGAAGTTTCATAGCGCGTCCCTCACTCGAACCGTGTAATGCGTTCGCCGAACAGGCCGCGCGGCCGGACGAGAAGAACAATGAGCATCAGAAGATAAATGGCAGCGGTCGACGCGGCCGAATAACCGATCGCAATCATCACACCCTTGACGACGCCGACAAGAAGCGCTGCCACCACAACGCCCCAGAACGAACCAAGCCCGCCAATCACCACGACGACGAAGGCCGGTGTGATGATGTCGGCCCCCATAGCCGGATGAACGGAATAAATCGGCGCAAGCAAGACGCCGGCAAGACCAGCGAGGCCGATGCCAATGGCCGCGACCGCCGCCATATAGGGCTCAAGCGAAATACCAAGCGCACCAACCATATCAGGATTTTGCACACCAGCGCGGACGACGCGCCCAAAAGCGGTCTTCTGTAACAAGAACCACAGCGACAAAACGCACACCGCCGCAATGCCCAACAGCACCGTGCGATAGAAGGAATAAACGAAATCGCCGATGAAGACCTGGCCACGCAGCCACGAGGGAATCGAATAAGACAGCGGCGGCGCGCCGAAAATCATGCGCAAGCCCTGCTCCGCCACCATGGCGAGACCGAAGGTGAGCAAAAGCGATAAGATCGGGTCAGATCGATAGAAGCGGCGAAACAAGAAGCGTTCAATCAGAATGCCGAGCAAGGCGACGCCAATAGGCGCGATCACCAATGAACCGCCAAAACCGATATAGGGCGAAATGACGAGCGTGAGATACGCACCGACGGCGTAGAACGCGCCATGCGCCAGATTGACGATCCCACCCAGTGAGAAGATCAAAGAAAGGCCCAGCGCGATCAGCAGATAATATACGCCATCGAGCAATCCATTGAGGATTTGCTGCGCAAAAAGCATCGTGGACATGCGTGCCCCGTATCAAACATCCGTCATGCAGGAAAACGGCTCCCACGCATCACGCGGGAGCCGCACAATCAGATATTACGAACCAAAATTGCAGGTTGCTTCGTCTTGAGTTGAAGCAATCACTTCAAGGCTCTCATTCGGGCCGGGCACGGGCGGCGATGAGGTGAAGATATCCCACTGGTTCTTGATCTGATCAGCTGGCAGCGCCGTGATGGCATACATTTCCTGCATCAGCTGATGATCCTGCGGGCGGAAATAGCCCTGACGCGGCTTCAGAATATCGAACTTCGCACCCTTTTCGAGATGCTCGACGATCTTGGTCTGATCGAGTGTCTTCAGCTCGTTCATCGACTGCGCCATGATCTTGAGGGCCATGTAATCGCCCCAAGCCTGGTTTTCCGGCGGCTTGCCATATTTTTTGGTGAACGCGGCAACGAACGCCTTTGATGACGGCGTGTCGATAAGGTGATGCCACACCACCGGCCATGTGCCGACGAAATTGCCCTTGCCTGCAGCCCAAGCCAATGCGGTGTCGAAGCCAAAACCACCGACCGGGAATTTCAATCCGAATTCCGCATATTGCTTGAGGAAATTCGTGATCTGGTTGCCTGCGAGGTTGAGCACGACGAGATCGGGCTTCGCATTGCGGATCTTCAACAGATAGGACGAGAAGTCTGTCGCATCAGTCGGGACGAGATCGTCCCCGGCGAATTTACCGCCATTGCCTTCCATGAAGCGCTTGGCGACCTTCAAAAGGTCATGGCCGAAAGCATAATCCGCTGTCAGCGAATACCAGCTCTTGCCCTGCACGAGGCCATCGCGAAGGAATGAACGGCCGACCGATTTCACATACATCGAGTTCTGCGCCTCGACGTGGAACATATACTTCTTGCAGTCACCGCCGCGCAGCGCGTCGGAATTGCCGCCCGTGTTGATGAAGATCTTTTTATTGCGCTGCGCCACCTGAGCAATTGTCAGGCACGAGGCCGACGAGATTTCGCCGAGAATGCAAGCCACATTATCGCGCTCGAACATGCGCTCGGCCTTTGTTGAGGCCGTCTGCGGATTGACGGAATCTTCTTTGATCAGCTCGATCTTGCGGCCCATGACACCGCCCGCCGCGTTAACTTCTTCAACGGCCAGGTCGATCGCCATCACGCCATATTCGCCGAGCGGGCCAAGAAAGCCCGTGCGCGGAGTCAAATGGCCGATACGAATGGCGTCCGTCTGCGCGCGCACAATCGCTGGCGCGCCAATACCGGCCAGCAACGCGACACCGGCAGCTCCTTTGAGAAGCCCACGACGTGTCATTTCATCATGATGAGACATGAGTTCACTCCCTGTGGTCCGCGATTCCGCGGGTTTCGTTTCCTCATCGGCCGCTCGCTCCTGTTCCCGGGCGTTGACGGCAGACCGTGATCTGTGATCACAATTAGTCTGTCGCAGCCATTTTGAATTGTAAAGACCACCCCCGGACCTCCCGGTACGCCGCATGAATGCCAAAGCCCCCATGGCCGAAATGGAGCCGATCGAGCGTTTGACGTTAGGTGACCGCGCCTACCGCCAGATCGCTGATCTTCTCATTGCCGGACGCCTCGCGCCCGGCGACCGGATGTCGCTCCGCTCCACAGCCGATGCGCTCGGCGTCTCAATGATGCCGATCCGCGAAGCGGTGACACGGCTGGTGGCCGATCATGCGCTTGAGGTCGCACCCAACCGGGCCATCCGCGTGCCGGTGATGAGCGCAGAGCGTTTTCGTGACCTCACTGCAGCGCGCATTGTCGTGGAAAGCCATGCGGCAGCACGTGCCGCGACCTTGCGCGACGCAGCCGATCTTGCGCGCATTACTGCGCTTGAACAGGCCTTTCAAAAAGAAACGCAAAAACGCCAGCCTGATCTGGCAGCGGCCGTTGCCCATAATCAGGCGCTGCATTTCGCGGTCTATGAAGCCGCACGTTCACCCCAGCTTGTCGACATTATTCGTTCGCTTTGGCTCAAAGCTGGCCCGGTCATCAATCTTGATCTGCGCGCCAATCCCGAGCGCCTCAAACACACGCGCGCCGTCCAATTTCACGCTGACCTTGTCGCGGCCATCGCAGCGCAAAAGGCGCCCGCTGCACAGCATGCAATTGAGCAGGATCTGCAAAGCGCAGCCGATTTCATTTTATCGCAGGGCACTCTGCCCACCGAGGAGTAAACAATGGATCTCGAACTCAAAGGTCAGAAAATCATTGTGACAGCAGGCGCCAATGGCATCGGGCTTGAAATTGCCCGCGCCTTTGTCCGTGAGGGCGCGCATGTTGTGGTGTGCGATGTTGACCGCGATGCTCTTGCAGCGCTTAGCCAATCTGACCCCTCACTGAAAGCCCATTATTGCGACGTGGCCGATCGCACACAGGTTGCGAGCTTTTTCGACAGCGCATTGAAAGAGCTCGGCGGACTGGATTGCCTCGTCAACAATGCCGGCATTGCTGGGCCAACAGGGCGCGTCGAAGCCATCAATCCCGATGATTGGGAGCGTTGCATCGCCGTGTGTCTGACGAGCCAGTTCAACTGCGCCCGGATTGCTATTCCGCATCTGCGCAAAAGCCAGAATCCATCCATCGTCAACCTGTCATCCGCCGCAGGCAAATTCGGCTTTGCGATGCGCGCACCCTATGCCGCCGCCAAATGGGGCGTCATCGGCTTTACAAAATCACTATCGATTGAGCTTGGCGAGGACAGGATTCGCGTCAACGCGATTCTGCCCGGCCTCGTCTCAGGTGATCGCCAGCGTCGCGTGTTAGAAGCCCGCGCACAGCAGCGCGGTATGAGCTTCAAGGATACTGAAGCGGCCGCCTTCTCCTTCACATCAATCAAGGATTACGTGACGCCACAACAAATCGCCGATCAAATCGTCTTTATCGCAAGCCCGCGCGGTAAAACGATTTCGGGCCAAGCCATCTCAGTTGATGGTGATACACGGATGCTCGGTTGATCCCGTCTTGACTTAAAAGGCCTTCCGCGCGACGGAAAAGCCGCGCGGAGGCCTCCGATGAACCAGCTTAAAATCGTTCCGGAACGAGACGGATTTCACCATCTCGTCTTTGTCGGATTAAAAAGCGCAAACACCGATGCCCTGCATCAGGCGATTGCCCGTTTACAATCCAATATCACCACCATCGTTGAGACAGCTGATACGGTTCTATCCTGCGCTTTTTATGGCAATGCAGCGCGGTTTGAAGATGAGCTGCATTTTGGTTTTCATGCCGTATTCGTCAATGAAGCCGCATTGGACATTATACGCACCCGTGCCGACCATCGCGCATTGATGCAATGGTTCAGCACGGTCTCAAATGGCAAGCGAATGGAAATCAACGCCACCATTTGCAATGGCGTGAACGCTGGCTCTCATCGTTTACCGGGCCACGGTCTCCTCAGCCCGATGCCTTAATTATTTTCCGGCCACGATGGCATCGAACCATTCTTTCTGGTCGATGGAGCCAAAAATATAGATGGCACGATGATCAGCGCGTGCCCCCGCATCAATCGTTTTGACGGGCGCACCGCCAAGAAGGCCCTGCACGGCTTCCGGCAGGAAGGCGATCGCCTTCGGTGTCACCTCATCCTGACCGCCCCAATAAACACGCAGCGGGACATCCGATTTCCAGCGATAGGCCTGCTTATCTTGCAACACTTGCCAATAGGGCGTGAGCCCCGTAGCGCCGCTTTGGATGAATTCAGGCTTTAAAAAATCCGCCACTTTCGGCGGCGTCTTTTTAAAGAAAGTCGAGAAATCAATTCGATTGGCATAAAGGTCGCGCGCGGCTTGGAGGTATTCAGGGCGGATCGCCGCTTCTGCTAACCCTTGCTCGCGGTGATAATATTCTTGCGCCTGCAATTGAATGGCCACCACACCGGGCAGATAAACCGCATCCACCGCCTGTGGGTTACCCAGCCAACGATTCATCGTGAGGTAGATATCCACCGGCGCACTGGCAACAGCTGCGGCGGAGACCTTCACGCCGAGCGATTGCAATTTGAAGAGATATTGCATGCTGACCCAGCCGCCCTGCGACCAGCCGCTCACAAAGAAATGCGTCGGCGTAATCTTTTGCGCGCGCAAAAAATCACGCGCCGCAATGAACATGTCGACACCGGCCTGCTGCGTGCTATCGCGCACGAGATAGGAATCCGGCAAAGTCGATTGTCCACGCCCAAAGTAATCGGCTCCGATCACGATGTAACCTTGCGATGCAAATTGAAGCAGCATCACACGGGTTTCCATTGAGGCGTCGGGATTGGACGGCACATAGGAACGGTCAAACACGGTGCCATGCTGATAGGAGACGAGCGGCATGGACGTCGCCCCCGAATCCGGAATGGCAACCAGGCCAGAAGCTATCGTCGGCGTATTCTCATGCTCGGGCACCACCGACGGATAGATCACGCGGTAGAGTTTGACCGGATATTTGGGCTTAGCGAGTTTACCATCGAAATCCCGCGGCATAGTCGACGAGGCCATGAACTCGGCAAGATCAGTGGTGCGGATTTTCTCAAGGCGCGCGAGATCATAAGTGCCGATTAGCTGATACGTCGCTGAACCGGGGATTGGCGTCTGCGCCTGTGCATTGGCGCCGTGCATCACAGCAATAACCACCGCTAAAAAACTCCACCAACGCATCGTCACAATCCTTTTAACGCCTGAAAGGCACAGTGGCACGCACAGCTTTCGCTGGCAAATCAAAGAAAAAGCCGCACCGGGATGGGTGCGGCTTAAACGGCGCATCAACAAATAATCGATCAGCGCGGCAAAGCTGCTGACCACGCTTTATACCACGTCTTAAACAAGCCGTGCTGCGCTTCGAGATAGTGACGTTGGCTATCGGAGAGTTGATCCGAAGGGTTGATATGCAGGCGATATTCCTCGTGGCCTTCAAGCACCATCAGATATTTATAATAGAGCACGAGATCCACGCCCTCATCGAACGATGACAGGACGCCGAGCGCCCGCTCCAGTTCCTGCGCATGGCGCATGGCGACAGGATCGCCGCCAGCGGCTTTCTCGCATAGTGAAATCAGATGCAGCGTTTCCTTCGGCAAGGCATTGCCGATGCCCGTGATCGCACCCACCGCACCGCAATTCACATAGCCATGAAACACCTGCGTATCGACACCGACGAGCAGCATGATTGAGGAATCGCGGCTGGTGATATGTTCCGCGGCATAACGCAAGGAAGCGGCACCACCGAATTCCTTGAAGCCAACAAGGTGCGGATATTTTTTGTTCAACTCGAAGAACAGATCGGCCTTGGTCTCATAACCATAATAGGGGCTGTTATAGATCACGGATGGCAGGCCGCCCGCCGCTTCCAGCACACCTTCAAAATGCGCACGCTGCGCAGCCACCGAGGACCCACGCGACAGAACGCGCGGAATGACCATGAGACCCTTAGCCCCTGCCTTTTTGGCATGCGCGGCCAGCGCCATGGCCCGCTTGGGGTTTTGCGCGCCCGTGCCAACCACAACGGGAACACCGGCCGCGGTCAGCGCCTCAACCCCTTCCATTCGCTGCTCGTCGGTCAAAAGCGGCCAATCCCCCATCGACCCGGCATAGACAACGGCCGACATGCCCGCATCGATGAGGCTGCGCCCCGTCCGCGCTAAGGCCTTGAAATCAGGCGTCCCTTTGGCGTCGCAGGGGGTCATAAGT
>VERN01000073.1 GCA_018882635.1 Beijerinckiaceae bacterium | reverse complement strand
CGCCACGATCATCATCGCCTCGAGCTGGCGCAAGGCACGATCGGTACGCCAATCCTTGGCGAGCTCGACAGAGGCACGCATCAATTGGCCGGAATATTGTTCGAGCTTCTTCTCGAGCCGATCGAAAAGCGCAAAGGCATCGGCGGTTGAACCGGCGAAACCGGCGATCACGTCACCCTTGCCGAGGCGACGCACCTTGTGGGCGGTCGCTTTCATCACGGTCTGGCCGAGGCTGACTTGCCCGTCGCCCCCGACGGCCACGAGGCCGTTCCGGCGCACCATACAGATGGTTGTCATGTCGTCTCCCTGTTGGAGCCACATTTAAGGGATCGCACCCGTCTCCGAAAGGGAGCCAGCCCGAAACGGTGGCATCTTGGGCTGTGACTTGCTAGAAGGCCCTTGCCTCGGAAAGAGGCATGAAAGCCCACGGACGAAAAGCCATGCGCACCGCCTCGATCGCGCGGAAAACCGCCGAAACCGATATTGCCGTCACCCTGACATTGGATGGGACCGGCAAGGCCTCGATTGCCACCGGTGTGGGCTTTTTCGACCATATGCTCGAGCTTTTTGCCCGCCACGGCCTGTTTGACCTCGAGGTAAAGGCCAAGGGCGATACCCATATCGATGACCATCACACCGTGGAAGACACCGGCATCGCGCTCGGCCAGGCCTTCGCCAAGGCGCTTGGCGATAAGGCGGGCATTGCCCGCTATGCCGATGTGCATCTGCCCATGGACGAGACGCTGACCCGCTGTGCGGTCGATATTTCTGGCCGTCCTATGCTGGTGTTCCGGACGTCTTTTGCCCGTGAAAAGATCGGCACTTTCGACACGGAGCTGGTGCGGGAATGGTTTCAGGCCTTTGCGACCCATGCAGGTCTGACGCTTCATGTTGAGACACTCTATGGCGAGAACGCCCATCATATCGCCGAAAGTTGCTTCAAAGCGCTGGCGCGGACATTGCGTAAAGCCGTGAGCGTGGATCCGCGCGAAGCGGGTCGCGTTCCCTCGACCAAAGGGTCTCTCTGAGACGCTCTCTTTTAGGGGTTGGCAATGGCCACCTACACGCTCCTCATCCCGGCCGGCGCACGGCCCGGGTCTGTCGATGCACTCGAGCGCGCAATCGCGGTGAAGAACGGATTTCGCGTCTGGGCGATCCTGTTTCCGATCCTGTTCGCGCTCGTCCACCGTTTGTGGCGGCCTTTCTTCGCGCTTCTGGCGGTGATGGGAGCGCTCGGCGTTCTTGGCGCGCTTGATATGGTTCCTGATTTCACCGTGATCGTGCTCGATGGGCTGATCGGTGTTTACGCCGGTCTTGCTGCGGCTGATTGGATCGTGACGGCGCACGAGCGCAACGGTTTCGTTTCGGCTGGCATGGTCGCCGGCGATTCTGAAGACGAGGCTTTGCTTGTGTTTGCGCATGCCTGGCTCAAGGGCCAGGTTGAACCCGCTTTTGCCTCGCCAGCCGCAAACAGCGTTGCACCGCGCGTCCCGCAAGGACCGGTGATCGGCCTCTTTCCCGAAAGCGGCGGACGATGAAAGTCGCAATCGTCGATTATGGTTCCGGCAATCTGCATTCGGCGCTGAAAGCATTTGAACGTGCGGCGCAGGATCATGGGATTGCGGCCTCAATCGCCCTGACATCCGCGCCCGATGAAGTGCGCAAGGCCGATCGCATCGTCTTGCCGGGTGTGGGCGCGTTTGCCGATTGCCGCGCGGGTCTCGATGCAGTGCCGGGTCTGACGAGCGCGCTGGAAGACAGCGTCCATCGTGAAGGAAAACCCTTTCTCGGAATCTGTGTCGGTATGCAATTGATGGCCGAGCGTGGTCTCGAAAAAACGATAACGCCGGGACTGTCGTGGATCAAAGGTGAGATCGCGTTGATCGAGCCCAAAGACAACACGCTGAAAATTCCGCATATGGGCTGGAATACGCTCGACGTGCATAAACCCCACGCGCTGCTTGAGGGAATCAAAACAGGACGGGACGGGCTGCATGCCTATTTCGTCCATTCCTATCATTGCCGCAATGGCGCGGCTGATGAATGCGTTGCGACGTCCGATTATGGCGGCCCTGTCACGGCCATCGTCGCGCGCGACAATATGGTCGGCACACAATTTCATCCTGAAAAGAGCCAGACGCTTGGTCTTGCTCTCATCGCGAATTTTCTGAGGTGGCGTCCGTGATCCTGTTTCCCGCGATTGACCTGAAAGAAGGCCGTTGCGTGCGCCTCGTGCAAGGCGACATGGATCAGGCAACCGTGTTCAATGATGATCCGGCGGCGCAAGCGGCAGCCTTTCAAGAGCAAGGTTTTCGCTGGCTGCATCTTGTTGATCTTGATGGCGCCTTTGCAGGCAAGCCTGTCAATGCGGCGGCCGTTGAAGCCATTTTGAAACGCATTACGATACCGGCGCAATTGGGCGGTGGCATTCGTGATCTGCGCACTGTTGAAGGCTGGCTCACACGCGGGATCAAACGTGTGATCATCGGCACGGCGGCTGTGCGCGATCCGGCTTTTGTGCGAGAAGCAGCGCGGCTTTTTCCGGGCCAGATTGCAGTGGGCATCGACGCGCGCGATGGACGTGTCGCCGTCGAAGGCTGGGCGCGCCTTTCGGAAATGCAGGCTGACGATCTTGGCCGTTCGTTTGAAGATGCAGGCGTATCGGCGATTATCTACACCGACATCGCACGTGACGGCGTGCTCAAAGGCCTCAATATGGAAGCGACATTGGCGCTTGCTGATGCGTTGACCATTCCAGTGATTGCATCGGGCGGCTTGGCGTCTCTGGATGATGTGAAGCGCCTTTTGCAACCCGACGCACGCAAACTCGAAGGTGCGATCTCTGGTCGCGCGCTTTATGATGGACGGCTCGACCCGCATGAAGCGCTGACATTAATCGCGCAGGCGGAAAAGCATGCTTAAAGTCCGCGTCATCCCCTGCCTCGATGTTAAGGATGGCCGCGTCGTCAAAGGCGTGCAGTTCGAGCAATTGCGCGACGCGGGCGATCCGGTTGAAAGCGCGATGGCCTATGATAAGGCAGGCGCGGATGAACTCTGCTTTCTCGACATCACGGCGAGCCATGAAAATCGCGGCACGCTGATTGATGTTGTCACGCGCACCGCTGAAGCGTGCTTCATGCCGCTGACAGTGGGCGGGGGCGTGCGTACCGTTGATGATATTCGCGCTTTGTTGCTTGCTGGGGCCGATAAGGTTTCAATCAATACGGCGGCTGTGTTTGACCGTGCTTTTGTCGGCCGTGCAGCCGATAAATTCGGCGATCAATGCATCGTGGTCGCCATTGATGCAAAACGTGTGTCGGGTGAAGGCGAAACAGCACGCTGGGAAATCTTCACCCATGGCGGACGCAAGCCCACGGGCATTGATGCCATCGCCTACGCAAGTGAGGTTGCCGCGCTTGGTGCGGGCGAAATCCTCCTCACCTCGATGGACCGCGATGGCACCAAGGCTGGCTATGATGTGGCGCTGACGCGGGCCGTGGCCGATGCTGTACCGGTGCCCGTGATCGCCTCGGGCGGGGTCGGCTCGCTCGACCATCTCGTCGCTGGTGTGCGCGATGGCCATGCCTCGGCCGTGCTGGCGGCCTCGATTTTCCATTTCGGGGATCATACGATCCGCGAAGCCAAAACCCGGCTCCAAGACGCCGGACTGCCGGTCAGGATGGATTGATGCCCTTCACTCTCGAACAGCTCGATGCATTTCTGGCGGAGCGGGCCAAGGCGTCGCCGGATGAATCCTATACAGCCAAGCTGATCAAGGGCGGCCCTGCCTATGCCGGCAAGAAGCTCGGCGAAGAGGCCATTGAGGCCGTCATTGCCGCGGTCGAAGGCGATCTCAAGGGTCTCAAGAACGAGGCCGCCGATGTTCTGTATCATCTTTTGGTCGTGCTTCGCTTACGCGGCGTCCCGTTGCAGGATGTGCTTGCGGAGCTCGAACGGCGGACAGCGCAATCGGGCCTCGCCGAGAAGGCAGCCCGGCCGAAAGGCTGAGCGTCCCGCTCGCTTCACCCCTCTTTCTTGTCCCCTCGCTCTCGCCCGGATCTGCCGATCGTGAACCCCTTCCGCGACAATGGTGATCTCTCTCCGTTCCGTGTCTTCACGCGCGATGAATGGGCGGCGTTGCGCGCCGATACGCCGATGACGTTGACCGTCGAGGATCTCGTCAAACTGCAATCCTCGCATGATCCGATTTCGCTCGAAGAAGTCGTCGCGATCTATTTGCCGCTCTCGCGTCTTTTGTCGCTTTATGCCGCGGCGACGCAGGGCCTGTTCAAAGCGACGCAACGCTTCCTGCTCGCGGAAGATGGCAAGGTGCCTTACATCATCGGGCTTGCGGGATCCGTCTCGGCGGGGAAATCGACCACGGCGCGCGTGTTGAAAGCGTTGTTATCGCGCTGGCCGAACACGCCGAAGGTGGAACTGATCACGACCGACGGTTTTCTCTATCCGAATGCTGTATTGCAGGCCGAAGGGCTGATGGAGCGGAAAGGCTTTCCGGAAAGCTATGATGGCACGGCGCTGATCCGTTTCCTGTCCGACATCAAGGCGGGCAAGCGCCATGTCGAAGCACCGGTCTATTCACATCTCGTTTATGACGTGGTGCCGAACGAATATATCACCATCGACCGGCCGGATATTCTGATTGTGGAAGGGCTGAATGTCCTCTTGCCGAACCGCCTACCGCGGGATGGAAAATCAATCCCGTTCGTATCGGATTTCTTCGACTTCTCCATTTATCTCGATGCCGATGAAGATATGTTGGAGCGTTGGTATATTGAGCGTTTCATGCGTTTGCGTGAAACGGCATTCCGTGACCCACGCTCATTCTTCACGAAATATGCAACGCTGACAGATGAACAAGCGATCGAAACGGCCAAGGGCATCTGGCACCGGATTAATTTTCCCAATCTTCAGGAAAACATTTTACCAACGCGCCCGCGTGCGGATCTCGTTCTGACTAAAGGCGCGAGCCATCACATTGAGCGGGTCGCGCTGCGCCGTTTGTAAGTGCCTTTGGGTTTACAGATAATTCTGTAATTCCTTGGCAGCTTGTTCTGGTGGGCGCTTCAGATTGAACGATTCAATAAAGCGGCCTTTTGAATCCATCAGATAGACCAAGGCGGTGTGATCCATCGTGTAATTATTGCCTTCGAGTGGAACCTTCCGCGCATAGCCGCGATAAGCTTTCAAAGCGGCTGCTGTCTGTTCCGGTGAGCCGGTGAGCCCGACAATGCGGGGATCGAAGCTCGAAATATAATCGCGCAGCAATTCAGGTGTATCACGCTCAGGATCAACGGTGATGAACAGCGTGCGCAGCCTGTCGCCCTTGGGACCAAGCGCCTGATAAAGCTGCGTCACCTCATAAAGCGTCGTCGGGCAGACATCGGGGCAATGAGTGAAGCCGAAAAAGACCAACGTTGCACCCGGCGATTCCAGGACGCGTTCGGTGACCTTCTGCCCGGCCTGATTGGTGAGGGTGAAGGGCCCGCCAATCCCTGAACCTTGCGGACGCCCCAAGACGACGAACAGCACGAGGCCGAGCGCCAGGGCCGAGAAAACAAACAGAACCAGGGGCAAGACAAGGCGGGATGAGCGCATCGGATCAAAACTCAATCGGAAGACAGCTCAGAAACACCAAGCGATGGCGGCAGAAACAAGGTCAGTGAAGATCGCCGCGCCGCGCGTGGCCCAAAGAAAGAGGCCAAAACCCAAAAGCGCGACACCTGCGCCCGCCAAAGAGGCGAGAACCGGCAATGAAAGACCCGACGAAGTGTCGGCGTGGTCGGTCATGGTGATCCTCATCCCAACACACTGCTTTTGACAGGCGGCGGGTTCAGAATGGAGCGGGAGAAGGGAATCGAACCCTCGACATACAGCTTGGGAAGCTGTCGTTCTACCACTGAACTACTCCCGCGCTCGCCCCGCTTTTACGCCCCGGCTGGAGACGAGGCAAGCGGAAGCGGCATGCAGCCTTAAAGCACGAAATGCTTGGAGAGCTTCAGGCCCTGTGCCTGATAGTTCGATTTGAGATCGGCGCCATAGAGCGCGGCAGGGCGTGCCGCCATGCGCTCATACACAAGGCGGCCGACAATCTGGCCATCTTCGAGAATGAAGGGGACATCACGCGAGCGCACTTCGAGCACGGCGCGGCTGCCTGCGCCGCCAGCCCCTGCATGGCCAAAACCGGGATCGAAAAAGCCCGCATAGTGCACGCGGAATTCGCCAACGAGCGGATCGAACGGCGTCATCTCAGCCGCGAAATCGGGCGGCACATGCACCGCTTCTTTCGACGCGAGAATATAGAAACGATCCGGATCAAGGATCAGTTCGCGCCGCGCGCTGACATGGATCGGGTCCCAGAATTCAGAGGCCTTACACGCACCGACACGGTCGACATCGACGACATCGGTGTGGCGCTTGGCCGCATAGCCGATCAGCCCGTCCCCATCGAAACCGGCGAGGTCAACACTGACAGCCACGCCGGAGGATTCAATCGAGGGCTCTGACGAGGTGACGAGTTTTTCCGCGGCATGGAGCGCGCGCAATTCCAGATCATCAAGCCGCACCGCACCGGCGCGGAAACGCAGCTGCGACAGGCGCGAACCTGTGCGCACCAGCACCGGAAATGTGCGCGGCGAAATTTCGAGATAGAGCGGGCCTTTGTAACCTTGCGCAATCTGATCAAATTCACGCGAGCCATCAGTGATGACGCGGGTGAACACATCAAGACGGCCGGTCGAGCTTTTGGGATTGGCGGCCGCCGCCATCCAATCGGGCAGGGCAAGACCTTCCAGCAATTCGGCGACATAGACGGCACCGGTTTCGAGCACCGCGCCTTTGGTCAAATCAATCTCGAACAGAGACAGGGCTTTCAAACGCTCAGCGACGGTGGTTTCGCGACCGGGCAGGAAAGATGCACGCACACGAAACACGCGCACACCAAGCCGCACATCAAGCGAAGCGGGTTGCACTTGTCCAACGGCAAAAGGTTGCGGCGTGGTGATGCCGCCAGACGCTGCAAGCGCCTCAATGGCTTGCGAGGGCAGAATGCCGGTCTGTCGCGTCAGGCTTGTCACTTTATTCGGCCGCCGTTTTCGCGAGCAGCGCTTCAGCTGCTGTCTCGGCTGCATCGACCGTCTTCAGCGCTTCAGGATGCGGCATAGAGACGATGTTATAGCCGGAATCGACATAGTGAATTTCACCCGTCACACCCGTCGATAAATCCGAGAGGAGATAAATTCCCGAGCCACCAATTTCTTCAATCG
The DNA here is from genome assembly GCA_018882635.1 of Beijerinckiaceae bacterium. GTDB lineage: Bacteria > Pseudomonadota > Alphaproteobacteria > Rhizobiales > Beijerinckiaceae > TNE-4. Next base: position 5,276 of record VERN01000073.1, on the reverse strand, counting down.
TGACGGTGCGGCGCAAGGGCGCGTGGCGCTTCTGATAATTAAACATCAGGCGCGCATCGGCGATGCCGGCACCGGCCAGCGTGCGAACCGGGCCAGCGGAAATCGCATTCACGCGGATGTTTTGCGGGCCATAATCATTAGCGAGGTAACGCACGCTCGCTTCAAGCGCTGCTTTGGCGACGCCCATCACATTATAATTCGGCATCACACGGACACTGCCAGCATAGGTCAGCGTGACCATTGAACCGCCGTCCGTCATCAACGGGGCAGCACGCTTGGCGATCTCGGTGAAAGAGAAGCAGGAGATGAGCATGGTGCGCGCAAAATTTTCGCGCGATGTATCGGCGTAACGACCCTTCAGCTCATTCTTGTCGGAGAAGGCGATGGCATGGACAAGAAAATCGAACTTGCCCCATTGCTTCTCAAGCGCCGCAAACACGGCATCGACGGATGCGAGATCTTCAACGTCGCAAGGCAGCAGCAATGAAGAGCCAACACTATGCGCCAAGGGCTCAACGCGCTTTTTTAATGATTCACCCTGATAGGTGAAGGCGAGTTCGGCACCTTGGTCAGCCACCGCCTTGGCAATACCCCAAGCGATGGAATGATCATTGGCGACGCCCATGATCAGGCCGCGCTTGCCCTTCATCAAGGATCCGTTCATGGCAACCCCCTCGCGCGCCGTGCTTAAGCGTCGAGCTGTTTGAAGACGAGCGTCGCGTTGGTGCCGCCAAAGCCAAATGAATTGGACAGAACCGAACGGATTTTGGCGTTGTCGATGCGTTGGCGCACGATCGGCATGTCAGCAAAATCGGGATCGAGTTCCTGAATGTTGGCGCTTTCGCAGATGAAACCATTGTTCATCATCAGCAGCGAATAGATCGCTTCCTGAACGCCGGTCGCGCCCAGCGAATGGCCTGTCAAGGATTTCGTCGCTGAGATCGGCGGGCACTTGTCTTCATTGCCGAACACGGTGCGGATCGCTTCGATTTCCTTGACGTCGCCGACAGGAGTCGAAGTGGCGTGCGGATTAATGTAATCGATCGGCGTTTTCACATTGGCAAGCGCTTGGCGCATGCAGCGGATCGCGCCTTCACCGGACGGAGCGACCATGTCGTAACCATCCGAAGTCGCACCATAGCCTACGATCTCGCCATAAATTTTAGCGCCGCGGGCTTTGGCATGTTCAAGCTCTTCAAGCACGAGGACACCCGCACCGCCAGCGATCACGAAGCCATCGCGATTCTTGTCATAAGCGCGCGATGCAATGGCGGGCGTGTCGTTATATTTCGTCGACATCGCACCCATCGCGTCGAAAAGGCAGGACATTGTCCAATCCAATTCTTCGCAACCGCCAGCAAACATCACATCCTGCTTGCCATATTGGATCATTTCATACGCATTGCCGACGCAATGATTGGACGTCGCACATGCCGATGAAATCGAATAGTTCACGCCCTTGATTTTGAACCAAGTTGCAAGCGTAGCGGATGCGGTCGAAGACATCGCTTTCGGCACGGCAAAAGGACCGATGCGCTTGACGCCTTTTTCACGCGCAATATCGGCGCTCTCAACAATCGTGCGCGCCGACGGGCCGCCCGAGCCCATCACGATGCCAGTGCGCTCGTTAGAAATGTCGCCTTCTTCAAGGCCCGCATCACGAATGGCTTGATCCATGGCGACATGGTTCCATGCGGTTCCCGTCGCATGAAAACGCATCGCGCGGCGATCAACGAGTTCAGCCGGATCCAAATTAGGCGCACCATGCACCTGGCAGCGGAAACCCATCTCGGCATATTTGTCAGCGCGGACAATGCCTGATTTCGCTTCACGCAAAGAGGCGAGAACCTCCTGCGTGTTGTTGCCGATGGAGGACACAATGCCCATCCCGGTGACGACGACGCGTCTCATGATCGCTTTCCTGTTTTCCCGTGAGATCCATGCCTCACGACAAGTCTTGTCTGATGAAAGCGGCGCCGTTGCGAACGCCGCTTTGCATCACATCATTGGTTTTTGAAGAGGCCCACGCGGAGATCGTTGGCCTCGTAAATACGGCGGCCATCAGCTTCAAGCCAACCATCGGCAATGCCGAGCACGAGCTTCGAACGGAAGACACGCTTCAGATCAACGCCGTAAACGACATGCTTCACGGTGGGCAGAACCTGATCAGCGAATTTCACTTCGCCCACGCCCAGCGCACGGCCACGGCCTTCTGCGCCAAGCCAGCCAAGGAAGAAACCACATAATTGCCAAAGCGCATCAAGGCCAAGGCAACCCGGCATCACCGGATCATTCTGGAAATGGCACGGGAAGAACCAGAGATCGGGTTTAATGGCGAGTTCAGCACGCACGAAACCCTTGCCATTTGGTCCACCCGTCTCCGAAATCTCGGCAATACGGTCGAACATCAGCATGGGCGGCAGCGGCAATTGCGCATTACCCGGACCAAACATCTCGCCGCGGCCGCAGGCGAGAAGATCCTCATATTCAAATGACGAGCGGCGCTCCATGATCCCCGTATGGCTCCATTCCCCGTTGGAACCCTCGCAAAAGGGGCTCCAGACCGGCTCGTTGGTAACACACGAGCGCGCGGGCCGGAAGCCGTCAGACGGGAGCGCAGCCTTTCATCCAAACCGGATTGAGGCTCTGTCCAAAACACTTGACGGAAATACCTCGCTTGCGGACAAAAGACCGTTCACCCTTTGAAAAGAGGGGGCCCTCGGCCTGCTTGCGGCGGAGGCGGGCCGCCCCTATCATAAGGAGCAATGGTATCCCTCCGGGGTGCCCTCACTCAGGTTTTGCCGGGTCTCATGGCTGCTTCTGTGCCAGCACCTTCCGCTTCACCCCGTTCCACCGCTCGCGCGGATGGGACCGGCTGTCCGGTTCATGATCTGCGCCGTCGTCTCCGCGAGGCCGGTCTGCGGCCGACACGGCAACGGGTCGGGCTCGGCTGGTTGCTGTTTGCCAAGGGTGAGCGGCATCTGACGGCCGAAATGCTCTACGAAGAAGCGTCTAAGGCGCGGGTGCCGGTGTCATTGGCGACGGTCTACAACACGCTGCATCAGTTCACCCAAGCAGGGCTTTTGCGTGAAGTCGCGGTCGATGGGGCGAAAACCTATTTCGACACCAATACTGGCGATCACCACCATTTCTTCCTCGAAGGGGAGAATGAACTCGTCGATATCGACCGGCAGAAGGTTGAAGTCGCGGCGATTCCCGATGCTCCCCCCGGCTATGAAGTGGCGCGGGTGGATGTGATCGTCCGTTTGCGGAAAATCGGCGAATAAAGGCCGCTTAATCGACCTTTTCCTGCGGGTAGACCCCCCAGAGCCGGTCTTGCTGAACAAAACCATCAAAACCCGGGCCTGCGAGGCGGCACCATTGGCCATCGCAGCTTTTGATCTGACCCAGCACGCCGGGCTGTAATTCTGCCGCGAGCTCGGCCTTCACATTGGCCTTGGTATAGAGCGGCACAGTGCCGGTCTTCATCCATGGGGACACGAGCGCGGTCCGACGGCCGGACAGAAGCGAGTGCAAAACCCAGCCATCGGCCCCCTCAGAATCGCGGATCCGCCGCCAAGTCTCGAATTCAGCGATGATCTCGACGGGGAGGCCAGCACGCTGGAAGACCCACCGCGTCCGATTATCCTTTGAGGGACCTTCACGCAGATTAACGCGGTCTGACTTCAAACTGACATAGCGCGGAACAGGAAGGCCGGTGGCCGATCCTTTGGTGATGGGTTCCGCTGCCCGGCCATCTGACCCGGCAAAGGCGAGGGCAACCAGCGCAAAAACGAGACCTAACACCAATTTTCGCGATGCCATTCTAGCCCCACTCTGAACCGCCACAGCCACACCGGTCCAACGGACAGGGCAGCACGTAATCTCACGCGAGAGCGCCGCTCGGCCGCGATTGTCATTCCCCTTTCCGCTCGCTAGAGAGGGCAGGAGAGTGCGCGTCCGGAGCGCCCTTCGTTGTCTTGTCACCGCTTCCGTTAACGGCTGGTGAAGGATTGGATGGTTTTGGGCCGCAGCCGATCATCGGCGCCGCTAAGGGGGATTGTCTTCCATGACGAAGAAGAAGCCGCTCGTCGTCGTGACAAGGAGATTGCCGGACGTTGTCGAAACGCGCATGCGTGAATTGTTCGACGCGCGGCTTAACGTGACCGACAAGGCGATGGACCGCGCAGCGCTCGTTGAAGCGATGCAGACCGCCGATGTGTTGGTGCCGACTGTCACCGACAATATCGATGCGGGACTTCTCGGCCAAGCCGGACCGCAACTGAAACTCATCGCGAATTTCGGCAATGGCGTTGACAATATCGATGTCCAAAGCGCGCTGTCGCGCGGCATCACCGTCACCAACACACCGGGCGTTCTTACCGAAGACACCGCCGACATGACGATGGCGCTGATCCTCGCTGTCTCACGCCGTATTCCGGAAGGTGCGCTCGTCATTCCGAACGAGCAATGGGAAGGCTGGTCACCGACATGGATGCTGGGCCACCGCATCACCGGTAAGCGCCTCGGCATTGTCGGAATGGGGCGCATCGGCCAAGCATTGGCGCGACGCGCGCGCGCCTTCGGTTTGCAGGTTCATTATCATAATCGCCGCCGCGTTTCGCCCGCGATCGAAGAGCAATTGGAAGCGACCTATTGGGATTCGCTCGACCAGATGCTTGCGCGCATGGACATCGTATCGGTGAATTGCCCGCATACACCGGCGACCTATCATTTGTTGTCGGCGCGGCGTCTAAAGCTCCTCAAAAAAGATGCCATCATCGTCAATACGGCGCGCGGCGAAATTATCGATGAAGGCGCGCTGGTGCGGATGCTGGAAGCGAATGAAATTGGTGGCGCTGGCCTTGACGTGTTCGAACATGAACCAGCGATTTCACCGCGGCTTTTAAAGCTTGTGAAAGCGCATCGCGCGGTGGTGTTGCCGCATATGGGTTCGGCCACGATCGAAGGCCGCATCGACATGGGCGAGAAGGTCATCATCAACATCAAGACCTTTGCCGACGGGCACAGGCCGCCGGATCAGGTGGTTCCCGCGATGCTGTGAGGCGGGGACCTAGACCCCGTAGAAATCGCGATACCAGTCGACGAAGCGGCGGACGCCGTCGCGGATGTCGGTGCGGGGCAGGGGGCCGGTGAGCGCCTCGATCAGCGTGGCATCGGCCCATGTTTCGGGCACGTCGCCGGGTTGCATGGGCAGGAGCCGCTTGCGCGCGGGGCGGCCGGTCGCCTGTTCCACGGCCTGAACGAACTCCATC
>VERN01000289.1 GCA_018882635.1 Beijerinckiaceae bacterium | reverse complement strand
ACATGGCGATGTCGAGGACAACCGCTTCGGCCGCATCGCGGGCCTGTTCTTCGGTTTTGGCGACCACGAGGGCGACGGGATCTCCGACGAAACGCACCTTGTCCGTCGGCAGTGACGGGCGCTTCGGCATCAGCATTTTTGTGCCATCGCGACCCGGCATTTCAATCGCACATTTCAGCGTTCCATACGCACCGAGATCATGGCCGGTGTAGATGGCGACCACGCCCGGCATCGCGCGCGCCGCGTCCGTATCGATGGCGCGGATTGTTCCATGCGCATAAGGACTGCGGACAAAATGCGCGTAGAGCTGACCATCAGCCGCCACATCATCGGTATAGCGCCCTTCACCGCGCACCAGCACAGGATCTTCCTGTCGCGGAACAGGCTGGCCAACGCCGAATTTCAGGTGAGACAAAGCGGTATCATGGGCAGACATCGTCAAAATCCTGACTGCTGAAGTGCCGGTATCCGGGAACGCGCCAAATTAGGTGGCTAGACCCGCCCTCACAAGGGCGGGCCAGCATGCGCGCTCTGATTAGGATGCAGAGCCGCGCGGGGTGTCGAGCGGGGTGAAGCCAAGCACGGCCTCGATCGCACGTGAGGCCATCAAAACATCACGATCGGCCCCGAAGCGGCCAACAATCTGAAGGCCGACCGGCATACCACCGCGCGTCAGACCACAAGGCACCGAACTCGCGGGCTGCTGGGTCAAATTGAACGGGTAGGTAAAGGGCGACCAGCCGGTCCATTCCGATCCATAGGGATTGGGCTCAGGCATCAATTGACCAACGTTGAACGCGGGCAATGGCATGGTCGGCGTGAGCAAGAGATCATAGCGCTCATGGAAGCGCGCCATGGTCACGGCGAGCGCATTGCGCTTGAGAAGCAGCGCATCACAATAATCCGAGCCAGACGTCTTTGCGCCCGCTTCAGCAATGGCAACGAGGCCTGGATCCATGCGCTGTTTCTGCTCGGCTGTGAAACTGCGCAGCGCCAAGGCTGCACCAGCGAACCAAAGCGTGTTCAACATCTCGACGGGATCGACGAAATCAGGATCAGCGGCTTCGACATGTGCGCCGAGATCCGCAAATTTCTTCGCAGCTGCTTCAGTAAGCGCAGCGACATCCGGATCAAGATGGACTGAGCCGCCAAGCTTGGGCGACCACGCAATGCGCAGGCCGCGCACCGATTCCGGCGCATCCGGACCGAGCGATCCTGCAAGCACCGCATTCATATCGCGATGATCGGGCTGTGCGATGACATGCATCGTGCGCGCAGCATCATCGACGGTGCGTGTGAGTGGGCCGAGATGAGCGAGGAAGCCCATCGTCGAGGCAGGCCAAGCAGGCACGCGGCCATAGGTCGGCTTCAAACCAAAGACGCCGGTAAATGCTGCCGGAATACGCACCGAGCCCGCGCCATCAGTGCCAAGATGGATACAGCCAATGTTGAGTGCCGCACAGGCGGCGGCCCCCGCTGAAGACCCGCCCGTTGTCATAGCAAGGTTCCACGGATTGCGGGTGAGCCCCGTCAAAGGCGAATCCGATAGGCCTTTCCAGCCATATTCAGGCATCGTCGTCTTGCCGAGAAGAAGCGTGCCTGCTTCACGCAACCGTGCAGCAACAGGCGAATCTTCAGGTTCATTGTGATCGGATGAAACGGCCGAGCCGCGACGGCACGGCACGCCTTTCACAACGAGATTGTCCTTAATGGTGATTGGCACACCATCAAGCGCGGAAAGCGGCGAACCCATCTGCCAACGGGATTCCGATTGCTTGGCCGCCTCAATCACCTCATCGTGGAAACGCACCACGAAAGCATTGATCTGCGGCTCGTGCTGATCACGACGAGCGAGATGATCTTTCGCGACTTCGACAGGTGATAATTGTTTGGTGCGGTAGAGGCCTGCAAGTTCGGTGGCGCTGAGATTGGCAATTTTCATGGGGGATTTCCTCACATTATAGGCAGGCCGAGATGCTGGCGCATCCGGTTGCGAACATGGACACCATCGCGCGGCGCAAGCGCCCGCTCGTGCTCACCTGTGGCGATGCGAATGGCAGCAAAACGTGGGCCGTCCTGATCTTTGATGGCGCGGCGCAGATCGAGAAGTCCTGCGTCGTCGCGCACATCAAAAACCTGCGGAATGCCACACGAGCGGGCCATCGCGACAAGATCAGCACCAAGACCCGAATGGCTCAATTGCATTCCGGTTTCGCCAAAATGACCATTATCGAGCACAGCGATGGTGAGATTGCGCGGCTTTTGAACGCCGATTGTGACAAGGCCACCAAGACCCATCAATTGCTCGCCATCGCCGGTGATGACGAGCACGGGACGTGAAGGTTGCGCAATAGCAAGCCCCAACCCCATCAAGGCCGCGCCGCCCATAGCACCCCAGAGATAGAAATTCGCATCGTGATCGCCCGCGGCGAATGTATCGTAAGTGGACGAACCCAGACCCGTGATGACGAGCGTTTCACCACGGTCTTGCAAAAGCGTTTTCACCGCGGCGCGGCGGTCGAGTGTTCCTATTGTCATTTGGACACCCATTTTTTGCGTCCAATCATGCGTTGGGAAATCAGCACGGCGATTTGCTGCTCGCCGGTAAAAGCAAGCGCAGCTGCGTTGGATATCATGTCTGCGGTATCATCTGGCTTATCGAGGCGGAACACAGTCATTCCCATCGCCTCAAGCACGGTCTGCGTCGCTTGGCCCATCGGAACTTGCCACGGATTAAACTCCGCCCATTCGCCGCGCATCGTCACAAGCATTAGGAGCGGAAAGCGACAGGAATTGGCAAGCGAGAGCATGTTGATGCAATTGCCGACACCGCTCGATTGCAACAGCAC
>VERN01000072.1 GCA_018882635.1 Beijerinckiaceae bacterium | reverse complement strand
GCCGCGCACCATCCGGCTGACGAAATTCCAGAGCAGCCTTCGCTATGCGACGTTGTCGAAACACTCGCGACATTGGGGAAGGCCGAATTACCAAAGCGTCTCGCGGCCTGGCTTGATGCCTTAGATGAGACAGGCCGCTGGGCGCTTTTGAAGCTCATCACGGGGGGCTTGCGCATTGGTGTTTCGGCGCGCCTTGCCAAGATGGCGATTGCATCACTCGGCAATCTAAAGCCTGATGACATAGAAGATGTCTGGCATGGTGTGGCGCCGCCTTACCGTGAATTATTTGCTTGGGCGGAAGGCCATGGCCCTCGCCCTGAACATTCCGATCCTGCGCCCTTCAGGCCCGTGATGCTGGCGCATGCGATTGAAGAAGACGATTTTGAGACACTCGCCGCCCCTGATTTTGTCGCCGAATGGAAATGGGACGGTATTCGTGTTCAAGCTGTTGCGGCGCGCGATGAACATGGCACACCTGTTACGCGGCTTTATTCACGCACGGGTGAAGATATCTCAAATGCATTTCCCGATTTAGCGGACGCTCTTGCCGGGATGGATGCCGCCATTGATGGTGAATTACTCATCATCCGTGATGGGCAGGTGCAAGATTTCAATACGCTCCAAAAGCGGCTTAATCGCACAAGCGTCACTGCGAAAATGATGACGGAATTTCCTGCGGCGCTGCGGGCCTACGATCTTCTCTTTGCTGACGGCCGTGATTGGCGCGAAGACAGTTTCATCGATCGTAGAGCACGCTTGAAAAAACTCATTCGCGAATATGGATCCGAACGCCTCGATCTATCGCCGATTGTTCCGTTCGACGATTGGGATACTTTGCGTGCGGCGCGGCGTGATCCGACGCAGCTTGGCGCTGATGCGAAAGCCATTGAAGGGGTTATGCTGAAACGCGCTGATAGCCGTTATCTGCCGGGGCGCCCAAAAGGCTTTTGGTATAAATGGAAGCGTGATCCGTTCACCGTTGATGCGGTCTTAATGTATGCGCAGCGCGGGCACGGCAAACGTTCATCCTTTTATTCTGACTACACATTCGGGGTATGGCGTTCCGGCGCGCATGGGGATGAGCTCGTTCCGGTCGGCAAAGCCTATTTCGGTTTTACCGACGCGGAATTAAAACAGATCGATGGTTTTGTGCGAAAGAACACAATCAATCGATTTGGGCCTGTGCGTGAAGTCGTTCATACGGCCGATGAAGGCCTCGTGTTCGAAGTGGCGTTTGAAGGGTTGAGCCGCTCACCACGTCATAAATCCGGATTGGCGATGCGTTTTCCACGTATTGCGCGGCTGCGCTGGGACAAGCCGCCGCGCGAAGCAGACCGGATCGAAAATCTTGAAACATTGGCAGACGGAGCCGCCATGCGGCTGGTTACATCAGCCGATAGCAAAGGGACCTAAGATGAAACCGCTGAAGATTGTTGCTTTCCTATTCGCTCTCATCCTCACCGCCGCCATTATCTGGGCGATTGGCGAGAAGCCGATGGGCGAGAGCTTTTCTGCGATGATCCGGGATCCATGGGGTGTCGTGACCCTGATTGATCTTTATTGGGGCTTCATCGCCTTTGCCGTGGTCGTTTCATGGTTCGAGAAACCATGGGTTACCGCGATCTTGTTTGTGCTTTTGTGCGTCCTCGGCAATGTCGTTTCTATGCTGTGGCTTGCCTTCCGGGGCCTTGGGTGGGCTAGGTCCCAGCTGCGCTGAGCATGGGCGTTGCATTCTTCGGTTGCACTTGCGAAACTTTGGCAGAAAAATGACACAAAGGCATGAGGCAGGACGGAGCCTCGCCGAGGGGAGGGTGCATTGTCTGATCCCGATCTGCGCATTCTGGTCGCGGACGACCACCCGCTGGTCCGCGGCGCACTGAAACAGGCGCTTCAGGGGATTGTCCCGGAAAACGGCATCACCGAGGCCGGCACATTCGAGGATGTCTCCAAAACCTTGGGCGAGGTGGACCAAGACCTGGTGCTGCTCGACCTTACAATGCCGGGTGTGCAGGGGTTTTCAGGGCTCATCTATCTTCGCGCGCAGCACCCGGCCACGCCGGTTGTCATCGTGTCTGGCAATGAGGATCGGGCCGTCATTCGCCGCTGCATTGAATTCGGCGCATCAGGCTTCATCCCCAAATCGGTCGATGTCGATACAATGCGCGCCGCCATTCGGGCCGTGCTTGAAGGTGGCTCTTGGACGCCGCCTGATGTCGACCTTTCTGTGCCAGCCGATAAGGAGACGAGCGATCTCGTGCGCCGTCTCGGCTCGCTCACGCCCCAGCAAGTGCGCGTCCTGATGATGCTGTCGGAAGGCTTGCTCAATAAGCAGATTGCCTATGAGCTTGGCGTCTCTGAAGCGACGGTGAAGGCGCATGTCTCCGCAATCTTGCAGAAGCTTGGCGTCGAAAGCCGCACGCAGGCGGTAATCGCGGCTTCAAAGATTGCTACGGGGCAATGGCAGGCCGTGCTGCCAGCCTGATTAGGCCGCATTCAGAAACGCATCGATCCGTTGCAGCGCTTTTTCCGTTGTCGCGCAAGGGAAAGCCGTGAAAACATGCGGAGCACCCGGCCAAATATCCAATTCACAATGATTGCGTGCCGCTGACCAACGCGCACTCATGAAGAGGGAATCGTCGAGCAGCGGATCACGTGTTCCGATGGTGAACAAAGCGGGCGGCAGACCTGCAAGTTCGCCCTGAAGCGGTGAGATGTCGGGCGACATCACATCACCGCCAGCGCGCAAGAAAAAATGCCGGAACATGAAAATATCGCGCGTGTTGAGCACGAGCTTTTCCGTGCCCCAATTGCGCACGCTGGGCGTCATGGCGAGATCAAAACAACCTGCAATCAAATTGGCCGCACGGAAAGGCAGCAGGCGATGCTTGTCGCGCAAACGCAGCAGGGTGACGGCTGATAAATGCGCGCCGGCCGATTCTCCGCCGATTATAAAACGGTCTGTGCCAAACAGGCCCGGGCCTTCGCGCACCAACCATAACGCTGCGGCCTCACAATCATCTGGCGCGGCTGGGTAGGGGTGCTCAGGCGCAAGGCGGTATTCAACCGAGACGACGACGAGACCGCATTGGCGTGCCAGCCGCTCATGTCGCTCATCCTGCATATCGGCGGAACCAAAGACCCAACCTCCGCCATGAATATGGAGATAGACCCCTTTGGGCGGACCAGCAGGCCGAAACACGCGCAAGGGCACATCGCCACCAGGCCCGGGAATCAGGATTTCCTGCGCGCCGGGGCTCAATGCCTCCATCGGAAAGACGCCGGCACCCTTCTTCCGCGCATCGCGAATCATTTGCGGCGGAAAAGACCATTGATCAGGCGCATTCTTGAAAAAGGCCAAAATCCGCTCATTGATGGCGGCGATATCGGCAGGAATAGCAGCCGGATCGAAAGAGGATGGGTTGATCAACATCGGGTGCGCACTTTACTTCGCGTGTGGGTCCGGGGATGAAACATGCTCCCAGTGCTTCGGTCCAGCCCCGGTCCAGCCCTGAACACGGAAAGGTGCGACATGACGAATGGTCTCCAAAGGCTTCTCGGTGGGCCGCCCATGGCTGTTCTGACGAAGCTCGTCTTCCTCTCGATCGTTGTCGGTGCTTTTCTCGCCCTGCTTGGATTGACGCCCCCTGATCTCTTCCGCGGCATCCGCGAACTCATCAATCACGTTATTGATCTTGGATTTGGCGCGATCGAAACCGTGTTCCGCTATTTCCTCTATGGCGCAGTGCTGGTGGTGCCGGTCTGGCTCATCATGCGGCTCTTTCGCGCCGGATGAATACGACAGACGGCGTGCGGCCCATCGAGGCAAGCCTGACGCGCTTTCTCAGTCTCGCTCTGCCCGTGATGGCAGCAAACATCACTGAGCCGCTCATCGGCATTGTCGATACGGCGGCGATCGGTCGGCTTGGTGATGTCGCGCTGGTTGGTGCCGTCGCGCTCAGCGCTGTGCTGTTCGAATTTCTATTCTGGGGCCTCGGCGCCTTGCGCATGAGCACGGCGGGCCTCACCGCTCAAGCGCTCGGTGCGGGCGATGATCGCGCTATCGCATTAGCGTTCGCACGCGCATTGCTTCTCGCGCTGGTCCTCGGCAGTCTCCTCATCATCCTGCAGCGACCGATCATCATGCTGGCGATGATGATTTTCACGCCGAGCGCAGCAGTCGGTGACGCTGCCACACTCTACATTGCCATTCGCATCTGGTCTGCGCCCTTTGCTCTGATGAATTATGCGATTCTTGGTTCGCTTGTTGGGCAGGGGCGGACAGGCCTTGCGCTCATGGTGCAGGTATTGCTCAACCTCACAAAAATAGCGCTGACAATCATTGCCGTTGCATTTCTGGATGGCGGCATTGCGGGCGTGGCCATGGCCACCGTTATCGCGGAAATGACAGGCGCGCTGATCGGCTGCGTAATCCTCTTTCGATTGGGCACGATCCGCGTCGACATCAGTTGGCGCGCTATGATGGAACCAGCCGAACTCGGGCGCATGCTGGCCGTCAACCGTGATGTAGCGATCAGAACCTGTGCCCTGCTCATCGCCTTCATCATCTTTACCGCACAAGGCGCCAAGCGCGGCGATGTCACGCTCGCTGCCAATGGTGTGCTTTATCAAATGTTCCTTGCGGCTGCTTATGTGCTCGATGGATTTGCGACAGCCGCTGAGCAAATGTGTGGCCAAGCGCTCGGTAGTCGTGATGCACGCGGCTTTCGTGCGGCGTCACGCCTATCGGTGCGCTTCAGCCTCGGTTTTGGTTTGGCCCTGTCAGGCTTTCTTTATGCGACAGGCGTTCTCTTCGTCGATCTGATGACCGCGCATGAGGCTATTCGCGCAGAAGCCTATCGCTTCCTGCCCTTCGCAGCCCTGACGCCTTTGTTCGGCGCGGCCGCCTTTGCCTATGATGGAATTTATGCAGGCGCGACTTGGACACGCATGATGCGCAATCTGATGCTGATTGCGCTCGCCCTCTTTGTCGGGATTATCTATCTCGGCGGCTTGTTCGGCCCCTATGGTCTCTGGGCTGCAATGTTGATTTTTCTGGCCGCACGCGGTGTCGGCCAGGCGGTCTTCTATAATAGAGAATTTGCGCGCAGCTTTCCGTCTTAGTTTGGAAGGCGCCAATCGGCGTGGCGAGAACCGGTCAAGGCGGCAAGATTCGGCAACCCATCGCGCTTGATCCGGGCGAGCAAAGCGCGCTTGATCTCATCGACCAAGGCTGGGCCTTGATAAGTGAGCGCCGAATAAATCTGAATGAGATGTGCGCCGGCTTCGAATTTAGCAATTGCACTCTCGGCGGAATGAATGCCGCCAACACCGATGATGGGGCAGGCCCCTTCTAACCGGCGATAGGTTTCAGCCAAAACGCGTGTCGACAGATCAAAGAGAGGCCGGCCAGACAGGCCGCCGGTTTCGCGCGCTGTGGTGGCGTCGTGCAATGTTGCAGGACGCGTTATGGTCGTGTTGGATACGATCATGCCATCGAGAGACCGAGCTCTTACGATGCGAACAATGCCATCGAGCTCGTCTTGTGTGAGATCGGGTGCAATTTTCAGGAGCACGGGGCGACGCGGATGAGTTTCGCTAGCACCATCGCGCGCATCGACAACACGCGCAACAAGATCATCGAGCGCACGCTCATGCTGCAGATCACGCAGACCCGGCGTATTTGGCGATGAAATATTCACCGTAAAATAGGAAGCAAGCGACGCAAATTTTTTGATGCCTGCAACATAATCAGCGACACGATCAACGGCTTCTTTATTAGCACCAATATTGACGCCGACAATGCCATAGGGTGCGCGTTGCGCGAGCCGACGAAATGCCACCTCGTGTCCCTCGCTGTTAAACCCGTAACGGTTGATGACCGCTTCGTCAGCAGGCAACCGAAAGAGACGCGGCCGTGGATTACCGGGCTGCGGTAAGGGCGTCACCGTGCCGATTTCGGTGAAGCCAAAACCAAGCGCGAGGACGGCATCAGGCACTTCGGCATTTTTATCGAAACCGGCTGCCATACCGATGGGATTGGGGAATTCCAAACCGAACTGAACGCTTTGCAAAAGGCGATCATCGGCTGCTGGCCGCGCTGCCGGCATGGCTCGCAAGGCTGCGATCGTCAGGCCATGCGCCCGCTCAGGATCCATTGATGCAATAAAGGGACGGGCGAGTGAAAACAGAACGCTACGCATTATACCAACGACTCCGGAAAGATATGGCGGCCCGCTTGATCAAGTGGCAATTCGTCAACGGCCGTCACAGCTGACAAAGATAGCGAACCATACAGATGCGGAAATAGATCACCACCGCGCGATGGTTCGTAAATCAAAGCAGGACCGAGTTTTTGTCCATCAATTGAGATGAGCAATAAATCAGTCTGACCGGCAAAATGCTTGTGTGCTGTTTCGCGGACCTGTGCCGCAGTCGAAAAATGAATAAAGCCATCCGCATGATCGACAGGAGCGCCATCGAAGACACCTTTGGCCTCCGCTTGGCTCCATAATTGTCGGGGCACAATCTTGTAGATGGCCATGATATTGATCCCCACTGCGCGGCATGCGCCCGAAACGAAATACGAATGCCCCTTTCAAGCGGTGAGAGTTGCGCCCGTCAAGCCGAGTGATTAAGGATGAGTGCTGGCGCGGGCTTCGGCTGAACGCGCATTCATTTTTTTAGCCGGATTGTGCGTCAATGATGCTGTCTCACGACCAAATTTGGAATGCGATTGATTCTTTGGCTGAACGTTATGGCCTTAGCGCTTCAGGCCTCGCCAAACGGGCGGGGCTCGACCCGACGACATTCAACCCTTCGAAACGTGTCAGCGTCGATGGACGCTTGCGCTGGCCTTCGACCGAGTCGCTGGCAAAAGTGCTCGATGCGACCGGTGCCGATCTCGACGAGTTCATGGCGCTGATCGGCCGCAAGCCTACCGGCAAGAAAAGCCGCAAGGTTTCGCGCCCCGACGGATTTCCGAGCGGACAGGGGCTTTCCGTGCTCGCAGGCCAGATTGTCGATCGCCGCAACGCGGTCGTGCGGGTGGAAGGTTGGGAAGGGGCGCCGATTTATGGCCCCGGCACGGTCCTCGTCGTGTCCCCTGACGCGCCGCGGCGTGGCGAACGGGTGGCGTTGATGACGCGATCCGGCCTCCGGCTTGGAACGTGGCGCAAGAAAAGCGGCAAAATCGTCGAGTTAGCCTCGATTACCGATAGTGCGCCCATGCTCCTCATTCCGGCGGAAGATGTGATCTGGACAGGCCGGATCAAATTCGCCAGCCAGTAAAGTCAGCGCAACGGGCCCATAATGCGTGCCGCCTCGACGAAAGGGCTGGTTGAGATATGAACAATGCCATGAAACGGCGTGTTTAACTCGTCAATCAGGAATAGAGAGGCCGAAATCGAGATGGCTCCCAAGACGAGGGCGCCAATCGCCGTAGGATTGAGCGGAGCGAATAGGCCAAACCCGGCAAAGATGATCCCCAGCCAGATGACCACAATGGCAACAAAGGGACCGGGGAGGACGTTAGTGGCCTCTTGCTGCAGCATCCAACGGACGCGGGACAAATCTGTCAGCAATGTGAGAGTCCGCTGGCGCAGCCATTCATCGGATGGTTTGGCGAGTGGCATGTCGCGCACCAAGCGACCGATTTCATCAACATAGGTGGCGGCTTGGGACAACGGATCCACTCTGGCGCCGACATTCATCGCTTTCGTCAGATCCGCATTCTTCGCAATCTCAAGGGTTTGCCGGAGTAATTGGCGCATTTTTGCAGCCTCTGGCCCCATTTGAGCCAATGTCCGATCGGTCAGGATGAAGTCTGCCGCCGCCCCCTTCACGTCATCCGCGACGGCATCATAAGACGATTTGGCCGTTGTGATCAGGAGCGAGAGCACCAGCCCGGCGATCGTCGCCAAAATGCCGGTGGCGAGCTTCACAATGTCCTTGGTTTCGTCTGTCAAATGGTCGTCGGGCAGGCGAACATGGAGATAAATGCCGATAAAGGTCCCGGTTAGCATGGCCAAGGTGGCGAGGGTGGCGAGAAGGAAGGACGACACGGAACGGACCACTCCAATACGGGGCGCTACTATTGAGGGTTTCTTCGTTGCGCCGCAACCTTGGCGGCTGGCGGAAGTGACTCAATGCGTTGACTTTCCCCCGGCCATCCGCCATAAGCCCGCAGGATTTTTTTAGACGCCCGCAGCCGGGTGGCGCGACCGCGAAAAGCGGCCCGAGGCCCCACGGTGCGGTGTCGCGTTGCCCGGACGGGCGACGGCTAGACCGGAGACACGCCCGTGAAACGGACCTATCAACCTTCAAAGCTCGTGCGCAAGCGCCGCCATGGTTTCCGCGCCCGTATGGCCACCAAAGGCGGCCGTAAGGTGATCGCGGCCCGCCGTTCGCGCGGTCGCAAGCGCCTGTCAGCCTGATTGTGCCCAGCTCCCGAGGCGGTGAACGCCATGATCGGGAGTGCTCCGTCGTCCGCGCCTTTGGCCGGACTGGATCGTGAGTCGAGCGTCGCCGCGCCTTCAGGGCGCGGTTGCTCATTTGAGCGGCTGCTCAAACGGGCTGATTTTGTCGCCGCGCAACGCGGTCGTCGGTTTTCAACGCCGTTGATGACAGTCCAAGGTCTTGCCCGGTCGCAGGGTTTAGATCAGCCGGCACGCTTGGGTCTCACCGTGACGCGCAAGGTGGGGACAGCAACTGAGCGTAACCGCATCAAAAGGCGACTGCGTGCCGCACTGCGGCTTTGTGCACGAGATGCGAAACAGGGCGTCGATTATGTGATCGTGGCCCGCCGCGATCTTCTCGCCGCACCGTTCACCGCAATTGTGACCGACATTGAAAATGCCATGAGCCGCTTGGGCGACAAGCCCACGGCAAAACCGACACCCACTCCGGACAGGCCGCGCTGAGCTATGCAAGACCAGAAAAATCTCATTATCGCCATTTCGCTCTCGCTCGCGATCCTGCTTGGCTGGAATTATTTCTACGCCGCGCCCAAACTCGATCAGCAGAAAAAGGTGGTTGAAACAGCGCAAACCCAACCGGCGACTGAGGCAGGAAAGCCCGTCACACCGGGCAGTGCGGGCGCTGACATTACGCTCGCACCAACGCGCGAAGCCGCTCTCAGCGCTTCGCCACGCGTCACCATCGATTCTGAAAAAATTCGCGGCTCGATCGCGCTGAAGGGCGCTGACTTCGACGACATCGCGTTGAAGGATTATCACGAGACGGTTTCAAAATCGTCGCCGAACATTATCGTCTTCACCCCGCCTTCATCCAAAGACGGATATTTTGCGCGTTTTGGCTGGCTTGGCATCAGCCCCAATGATTTGCCGAGTGCATCAACGGTGTGGACCGCTGACGCCCCGAAGCTGACTGAGAAAACACCCGTCACGCTGAGCTGGGACAATGGCAAGGGCGTTGTCTTCAAGCGTAAGATTGCGGTCGATGAAGATTATATGTTCACCGTCACCGACTCCGTTGAGAACAAGTCGGGCCAAGAACTCAAGCTGACGCCTTATGGTTTTATCCGCCGTGTCGGCACGCCGCATACTGAGGGCTATTACATCCTTCATGAGGGTCTGCTTGGTGTGTTCGGTGAGCAGGGCCTGAAAGAGCTGACTTACGCGAATATTGAAAAGGAAGCCGCTCTCTCAGCGACCGACAAGGGCAAGGATTTCAAAGCCTCGCAGGGCGGCTGGGCTGGCTTCACCGACAAGTATTGGGCATCAGCCATTGTGCCACAGCAAAATGTGAGCTTCGATGCCACGCTGAGCATGGCGACGCCTGCAACAAACACGACGCCAAAAATCTACCAGACATTCGTGACGCAGCCCGTTGCGACTGTTGCGCCCAATAGCACAACAGAAGTGACCACGCGCTTGTTTGTCGGCGCGAAGGAAGTGAATACGCTCAGCGATTACGAGAGCAAGCTTGGCATCAAGCAGTTCAAACTGCTGATTGATTGGGGCTGGTTCTGGTTCATCACACAGCCGCTGTTCCGCCTGCTCGACCTTATCTTCAAATTTACCGGCAATTTCGGCGTTGCGATTCTGATCGTGACCGTGATGGTAAAGGCTGTCTTCTACCCGCTCGCCAATAAGAGCTACGCCTCGATGGCGAAGATGAAGGCCGTGCAGCCGCAAATGACGATGATCCGCGAGCGTTACGCGGATGATCGCATGAAGCAGCAGCAGGAGATGATGGAGCTCTACAAAAAAGAGAAGATCAATCCGCTTGCAGGCTGCCTCCCGATCTTGATTCAAATTCCAGTGTTTTTTGCACTCTATAAAGTGCTGTTCGTGACCATCGAAATGCGTCACGCACCGTTCTTTGGTTGGATCAAGGATTTGGCCGCGCCCGATCCAACATCGATTTTCAACCTGTTTGGTTTGCTGCCCTTCGCCGTGCCAGCCTTCCTCTTGATTGGCATCTGGCCGATCATCATGGGCTTCACGATGTTCGTGCAGATGAAGATGAATCCTGAGCCCACCGATCCCATCCAGAAAACGATGTTTACTTGGATGCCGGTCATCTTCACCTTCATGCTCGCTTCGTTCCCTGCTGGTCTCGTGATCTATTGGTCATGGAACAATTTCCTCTCGATCCTGCAGCAATATGCGATCATGAAAAAACAGGGCGTGAAGGTTGAGCTGTGGGACAATCTGCGCAGCATGACCAAGCGCCCGACAAAGAGCGGCTAAGATGAGCGGCCCCAATCCGCTTGAACGGGGACTGCCTGAAGAAGCGCGCAAGCTCTTCATGGGCGAAGTCGATTTCAAATGGGGCGCAGATTCGATCGAGGGTCTGCCGCCGATGGGGCTGCCCGAAATCGCTTTTGCTGGCCGCTCCAATGTTGGCAAATCGAGCCTCGTGAATGCGCTCACAGGACGCAAAACCTTAGCGCGTACATCGCACACGCCAGGCCGCACGCAGCAACTCAACTATTTCAATGTCGGCGATCGTTTCATGCTCGTCGACATGCCGGGCTATGGCTATGCCGCTGTCGGCAAGGAAAAAGTCGCAAAATGGAATGCGATGCTGCGGACCTATCTGCGTGGTCGCGCCAATCTTTATCGCGTCTATGTGCTGATTGATGCCCGCCATGGCGTGAAACCCAACGACGCCGAAATGCTCGACATGCTTGACGAGGCGGCCGTGTCCTATGCGCTCGTGCTCACAAAAGCAGACGAATTGAAAAAGTCTGAGATCGAGCCAACGCTTGAAGCGGCGCGTGCGGTGCTGGCCAAGCGCCCCGCAGCCTTTCCCGAGATCATTCTGACATCAAGCGAGACCGGTGAAGGCGTGACGGATTTGCGCGAGGCCGTCGTGCGGCTCTTGCGCGAGCGCGGCAAATGACAAAGCCCAACCGCATCTTGATGCTGGTTGGTACGCTTTATGGCGCGCTCGGCGTGATTATGGCGGCGATGGCTGGCCACGCCATGCCCGGTTCCACTTTGGGGCCGGGTTCTCAATTCCTGCTTATTCATGGCGTGGCGCTGGTGGCGCTGGGTGCTGCACTCGAAACAGCTCTTGTGGCTGAGAAGCCGGGCCGGATCGGCGCGTTCCTGCTTTTGGGCGGCACAGCGCTCTTCTCGGGCGATATGGCCATGCGGGCATTCTTCCAGATCCCGCTCTTTCCTATGGCAGCCCCTCTGGGCGGCTTTGCTATGATCGGTGGCTGGCTTCTGTCCGGCTTCGCCATCCTTGCAGCGCCCCGCCGCGGGCCAGACGCATAAAAACAATTTTCGCTTTCTGGCCGCTATGCTCTAGAACGGTCGCGCCCGTTCGGGCGTTGTCACAGCCCTTCTCCGGCTGCTTTGCCGGATTTTTTGGATGACCCGATGACCGACCATTCCGACCCGCACCTGCAGGCCGAAATTCTCGTGCAGGCCCTTCCGCACATGCTGCATTACGACGAAGCCACTGTGGTGGTGAAATATGGCGGCCATGCCATGGGCGACGAGAAGGTGGCGCGTGATTTCGCACGCGACATGGTGCTGCTCGAGCAATCTGGTGTGAACCCGGTTGTCGTGCATGGCGGCGGCCCGCAGATCGGCGCGATGCTGGCCAAGCTTGGCATCAAGAGCGAATTCGCTGCGGGCCTGCGCATCACCGACAAGCCGACGGTGGAAGTCGTCGAGATGGTGTTGGCTGGACAGATCAACAAGCAGATCGTCGGCTTCATCAACAATGAAGGCGGCCGTGCCATCGGGCTCTGCGGCAAGGACGGCAATATGGTGCTCGCGAAAAAAGCGGTGCGCACCATTGTCGATCCCGAAACGAAAACGGAAAAAGAAGTCGATCTCGGTTTTGTCGGCGAGCCCGATAAGGTCGATCCGCGTGTCTTGGAAAATTTGCTCGGCCGCGAAGTAATCCCCGTGCTTGCGCCTGTTGCCAATGGCAGCGACGGCAATACCTATAATGTCAATGCCGACACGTTTGCTGGCGCCATTGCGGGCGCGTTGAAAGCGAAGCGCTTGCTGCTCTTGACCGACGTGCCGGGCGTGCTCGACAAAAACAAGAATCTCATCAAAGAACTCACCGTCAATCAAATCCGCGAATTGATTGCGGATGGGACGATTT
>VERN01000001.1 GCA_018882635.1 Beijerinckiaceae bacterium | reverse complement strand
CTTGCCGCGTGTTCGCGTGAGCGAGAACGTAGCGTAGGTATGGCGTAGGCTCGTCAGCGTGTGCCTATCCTTCGCGTCTTTGTAAACGAAACCGCAATCACTCAGTAAGTCGCGGAATGCTTTCTTGAAATCGTTCACTGGCGTGCCATTAGGCAGTGCGATGGCTCGCTCGTTGGGGTTGAGCTTGTCTGCTTTGTCATTGGCTCTGAGCCATGCTTGGCGACGCTTGGCGATGCGTGTGAGCGCATTCACCGCGCTCTTGCGTAACACAACACGGCGATTGCTCTTCTTCTTGCCCGCACGTTCAAGGATGATGTCGCCCTTGTCCCAATCAACTCCGCGCCATGTGACAGTCTTCATCTCGTCCACACGCATGCCACTGTTGGCGAGTAAGATGATCACATCATACAGCAACAGTCTGTTCTGCCGCACGTGGCGTTGGCGTGGTTCGTTCTTGCTTGCAGTGATGCGTGCCTTGGCTGTTTTAAGAAGTATTCTGTATTCCTCGCTCGTGAAGTGACGGCGCCTACGAACTGTTTGTGACTGGTTGCTGAAGGGCACTGTTATTGGTTCAGCCATCCAACGCTGTGTGGCTGCGTATTGGAACAGCTGCCTCAGCACAGTGTTCTCGCGGTTCAGCGTTTGTGGTGTTGGTTCTGTCTTATTTTTCGTGCGTCTATGCACGAGATAATCGCTGACTGTGCCTTCTGTAATCAATCGTATGTCAGCGTATTTGCCAAAGTATGGTTCAAAGTGACGTTCGATAGTAGGTGCGTGATAGGCAAATTTAGCACCACTTGTAGGAATGGTTTTGAGATATTCAGCACACAGCGTGTTGAAGCTCGTCTTCTTCAGCAGCAAGCCTTTCTTCGCTTGCTGCTTTAAGTCGTAATACCACTCCAAAGCTGCTGACTTAGCTTTGCTAACATTGTCTGTGCCAACGCTCTTGCGGAACGACTGTCCATTGATGCGACAATAGGCTTGCAGATTGACGGTGTTGGGTTGAGGTTTGAGATACAGCCCCTCAACCACTTCTATTGAGCTGTTTTTTGCCCTACGCCCCATAGGGAAACTCTGCAAAAACTCTGCAAAATGGGCAACCGTCTGCAGCAGCGCGGAAGTGCTGCGAACAACCCAAAACAGGCGCTAAGCTCTTGTTCGTGCAGAACAATCAAAAACGCACAGATTTTGGCGTTTGGATTTTGCAGAGCGCCTAAAAATGTAAGGAAAATCTGAGGGTTACGAGCACGCAAAGACTGCTGCTTGGGGCAACAATCATTTGCGTGTTCAACGACTTAGTTGAAGAAAGGAGTGGTGGGCGCGACAGGGATCGAACCTGTGACCCCTACGATGTCAACGTAGTGCTCTCCCGCTGAGCTACGCGCCCGCCTAGAACCATGGCGGTTCGGGATGGCCGGTCTTCTAGCCGCTTGCCCTCGCTCTGGCAAGCCGCAAAACCGGCACCGATCAGGAGCGATCAGGCCGCAATCAGCATTTTCTGCACCTCGGAGACGAGGTCTCGCAGGTGGAAAGGCTTAGAGAGGATTTTCGCGTCTTTAGGGGCCTGAGAATCGGGATTGAGCGCGACAGCCGCAAAACCGGTGATGAACATCACCTTGATATCGGGGTCGAGTTCGGTGGCGCGACGGGCAAGCTCGATGCCGTCCATTTCGGGCATCACAATATCCGTCAACAGCAATTCGAATGGCTCTTCGCGCAGCCGATTATAGGCAGAGAGGCCATTGTCGTAGGACGCAACCTCAAAACCGGCATTTTCGAGCGCCTTCACAAGAAAGCGCCGCATATCATTGTCGTCTTCAGCCAGAAGGATACGCTGGAGAGAACCGTCGTCAGAAATCATGCTTCAACCCCGTCTTGGCCCCATCAAGCGCGAAGCCGGTAAACAAGAAGTGAAGACCGGTCGTTTTTTGGCGTGATTGGTTAAGAGATTGGGCCGAAATAGGCCCGTCCTGTCCGAAATGGCATAACGATCCTGTTGTTGGCCGATCAGCTTCCGTCTAATCCCGCATTGGTTGATCCCACACTTGGCCCGAAAGGTGCAGTCAACGCGTAGCGATGGACGGCACGGCCGATTTGCGCGCATAGTAATCAAAGAACGGCAAAGCAGAGCGGCTTCCGATGCAGGCGGGTATTTTTCACGAACAGGGTGCTGATCAGCCAGCCTTTGAGGTCCTTAAGCCCCCAATTATTACTGTTCCGCTGGTGTTTAACTCGCCTCACTCGGGAGCGATCTATCCGCAATCCTTCCTCGAGGCCTCGCGGCTTGATCCGGTCACCCTCCGCAAATCGGAGGATTGCTTCGTCGACACGCTGTTTGCCCCGGCGCTTGAGCGCGGTGCCCCTCTCTTACGGGCGCATTTCCCCCGGGCCTTCTTGGATGTGAACCGGGAGCCTTACGAGCTCGATCCGCGCATGTTTGAGGGCCGTCTGCCGTCTTTCGCTAATTCGCGGTCCATGCGCGTGGCCGGCGGCCTTGGCACGATTGCCCGGATTGTCGGTGACCAGCAGGAGATCTATGCCCGCAAAATGCCGGTTGCCGATGCGCTGGATCGGATTGAGCGGCTCTATAAGCCCTATCACCGGACCCTGCGTGACCTCCTGCGCGAGCAGCAGCGCCGGTTTGGCATCGCAATCCTGATTGATTGTCATTCCATGCCGTCGGTCGGGGCCCATCGTGACGAGGGCCAGCGCGCCGATATCGTCATTGGCGATCGGTTCGGCACGAGTGCCGCGCCGTTTTTTGTCGAGATCGTTGAGAACGCGCTCAGGGCCCGCGGTTACCGTGTCGGACGCAACAGGCCCTATGCAGGCGGGTTCATCACTGAACATTATGGCACGCCATCCAATGCCATCCACGCCATGCAAATCGAGGTCAATCGCGGTCTCTATATGGACGAGCGGGCCCTGAAGCCTCACGACGGCTTCGCCCGTCTTCAGGCCGATCTCGATGGCATGATCGCTGACCTGATCGCCGCCTCGGGGTGCGGCGAACAGCGCCTTGCCGCAGAATAACGCTTTTAAACCAGAGAGATAGGCCAGCGGCCAAAAAAAAGGCCGCCATGCGGCGGCCCAAGTCTAGGGAGGAAACGCCCAAGGAGGGCTGTGTGGTAACGCTCAGCGCCACCGCACATGCACAATATTGCATTGCACCGCACAAAAGGCAAGGGATGCTGACGTATTTTCGTGAGGCGGCGCGCATTCCGGCCATGCGCATGACGCAAGGCCATTGCCAAGGTCACCCACCAAGGCTACAGCGGCTCAAATCCCGCCCGGAACCCCACCTATGTCCGCTCCCGTCGATATGAATGCCTTCCTGCACCAATTGGCTGATGTCTCGGGCGCGGCGATCACTCCGTTTTTCCGAACCGCCATTGCCGCGAGCGATAAGTCCCGCGGAGGCGTCTTTGACCCGGTCACGGAGGCAGATCGGGCCAGCGAAGCCTCGATGCGTCAGCTCATCAAGCGGCAATTCCCAGCTCACGGCATCGTCGGTGAGGAATATGGCGCTGAAAACGCTGATTCTGAATTTTGCTGGGTGCTGGATCCCATCGATGGAACCAAAGCCTTCATTTCCGGCCTGCCCGTCTGGGGAACATTGATCGGCCTTTTGCAGAAGGGCCGCCCGGTTCTCGGCATGATGAACCAGCCCTTCACGCGGGAGCGGTTCTGGGGCGATGGCGGCCAGGCCCGTTGGCGTGGGCTGAGTGGTGAGCGGGCGCTCAAGACGCGTGAATGCACATCGCTCGCCGATGCAACCTTGATGACAACGGCGCCGCAATTAATTCCGGATGAATTCCGTGATCGTTATTTGTCGGTCGAGCGCGATGTGCGCCTCACGCGCTATGGCTGCGATTGTTACGCCTATTGTGTGCTTGCCGCGGGCCATGTTGATGCTGTGGTGGAGGCCGGTCTCAAGCCGCACGACATTGTTGCGCTCGTCCCGATTGTCGAAGGGGCAGGCGGCGTCATCACGAATTGGGATGGCGGACCGGCAGCCGAAGGAGGTGCCATCGTTGCGTCGGGCGACAAGCGCCTGCATGAGATTATCCTGAAGAAACTCGCGCAGGGTTGAGCGCATCGCGTGCCATAAAATCATCGAAGGCACGCCAAAACCGGCTTTGCACCGCATCGGTTTCAATCAGAATTTCATGTTCGCAATCTGCTAACGAAAGAAATTCTCCATGCGGCAAAGCATCAAAAAACGCTTGTGCTGCAAGGGTTGATGTAACGCGGTCATGCGCGCTGGCAACGCCGAGAAGTGGCGTCGTGACGGACGCAGCTGTTTGCCTGAGGCGCGCCATAGCGGCAAACGATGTCGCCACCCATTGAATTGTGGGATCACCGAGCGCGAGCTGGGGTGCTGCTTCGAGAATTTGGCGTGAGCGTTGATGGCGCTCACTATCGCGCGTCAGAAAATTATTCTCGAACGGCTTGAATAGAACCGGGTTGGGCCCGCCATTGGGCACGTAATGTGTGCCAAGCCCAATGGCCGCGAGCGCCGCGGCCAGACGTCCGGCCCAAACCGTATGGCTCACCAACACCACATCCAGCATCGGCGCCGTTGTCGCTGCGCGCACAAATAAAGACGGCTGCCTCAGCAACGCGTCGATCAGGAGAGCGCCGCCCATCGAATGTCCAAAACCATAGAAAGGGGTGGGGGCATTTTGTTCCCGCAGCCATGCCATCGCGGCATCAAGATCACGTTGATAATCTGCAAAATCCGCCACATGCCCTTTGCGACGGTCTGGAAGAAGGCGCTGGGAGCCTCCCTGTCCACGCCAATCAAAGGCAAACACCGCGAAGCCCCGCGCCCGCCACGCGCCGATGGTCTCGAAATATTTTTCAATGGTTTCGCTGCGGCCTTGCAGAGCCACAAGCGTCCCGCGCGGCGTCCCATCGCTGGGCCAGAAAGCGCCCCTCAGGTGAACCCCATCGGCGGCGGTCAGCGGGGCCAAAACGGTCCCATCCGGCTCCGGGTTGAAAGCGGTCCCGTATAAAGCCGGCAACCTTTGCTGCAACACCCTCTTGAATCCTTTTTAGCCCACACCCATCTCGACGATGCACCGGCCATGATGGCGGTGCAAGGATGGCCCGGCCATGATGGCGGGCTGCCCGCATGTCGCTTCAAAGGAGGATATGCCATGCGCACTTTTGATTTGTCGCCGTTGTATCGCAACACTGTCGGCTTCGACCGTTTGTTCAAAATGGTCGATCAATTGGCCGATCCGCAGACCAACACCTACCCGCCCTACAATATCGAGCGTCTCGATGAGAACGATTATCGCATTTCGATTGCGGTAGCCGGTTTCACCGATCAGGATCTTTCGATTGAATCGAAAGAAAATTCGCTCATCGTTCGTGGCGAAAAGAAAACTGAAGAAACAGCTGAAAAGCCCGAATACCTTTATCAAGGTATTGCAGCGCGCGCATTTGAACGCCGCTTCCAGATGGCTGATCACGTCCACGTGACCGGCGCACGCTTGGAAAACGGTTTGCTTCACATCGAGCTGCATCGCGAAATTCCGGAAGCGAAGAAGCCGCGTGTCGTTCCGATCACGACCACAACGGCTAAGACGATCGAAACATCGGTCGAGCAAAAAGCCGCTTAATCGTTTCTTCCAAACAGAAACCGAAAAGGCGCTCCGCAAGGAGCGCCTTTTTTGCTATGCGCAGGGCGCATTATTTCGATTTATTCGGCAGCGGCGCGACGGCCTGACAAGGTGGCAATAACAGCCTCGATTTCGCTCGGTTGTGTCGCAAAGCTTGTCACGAAACGCAAAAACGCTTCATCAGCGCCTATTGTAAAGCCATCGGGCACACAATTGCTCGACCAAGGGGCCGCACGAATATGCGCCTCATCCAATGCTTTTTTGGCGCTTTGCGGCACGACGACAAAGACTTCATTTGCATCGACCGGCCAAGGCAGCCTTGCGCCCGGAATTGTTCTCAGGCCGCTCGCCAATGTTTGGGCCATCGCATTGGCGTGTTTTGCATTCGCAATCCAATGATCATTTTCGAGATAGCCGACCATCTGGGCGCCGAGGAGGCGACCCTTTGATAGGGTGTGCCCGCCCCGCTTACGACGATATTGAAAATTCTCTGCCAGCGCCGCATCAAAAAAGATAATCGCCTCACAAGCCAGACAGCCATTCTTGCTGGCACCAAACGTGACAACATCAATCCCGATCTTCCACGTCATTTCCGCTGCGGTGCAGCCCAATGCCAGCATCGCATTGGTGAAGCGCGCGCCATCAAGATGTGTTTTCAGACCATGTTTTTTCGCGACAGCCACGAGCGCGCGAATTTCATCAAGCGTGTAAACAGTCCCGGCTTCCGTCACTTGGGAGATGGACAGAGCGGCAGGCTGCACGGATTTGACGACGCCCTTGGCAAAGCGCTCAAGCTGCGCTTCGACTGCAGCGGGTGTCATTTTGCCATTCACGCCCGGCACGCCGACGATCTTCGCGCCATCGGTGAACATTTCCGGTGCGCCGCATTCATCATCCATCACATGGCTTTCGGCATGGCAGAACACGGCCCCCCAAGGCGGCGTCAAAGCAGCGAGCGCCAGCGCATTGGCTCCGGTTCCGGTCGCGACCATGAAATTGTGCACCTCATGCTCAAACACCTTTGCCAACATGGCGGTGGCGTCGGCCGTCCAGCTGTCAGTGCCATAGGGCATGGCTGCGCCGTCATTGGCCTTGAGGAGGGTTTCGAGAACGGGGCGGCTTGCCCCGACAACATTGTCGCTTGCCAGATTGATCATGCTTTTCAGTCCTGCTCGCCGGGCCTCGCCGGGGGCGAAATCCTTCGCATGAAAGCCGCGCAACCGCCAAGCGGCTCTGGTGTGGCCCCGTCTCGCGCAACGGAATGGTTGTTTCGGCGGCGGGGACTTTCCATTTATGACCCTGAGACTCCGGCTTTGGGTAATGAAAGCGATAAAAGAGTCGAGATTCTCGCCAACCCCCGCTTGTGTAGAAAAAAGAAATCTGCCATGGTCGCGGCAGATAGGACAGGGTTGCTGTCCCAATCCGGCGGGCCGAAGGTCCGTTGAGGTGGATCGTGGAAATGCTGGGCGAGACGTCGAAAACGCGCAAAACGACCGGGGCACGGGCCTCGCGCTTTGTCGTGCGCGCCGCCCGTAAACCGCGAGACTGACGGGCGGCCCGGTTCCCGGAGACGCCCGCAGCGAAGGCGGGCGCAAAGCGGGGCGCGTCCGTTTTTAGATCCAAACTCTGGCCCCGTTCGTGCATTCAGGATGGCGCCCGGCCTATAGCCGGGAGACGAACCGGAGCGAGACAATGACGAGCGTGAATGAAGGATTTGAGGCTGGGTTGAACGCCATTGCGGCGGACGCAGCCACGAAACGCACGCTTGTCGTGACAGACCCGGCCCTGCCCGAAACGCAGGGGCTTTATAATCCTGCTCTCGAAAAAGATTCCTGCGGTGTCGGCTTTGTCGCCGATATGAAGAACCGCAAATCGCACGCCATTGTCGAGATGGGCCTGAACATTCTGCTCAACCTCGATCACCGCGGTGCCGTCGGTGCTGATCCGAAGGCGGGCGATGGCTGCGGCATGCTTGTGCAGATCCCGCACAAATTCCTAGCGGAAGAAACCGCCAAGCTCGGCTTCACCTTGCCGCAGCCGGGTGAATACGCCGTCGGCATGCTGTTTCTGCCACGCGACAAGGATGGCAATGCGCTCTGCCGCCAGATCGTTGAAAAAGTGATCGCTGAAGAAGGTCAAATCTTCCTTGGCTGGCGCGATGTCCCGGTCGATTCCTCTGGTCTTGGTGAAAGCGTCAAGCCAACCGAGCCAGGCATTGTACAAGTGTTCATCGGCCGCGGTGCATCGACACCGGCTGGCGATGATTTCGAGCGTCGCCTCTTCATCCTGCGCAAGGTGATCTCGAACACGATCTACGATATGAACGACAAGCGGACGAAGGGTTTCTATCCCGTCTCCCTGTCGCATCGCACGCTCGTCTATAAGGGCATGCTGCTCGCCACCCAGCTTGGCGATTATTTTGCCGATCTGAACGATCCGCGGTTCGAGAGCGCTGTTGCCCTTGTGCATCAACGCTTTTCGACCAACACCTTCCCGACATGGTCGCTCGCCCATCCTTACCGCATGGTCGCGCATAATGGCGAAATCAACACGCTGCGCGGCAACGTCAATTGGATGGCGGCACGTCAAGCGTCAGTCGATTCAGAATTGTTCGGCACTGAAATTTCGAAACTCTGGCCCATTTCTTACGAAGGCCAGTCGGACACGGCATGCTTTGACAACGCGCTCGAATTCCTTGTGCAGGGCGGCTATTCGCTCGCGCATGCGATGATGATGCTGATCCCCGAAGCATGGGCCGGCAATCCTTTGATGGATGAAGAGCGACGCGCTTTCTACGAATATAATGCCGCTTTGATGGAGCCATGGGATGGTCCGGCTGCCGTCGCTTTCACCGATGGTCGCCAGATTGGTGCCACGCTTGATCGTAACGGCCTGCGCCCGGCGCGCTATTTCGTGACCGATGATGGCCTCGTCGTGATGGCGTCCGAAATGGGCGTATTGCCGACGCCGGAAGAAAAGATCGTCAAGAAATGGCGTTTGCAGCCTGGCAAAATGCTGCTCGTTGATCTCGAACAAGGTCGCATCGTTTCTGACGAAGAGATCAAGGAAAGCCTCTCGCACGCCCATCCCTATCAGGAATGGCTGAACCGCACGCAGATCGTTTTGGAAGATCTGCGCCCGGTGGAACCGCGCGCTGCGCGCACCGATGTGTCGCTGCTCGATCGTCAGCAAGCCTTTGGCTACACGCAAGAAGATTTGGCGATCTTGCTTGAGCCGATGGCAACGACGGGACAAGAGGCGACAGGTTCGATGGGTACTGACACGCCGATCTCGGCCATGTCGGACAAGTCGAAGCTGCTTTATACTTATTTCAAGCAGAACTTCGCGCAGGTTACGAACCCGCCAATCGATCCGATCCGCGAAGAACTTGTGATGTCGCTCGTGTCCTTCATCGGACCGCGCCCGAACATCTTCGATCGCGATGGCAATTCGCGCCGCAAGCGCCTTGAAGTGCGTCAGCCGATCTTGACCAATGTCGATCTCGAAAAGATCCGCTGCATTGGCCATTTCGAAGATTCCTTCGACACCAAGACGCTTGATATTACCTACCCCGCCGAACAGGGCGAAGCCGGCATGGCCGACGCGCTTGATCGTTTGTGCGAGCGTGCTGAAGCGGCCGTGAAGGGTCGCTACAACATCATCGTGCTGTCCGATCGCATGGTGGGCTCTGATCGCATTCCGATCCCGGCCTTGCTGGCAACCGCAGCCGTGCATCATCATCTGATCCGCAAGGGGCTGCGCACATCTGTGGGCCTCGTTGTTGAAACCGGCGAAGCGCGTGAAGTGCATCATTTCTGCTGCCTGGCTGGCTATGGCGCAGAAGCGATCAATCCCTATCTCGCTTTTGAATCGCTTGCAGCGATGGCGAAGGATTTCCCTGAATCAATCGATGCGTATGAGGCGCAGAAGCGCTTCATCAAGTCGGTCGGCAAGGGCATCCTTAAGGTCATGTCCAAGATGGGCATCTCGACCTATCAATCCTATTGCGGCGCGCAGATTTTCGACGCGGTGGGTCTCGCCGATGATTTCGTGGCGAAATATTTCGCCGGAACGCATTCCCGCATCGGTGGTGTGGGCCTTGCCGAAGTCGCGCAGGAAACCGTTTCGCGCCATAGCGATGCATTCGGCACGTCGCCGGTTTATCGCTCCGCACTCGATGTCGGCGGCGAATATGCCTACCGCATTCGTGGTGAGGCGCATGCATGGTCACCAGAATCCGTATCGCTTCTCCAGCATGCTGTGCGTGGCAATGCGCAGGATAAATATCGCGATTACGCCAAGCTCTTGAATGAGCAGAATGAGCGCCTTTTGACCATTCGTGGCCTCTTCCGCATCAAGAGTGCAGAAGAAGACGGCCGTAAGCCGGTGCCCTTGTCTGAAGTTGAACCGGCGTCGGAAATCGTGAAGCGCTTCGCAACAGGCGCGATGTCGTTCGGTTCGATCTCGCGTGAAGCGCACACCACGCTTGCTGTCGCGATGAACCGCATTGGCGGCAAATCGAACACCGGCGAAGGTGGCGAAGAGGCTGATCGTTTCAAGCCGATGAAGAACGGCGATTCGATGCGCTCGGCCATCAAGCAGGTGGCTTCCGGCCGTTTCGGTGTGACGACGGAATATCTCGTCAATTCCGATATGATGCAGATCAAGATGGCGCAGGGCGCAAAGCCCGGCGAAGGCGGCCAGCTGCCGGGCCATAAGGTCGATGCCGTCATCGCGAAGGTGCGCCATTCCACACCGGGTGTGGGCCTGATTTCTCCGCCGCCGCATCACGACATCTATTCCATCGAAGATCTCGCCCAGCTGATTTACGACCTCAAAAACGTCAATCCGACGGCGCAAGTCTCGGTGAAGCTTGTCTCTGAAATTGGTGTTGGCACGGTTGCAGCCGGTGTCTCGAAGGCGCGTGCTGATCACGTCACCATTTCTGGTTTTGAAGGCGGCACGGGCGCGTCGCCACTCACCTCCATCAAGCATGCGGGCAGCCCATGGGAAATCGGTCTTGCCGAAACCCATCAGACGCTCGTTCTCAACGGCCTGCGTTCGCGCATCGCCGTGCAGGTCGATGGCGGATTGCGCACCGGCCGTGACGTGATTATCGGCGCCTTGTTGGGCGCGGATGAATTTGGCTTTGCAACCGCGCCGTTAATTGCCGCTGGCTGCGTGATGATGCGCAAATGCCATCTCAACACCTGCCCGGTCGGCATCGCGACGCAAGATCCTGTGTTGC
Source organism: Beijerinckiaceae bacterium (assembly GCA_018882635.1). GTDB lineage: Bacteria > Pseudomonadota > Alphaproteobacteria > Rhizobiales > Beijerinckiaceae > TNE-4. The sequence goes on along the minus strand of VERN01000001.1, from coordinate 34,949 downwards.
GCAAGCGCTTCGTCGGTCAGCCCGAACACGTCATCAATTTCTTCTTCTTCGTCGCCGAAGAAGTGCGGGAAGAAATGGCGCGCCTCGGCTATCGCACGATGAATGAAATGATCGGCCAGATGCAGATGCTCGATCGCGAAAAGGCGATTGGCCATTGGAAGGCGAAGGGCCTCGATTTCACGAAGCTGTTCCACAAGCCGCGGGCTGCCAAGCAGACTGATATCTTCCATTCGATGGAGCAGGATCACAATCTCGGCGCCGTGTTGGATCGCACGCTGATTGAAAAGGCGAAGACAGCGATTGAAACTGGCACGCCGGTGCAGATCCAATCGCCGATCAAGAGCCTCAACCGCACCACAGGCGCGATGCTCTCGGGCGAAGTGGCCAAGCGTTACGGCCATAAGGGCCTGCCGGACGATACGATCCATGTGAAGCTCAAAGGCACGGCCGGCCAAAGCTTCGGCGCGTGGGTGGCCCGTGGCATCACGCTCGAGCTTGAAGGCGAAGCGAATGATTATGTCGGCAAGGGTCTGTCGGGCGGCCGCCTGATTGTTTATCCGCCGAAGGAAGCCACCAAGATCGTGCCGGAAGAATCGATCATCGTCGGCAACACCGTTCTCTACGGCGCGATCCTCGGCGAGTGCTATTTCCGCGGCGTCGCAGGCGAGCGCTTCGCCGTCCGTAACTCGGGCGCAATCGCCGTTGTCGAAGGCACGGGCGATCATGGCTGCGAATACATGACCGGCGGCGTCGTGGCCGTCATCGGTAAGACGGGGCGCAATTTCGCGGCTGGCATGTCGGGCGGTATTGCTTATGTCCTCGACGAGGAAGGCGATTTCGACCAGCGTTGCAACCTCGCCATGGTGGAACTTGAGCCTGTGCTGGCGGAAGAAAACGCCAACGAAAAGCTCAACCATCAGACCGGTGATCTCGTCGCGCATGGCCGTGTCGAAATCATGCGCGATCTCACGCGCAATGATGCAGCACGTCTACGCATGCTGATCATCAACCATCTGAAATATACGGGATCGTCGCGGGCGCGCGAAATCCTCGATAATTGGTCACATTATCTGCCGAAATTCCGCAAAGTGATGCCGGTTGAATATCGCCGCGCACTTGAGGAATTGATGACAGAAAACGAAAAGCGGCCTGTGGCCGTTGCGGGAGCTTGATCGATGGGCAAGGTAACAGGCTTTCTCGAAATCGAACGCCGCGATCGTGGATATAATCCCGCCGCGGACCGCATTCGCAATTTCAAGGAATTCGTGATCCCGCTCTCGGAAGAGGCGACCAAGGATCAGGCGGCCCGTTGCATGAATTGCGGCATTCCGTACTGCCACAATGGCTGCCCGGTGAATAACCAGATCCCGGATTGGAATGATCTCGTCTATCATGGTGATTGGCACAACGCGCTGCGCAATCTCCATTCGACGAATAATTTCCCGGAATTCACGGGCCGCATTTGCCCTGCGCCGTGTGAAGCCTCGTGCACGCTCAATCTTCAAGATGCCCCGGTCACCATCAAGACGATCGAATGCGCGATTGTTGACCGCGGCTGGAAAGAAGGTTGGATCGTTCCAGAACCAGCGAAGACATTGACGGGCAAGCGCGTTGCCGTCATCGGCTCCGGCCCCGCCGGTTTGGCCGCGGCCCAACAGCTCGCGCGTGCCGGACATGAAGTGCATGTCTATGAAAAGCACGCCAAGGCAGGCGGTTTGCTGCGCTATGGCATTCCGGACTTCAAACTTGAAAAGCATCTCATCGATCGCCGCGTGAAGCAGATGGAAGCCGAAGGCGTTGTGTTCCATTACAACGTTAATGTCGGTATTGATCGCTCGATCAAGGATTTGCAGGCGAGCTATGACGCCGTGGTGATGGCAGGCGGCGCTGAGAAGCCGCGTGACATTCCGGTGCCCGGGCGCGATCTCGCAGGCATTCATTTCGCGATGGATTTTCTGCCGCAGCAGAACCGCCGCGTCTCGCATGAGCCGGTGAAATCGAATGCGCCCATTCTTGCCAATGGCAAGCATGTCGTGGTGATTGGTGGCGGTGATACCGGATCAGATTGCATCGGCACATCCATCCGTCAGGGTGCCTTGTCGGTCACTCAGATTGAAATCATGCCGGAGCCGCCGAAAAAGGAAAACAAGCTTCTGACTTGGCCAAACTGGCCGATGAAGCTGCGCACCTCGTCGTCGCAGGAAGAAGGTGCTGAGCGTGATTTTGCCGTCAACACCGTCTCGTTTGAAGGTGAGGATGGTGCGGTAAAGGCTCTGAATTGCGTCCGCGTTGATGAAAAATTCCAGCCCATTCCCGGCACTGAATTCTCGATACAGGCTGATCTCGTTCTGTTGGCCATGGGTTTCGTCGCACCCTTGCATGAGGGCATGGTGCAGGAGCTCGGCGCAGCGCTCGATCCGCGTGGCAATGTTAAAGCTGACACGCTGCACTACAAGACGAGCGTCGATAAGGTTTACGCCACAGGCGATATGCGCCGCGGTCAATCGCTTGTTGTTTGGGCCATCCGCGAAGGGCGCCAAGCAGCCCGCGCCGTCGATCTCGATCTGATGGGAACGACGACGCTGCCGCGTTGATGGCGTCAATCATGAATAAAGAAAAGGCGGTTTCGGCCGCCTTTTTTTAATGTCTGTCAGCCGATATGAGATTGTTTCTGACGTTGTTCAAAGACGCATTCTCAATCGTAATATCTAATTTGTCCGATGGCGATGCATACTGCACTGAAAGCAGGACATCGCTTCCTACTTGGCTCATCGTCAGTTTGTTTGCTCCGGCATAAGAGCCGATATTCAAAGAGGAGAGATCAATGGTTCCCCAATATTTTGTATTGAATATTTCACGAATTAAGATTCGACCTGTTGGCAAGGCCGAGGGCTTTGCGTTGCCATCAATAATTTGTCCAAAAACATAACGATCAAATCCAACTCCACCGGCGAGGGTTGAATTCTGTCGACCGCCAACGGAAAAACTATCGTTACCATTCCCGCCTGACGCAACATTATTGCCGCCCGTCAGGATAAACGCGTCGTGACCTTCGTAGCCCCATAATTGATTATTGCCTGCATTTTCATAGAGACGATCATTACCATCATCGCCTTTTAGGATATCGTCGCCATTTCCGCCCTGTAGCGTGTCGTTTCCGGCTCCACTTTGAAGGCTATCGTTGCCATCTCCGCCATCGAGAAAATCATCGCCTGCCATTCCATAAAGACGGTCATCGCCTCTATCGCCGAAGAGCATATCATTAGTCGAAAAACCAAAAATTTGGTCGTTTCCAATTGTACCAATGATGGGATCGGGGTTGTTCCTGCCATTTCTCGGCAGAGAACGATTCATTGAACTATCAACCAGCATGATAAAATCTCCTTTTTATAAGCGATAAAAATCTAGCACTCCTGAAAAAGAGAGCAATAAATTAATCATTAAAAAGCAATGCAATTTAGGCGCTAGTACGTAGTAAAATTCAACGCGCTAACAATTTTGTCACGGTCTGCATATTCGGATATCCATCTGGCAAAAGGCCAGATTTTTCCTGAAACGCGATCAATGCCTCACGCGTTTTTGAGCCGAAGCGACCATCTGGTTCGCCAACGTCATACCCAAGCGATTTTAGTTTTTTCTGGATGGCCATGCGCTCTTTCAAGCCAAGCGGTTTCTCGTTCCGCGGCCACTGGCCTTGGATGGACGATCCTCCAGCGATCCGATCAGCGAGATGAGCGACAGCCAAGGCATACGCGTCCGATGCATTATAGGCTTTGATGGCCGCGTAATTGGCTGTGATGAGAAACGCTGGCCCTTGTGCGCCCGCCGGCATGAAGAGGCTTACTTCACCATTGCCTGAGAGCGGTTCACCATCGGTGCGCCGCACGCCGCGTCCGCTGAATTGGTTAAACGTGCCGCGCCGCATCCGATAATCGAAATTGGCGGGTAATGTGACTTCATAACCCCAAGGCAGATCACGCACCCATCCTTTTTCTTTCAGATAATGCGCCGTCGATGCCAGCGCATCGACCGGATCGTTCCAGATGTCACGTTTGCCATCGCCATTTCCATCGACGGCATATTGCCGGAAAGTGGAGGGCATGAATTGTGTGTGCCCCATGGCCCCCGCCCACGAGCCTTTCATCGCGCTGCGGCTAACATGGCCTTGCTGTAGAATAGCCATCGCCTCGATCAATTCATCGCGGAAGAACTCGCCGCGATAGCGTTCATAAGCGAGTGTGGCCAGCGAGCGGAAAATATCCTTGCTTCCAGCGGCCGTACCAAAATTCGTTTCGATGCCCCAGATTGCGATGACGACATAAGGGTCGACGCCCGTCTTCTGCGTGATCCGATCAAGCAGGCTGGCATAATCGCGCGCACGCGCTTCACCCTGTGCGACGCGGCCTGCGCTTACCGAACTGTCGAGATAGGACCAGACCGGTTTCACGAATTCCGATTGCTTCTTGGTCAGCGCAATAATGGCGGGGTCGGGTGTCAGCCCATCCATAGCCGCGTCGAACGTGGCGCGGCTAATCCCCTTCGCCTTGGCGGCAGGCCAGAGTGTCCCCTCAACCCATGATTTGAACCCGGCGGCCTCCACCTTGCTGGCGGCAGGTTTGGCCATCGCCGGCGCGATCAGCGCAGGGACGGTCAGCGGCGCGGTAAGGGAAAGGCACAGAAGGAAGGAACGCAAAACCATGGCCGAACCTAAGGATCACAAACAGGGACCTTGTTCATCTCCCGTAAAGGTTGAATTTGCGTTGATGAGGTCTGGCTGAGACCGCGCTTGCCTTGCCGCAGGGTGTGGCCCAGAAAGATGCAACACACCGGCCCCCGTGGTCGGGACAAGGGATGACGACGTCGATGACACGCAAGATCCGTAAGGCCGTATTCCCCGTGGCTGGATTGGGGACCCGCTTCCTACCCGCCACCAAGGCGGTGCCGAAGGAAATGTTGACCATTGTCGACAAGCCGGTGATTCAGCACGTCGTGGATGAGGCCCGCGCGGCTGGCATTGAGCATTTCGTTTTCGTCACAGGCCGTGGCAAGGCCGTCATCGAAGATCATTTCGATATGCATTTCGAACTTGATCGCACCTTGGCCGAGCGTGGCAAGGTGAAAGAGCTTGAAGCGCTTGCGCGTGATTTGCCGGAAGCAGGCCGCACAAGTTTCACCCGTCAGCAAGCGCCACTCGGCCTCGGTCATGCCGTGTGGTGCGCGCGTGATATCATCGGCGATGAACCCTTCGCCTTGTTGCTGCCAGACATGCTGCATCATGGCAAAACGCCATGCCTCGCGGGCATGATCGATTCTTATGAGCGCACGGGCGGCAATCTCGTCGCCGTCTATGAAGTGCCTGATAGTGATACGCATCAATATGGCATTTGCGGCGTAGAGAAAAAAAATGGTGCTCTTGCCATCACCCAAATGGTCGAGAAGCCGAAGCAAGGGACATCCCCGTCCAATCTCGCCATCTCAGGGCGTTACATTTTGCAGCCAGAGATTTTCAATATTCTCGAAACGCAAGAGCGTGGTGCAGGCGGTGAAATTCAACTTACCGATGCGATGATCACATTGGCGCAAAAGCAAGATTTTTTTGCGCATATCTTTGATGGCGCAATTTATGATTGCGGTATGAAGATTGGCTTCTTAATGGCCAATCTTATGCTCGGTCTCGAGCGTCCGGATCTTGGTCCTGAATTGCGCAAGGCGATTGCGACCTTGCGCTGATCAGCGTGTCACCTTCAGGCCAGCAAGGAATGTGTTGGCCTGATAATTGGTGAAGCGATAGGTGGAAACCTGCACATCGCGTTGTGCGCTCAGGCGGGCCGTCACATAACGCGTCAGGCCATATTCAACGCCGATTTCACCAAAAGCACGTTTTTGGTTTCCCGGAACGCCGATATAGTCAGAGCGGCTGAAGTCGAGGCTCGCTAACAAGGCGAGCCGATCACCGACAAGTTGACGCCATGATAATCCGGCAAGGTTTTCTTTCGCCCCGAAGGCGCCGCCAATCGTCGTTTCGCTGATGCCGGTGCGCAACCGGAACGTTAACGTCCCATTCGGCCAATATTGCCAATTGGCCGCAAGGCCGACGACAGGCCATTGCGTCGTCTTCACAAGCGCGTTGTCATAATTGCGCCAGAGATAACCTGCTGTCGCTTCGGTATTAACTGTCTCTGATACTTTGTAGGATAAGCCGACATTAGGTTGAATGCCTGTTGAATCGCGTTTGATATTATCGAGATAAGCGCTTTCAAAATTACGCCGGTCGGCTTGGATTTCGACAAAAGGTGTCAGTCGATCATTGACTTCATAACCGCCGCGTAACGCGCCCATGCTGGTCGTATAGGAGCGCCCCGGCGTCTGTGCCACATCGGTATAGCCTTCCCACACACCGAGGGAGGCAAACCATTGTCCGAATTTTTTCAAAATGCGGGCACTGCCCCATACTTCATTGATGGTGGCATTGGGGGCCGCCAGCACTGTTGTATCGGCTGTCTGCTGCAATGATGAAGCGCGTGCGTTGAGAAACAACCATGTGCTGTCATTGATATCATAGCGATAGGTTGCGTCCGCCGTTCCATCAAAGCGATTGGCATTGTCCACTTGCTGATAGCTAAAGAAACGGCCGCGCAACGCCACATTCATTGCATTGCGTGCCCAGCCTGAATCGGCATTGATCTGAAACGCAGGCGCGATGACGCTTGAGCCCTTCGCAAGAGCACCAGGCACACGGTTGGGGTTGCTGTCGTAACCGGCATCCACGGCAACCGATGCGCGGAGCTTGAACGCACCAACCCTCAGCGTATCGTCTTGCACGGTGCCATTGAGGCCCGTGGAACCGGTGATGAGCTCACCCGGAGGCAGGCGCAGGGTTTCGCCCGGCCGTGCGCCGGCGAGCGCCATCGCCCCATAGGCTGTGGGCGCGCCGGAGGACGACGACACAGGTTCGGGGGCCGCAGGCGCAGCTTTGGAAGGCACGCTTCGGCTTGTGACGCTGTCGGCGGGTGGGAGGCTGCGCCGCATGGTCGGTGGCGGCACGCTGTCAGACGCGATTGGCGCCTCGCTGGCCGTCTCCGCGGCGCGCACGGGGGCAGGTGGGGCCACTGGCCAGATCTGCGCGCATGCGACGGCGGGCGCCCATGCAGACGCCACAGCGATCATCAGGAACAGGGGCAAGCGTGGCGACACGACGGTCCTTCGCGCGTTTCAACACCCGGCTGAGACGCGACACGCCGACGGATAAGGGTTAGCCCCTTAGGGTTAAGGACCGGTGAAACGACCGAATTGACAGGCTCGGGAGGGCTGCCTAAGCCCGTGCCATGAATGATAAGCCGCAACGCGATCAGATCCTCCGGTCAGCCCTCCAGACGCTTGAAGCCGAGCAGGCGGGCCTCGGTGTCCTTGCAGGCGCGCTCCAGAACGGTCTCGGCGAGGCCTTTGCGGCTGCCGTTGAACGGATGGCCGCCGCTCAAGGGCGCGTCATCATCACGGGCATGGGTAAATCGGGCCATATCGCGCGCAAGCTGGCGGCCACCCTAGCCTCTACCGGTACGCCCGCTTATTTCGTCCATCCGGGCGAAGCGAGCCATGGCGATCTCGGCATGATTCAGCCCGAGGATGTGATCCTCGCTTTGTCATGGTCGGGAGAGACGGCCGAGCTCCGGGATATTGTCGCCTATGCCGCGCGTTTCCGCGTGACATTGATCGGCATGACAGCGGGTGTCGATTCAGCGCTCGCGCAGCAGGCCGATATTGTCTTGCTGTTGCCGCAGGCGAAAGAGGCCTGCCCCAATGGTCTCGCCCCCACCACATCAACGACGATGCAATTGGCGCTCGGTGATGCGCTCGCGGTCGCGCTTTTGGAAGCGCGCAGTTTCAAGCCAGAAGATTTCCGCGTCTATCATCCCGGCGGCAAGCTTGGCGCACAATTAAAACAATTGCGTCAGATCATGCATGGTGGCGACCGTCTTCCTCTGGTCGCGCGCGGCAGTGCCATGGCCGATGCGATCGTGATGATGAGTGCGAAAGGTTTTGGCTGCGCCCTTGTGGTCGAGCAGGATGGGACTCTTGCAGGCATTATCACGGACGGTGATTTGCGCCGCCATATGGGTCCTGATCTCACCGCAAAATTAGTTGAGGCGGTGATGACCAAAAATCCCGTCACGATGAAACCGTCGGCTTTGGTCGCTGAAGCGCTCGAAATGGTCGAGACGCGTAATATTGGCGCGATCATTGTTGCCGAAGCAGGCAAGCCTGCGGGCCTCGTCCATGTGCTTGATCTGTTGAGAATAGGCGCTGCATAACATGCAATAAAAAAGGGCCTCGCGGCCCTTTTAAGATGTGATCTGAAAAAACCTCAGATCCAGCCCATCAATTCCCGTTCGACGACGCCGCGAATGACGGCCATGCCCTCATCGGAATCGTTGAGACATTTGATGTAAGCAAACTGCTCGCCGCCATTATGTTCAAAAATCTCGCGGTTTTCACCATCGAGTTCTTCCAGCGTTTCGAGACAATCAGACGAAAAGCCCGGCGCAATCAGAGCGAGCTTTTTCACGCCTTTTTTGGCAAGCGCTTCGACTGTCTCGTCAGTGTAGGGCTTCAGCCATTCCGCCGGTCCGAAGCGCGATTGGAAACTCATCATGAATTTGTCAGGCGATAATCCCATCGCCTCACGCATCAGACGCCATGTCTTCACGCATTGGCAATGATAGGGATCACCCTTCATCAAATATTCTTTCGGCACGCCATGAAATGTCGCGAGAATAACTTCAGGCTCGAAATCAAGTTCAGCGAGACCTTTCTTCAATGATGTTACCATCGATTCAATATAGATGGGGTCATCATGATAGGGCGGGGCCACACGCAGCGTTGGCTGCCAGCGCATCTGCATCAAGGCTTCGAAGGTTTTATCGCACGCTGTGGCCGTCGTTGCGGCAGCATATTGCGGATAGAGCGGCACGAGCAAAATCCGGTCGCAGCCCTGATCCTGCAACGCTTGCAAGCGGGATTTGATTGACGGATTGCCATAGCGCATCGCCCAATCGACGACGATTTTATCATTGAGATTCATCGCGGCGAGTTTTTCAGCCTGCGATCGCGTGATCGTCTTCAGGAAGGATTCATCGCGCTCCTTGTTCCAGATCGACGCGTAATCCTTGCCCTTTTTCTGAGGGCGTGTCTGAAGAATGATCAGGTTTAGGAGTGGCCACCACAGCGCACGCGGCGTCTCGATGACGCGGCGGTCGGAGAGGAACTCCTTCAGATAGCGGCGCATCGGCCAATAATCGGTGCCGTCCGGAGTCCCCAAATTGGTCAAGAGAACGCCGATCTTACCGATCTTGACGGTCGGGTGCCCCGCAGGCAGCGGGCCGACGGCTTTCAGACGGTCAGGGCTCAGATGTGCGTTCATGGAAACTCTCTCGCTTTGAGCTTCCATTTAGGGGAAATCCCCCGCGGGTAAAGCCCGTTTTCCCACCAGCCTGGCTTAAGGCCTGCTTTCAGTGAGGGATCGGGACGGAATCGCTGGGGGTAGGGTCTCGAATCGAGGGTTCAGCGTGTTCGGTCAGTTGATTGGCCGCTCGTCGGCAATCACCTTGCCATCATTAGGCAGGCTTCCCGGTGCGGCCCATTCGATCCGTCCGGTGAGCTTGGTAACGGCTTTCACAGTGTCGCCGAGCGCTTTGGCCAGCGCGTCATCGCCATGGCTGGTCTCAGCCCGGAGCGTCATCACGTCTTGCTCATTCTCGCGGGTGATGACGAGTCGGAGCTTCCCAAGCGCCGTATGGGCCCGGGCGATCTCGGCGATCTGTTCTGGGCGCACAAACATGCCTTTGATCTTTGCCGTCTGATCAGCGCGCCCCATCCAGCCCTTGATGCGCAAGCCTGTTCGTCCGCATGGCGATGAACCGGGCAGGAATGCTGAGAGATCGCCAAGCGCCAGCCGGATCATCGGGTGGTGCATATTGAAGGAGGTAACGACGATTTCACCGACTTCGCCTTCCGCAACAGGATCCCCCGTGCCGGGCCGGACGATTTCAAGAATGACGTCCTCATTGACCACCATGCCTTCGCGCGAAGGCGTCTCATAGGCGATCACGCCAACATCGGCGGTGGCATAGCATTGATAGGCGGTGATGCCTTTCGACGCGAAAAGGTCGCGCAAAGCCGGTGTAAACGCGCCACCCGAGACAAGCGCCTTTTTCAGCGAGGACACGTCCTTGCCGGTTTCCTGCGCCTTGTCGAGTATGATCTTGAGAAAATCAGGCGTGCCGACATAAGCGACGGGACGCAATTGCTGGATGACATCGAGCTGCTGTTCAGTGTTGCCGGGTCCGGCTGGAATAACAGGACAGCCCAACGCTCGCGCCCCTGAATCCATAACGAAACCACCCGGCGTCAGGTGATAGCTGAACGTGTTCAGTACAATATCGCCCTTGCGAAAACCGGCTGCGAACAAAGCGCGTGCGCAGCGCCACACATCCGGCTCGCGGCTTTCCGCTTCAAAGATGGGACCCGGTGAGGCAAACAAACGACCATCATCGCTGGTGTCGCCGACAAAGCCACCAAAAGGCGGATCAGCTTTTTGGCGCGCAGGAAGATCAGATTTCCGCAAAACAGGGAGCGTGGCGAGCGCTGCGCGCGAGGTGATCGTGTCCGCTTTGATCGCGCCGAAATGGGTTTGCCAGCCCTTGAGCTTCATGGCTTTGGCGACGAGCCGAGGCAGGCGTTGCATCAGATCGGCTTCGCGGGCGGCGGCATCCTGTTTTTCAAGCGCGTCGAAATGCTCTGTCATTGTTGTTCTCACGCAAGCCAGCGTTTCCGCCGCTTGTAACTCTTCACCTCGCGAAACGATTTGCGATCGCCGCCCGAGACACCAAGATAGAATTCTTTCACATCCTCATTTTCGCGCAAGGACTTCGCTTCGCCATCCATCACCACGCGGCCAGTCTCGAGAATATAGCCATAAGTGGCGTAACGCAGCGCCACATTCGTATTTTGCTCGGCGAGAAGGAAGGAGACGCCTTCCTTGGTGTTGAGCGTTTTCACAATCTCAAAGATTTCTTCCACCACTTGTGGAGCAAGGCCCATCGAGGGTTCATCAAGCAGAACCATCTTCGGCCGCGACATCATCGCGCGACCAATCGCGCACATCTGCTGTTCACCGCCTGATGTATAGCCGGCCATCGAGCCTTTGCGCTGTCTCAGACGCGGGAAATAATCATAGATCATTTCCAAATCACGCTTGATCGCGGCATTGCCATCCCGTCGTGTGAAGGCACCGGTCAAAAGATTCTCGTCGATGGTGAGATGGCCGAAGCAATGGCGACCTTCCATCACTTGGATGCACCCTTTGCGCACAAGGTCATTCGGACTGAGGCGATCAACGCGCTCACTTTCAAATTCGATTGAGCCTTTGGTGACTTCACCACGCTCCGCACGCAAGAGATTAGAAATGGCCTTCAATGTTGTTGTCTTGCCAGCGCCATTGGCGCCGAGGATGGCGACAATGCCGCCTTTCGGCACGGTGAGCGAAACGCCCTTCAGGACCAGAATGACGTGATCATAGATCACCTCAATATTATTGACTGAGAGAATGGTGTCAGTGGCCTGATCGGCGAGAGGGGCGGCGCTTGTGCTCATGGCATCGTCCGTCTGAAAAAGAGGAAAAGAAAGGGCGGCGCATTAACGCCGCCCTCGTCTATCTTACGAGCCCTTTTGGCAGGCTTCGGTCCGTGCCGGCCAATTATTGGCCTTGGCGTAGTCATTGGCCGCACTTTCAAGCAGAGGCATGACCTCGTCCTTCAGCGGATCCATCCACTCCGAACCCTTCACCCATTTCGTGCCATCCCACTGGGCGACATAGACCTTGTTATGGCCGTTATGGTCTTCGCAGGTGAGCTTCATCGGCGCAGCAAAGCCAGCCATGCCAATTTCCTTCAAGCGCGCATCAGTGATGTTGAGCGATTCAAGGCCCTTGCGCATGTCTTCTGCGGTGATGGCTTTCTTGCCCGAAATCTTCTGCGCATTGCGGATGGCTTCGGCAATCAGCATCGAATTATAGACGCCGCGATTGTAGAGATTTTCGCCAACCTTATCCTTCGGTGTCTTTGACAGACCCTTGTCGACGACATGCTTCTGAATGTCCTGGATGACCGGGAAATCCGTGCCAGCCGCATGGAAGTTCAGCGATTTATAGCCCTTGGCGCCGTCACCGCCGCCGCGTGCATCGTCATCGCCGCCAGCCCACCAGACGCCAACCAGGCGATCCATCGGGAAGTTGTTCTTCGCAGCTTCCTTCACGGCGGTCGGGTTCATCGCGCCCCAACCCTGATTGTAAATCCAGTCCGGACGGTCGCGGCGAATGTTCAGCCACACAGAACCTTGGTTCTGCATGTCAGACGCAGCCACTGGGTAAAGCTTCAACTCGAAGCCATATTTCTTCGACAGCGCTTCGAGCAGTGCAATCGGCTCCTTGCCGAATGGCGCATCAAGATGAATGAGGCCGATCTTCTTGCCCTTCAGCTTGTCAAAGCCACCCGATTGTTCAGCAACGTGACGGATGAAGGCTGACGCGCCATCCCAATAGGTGACCGGCGGATTGAAAATCCACGGGAACGTGTTGCCCTTCGCCGAAGCTGACAGGCCATAAGCCATCGACAGAACCGGGATCTTGTCAGCCGAAGCCTTCGGGATCATTTGCAGCGTGATGCCGGTCGAGTAGGGATTATAAACGACCGGGTTTTTGCCCTTGGTCGATTCATAGCACTCGATGCCCTTCTTGGTGTCGTAACCGGTTTCGCATTCTTCGATCACGATCTTGGCACCACCAATGCCGCCATCGCGCTCGTTCAGCATGCGCAGATAATCATGCATGCCGTCAGCAATCGGCACGCCGGAATTGGCGAACGGGCCGGTGCGGTAGGTCAGCAGCGGCACATAGATTTGGTCTTGCGCCTGCGCCGGTATGGCGGTCAGCGCCGTCGCTCCAGCGAGAACGGCAGCGGCCGTGCTCAGAGCGAAATGACGAAACTTCATGAGTAACCTCCCGAGGTTGCGGCGCTTTGTGCGCCGTTTGGTTTGAACTCCGCATGATAGGCGAAGTGTCGCGGTGTGATCCTTCCGCCCCCCTCAATAGGGGAAGGGCCACATCCGCAATTTCTGCTTCCCGATCTGCCACAACCGCGCGAGGCCGTGCGGTTCAACGATGAGGAAGAAAATAATCAAGCCACCCACTGTGATGTGAATGAGATGTTCAGCTGTCGCACCTGACAATGGCACGCCGATGGCGGGCAGGCCGAACTTCAAGATCGTGGGGAGTATCGAGATGAAGGCTGCACCGAAAAATGAACCAATCAGGCTGCCCAACCCGCCGATAATCACCATGAACAAAATCAAGAAGCTCTGATTGATGTTGAATGCATCCGACGCTTCACCGCCGCCATACCAGAGGAACATCATGCATGCGCCAGCTACGCCCGCATAGAAGGACGATACAGCGAAGGCGAGCAATTTTGTGTCGAGAAGCTTGATGCCCATCAATTCGGCGGCAATGTCCATATCACGCACAGCCATCCACGACCGGCCAATGCGACCATGCACAAGGTTCGATGCAATCCATGTCAACACGACCACAATACACAGCAACACATAATAGCGCGCTTCTGGCGTCGCATTCGGCCCCACAATCGGAATGCCAAACAAAGTACGCGTGCCAACTTCAATGGCGCCCGACGCATTGTAGTTATAAAGCCAAGGAATACGGACAAAGCACCATTGCAGGAAGAACTGCGCTGCCAAGGTTGCAACCGCAAGGTAGAAGCCTTTAATCCGCAGGCTGGGAATGCCGAACAGAATGCCGACAGCGGCTGAGAAAAATCCTGCTGTGACGATCCAAACGATGATGTTCACGCCCGGGAAAATCGTCATCAGCTTGTAGCAGGCGTAAGCGCCCACGCCCATGAAGGCGCCCGTGCCGAGCGAGATCAGGCCCGTATAACCGGTGAGGATGTTCAACCCGATGGCGGCGAGTGAAAACACCAGAAACGGGATCATCACCGACGACATGATGAAGTCGCTCGCAAAGAGCGGAATGAAGATGAAAGCCATGGCAAGGATGATTCCAATGCCAATGCGATCTTGAGCGATCGGGAAGATCGCCATGTCGGATGGATAGGTGGTCTTGAATTGGCCGGCTTCGCGGTAAAACACGCTGATCGCCCCCTTAAATACGTTCAATGATCTTGTCGCCGAACAGGCCTTGAGGCCGGAACAGCAAGAAGCCGAGCGCGATGAAATAGGCGAGCCAGCTTTCGATGCCGCCACCCATCAACGGGCCCCAGTAAAATTCGCCGAGTTTTTCACCCACACCGATGATGAGGCCGCCGATAATGGCGCCCGGGATCGAGGTAAAACCACCAAGGATGAGCACAGGGAGGGCTTTGAGCGCGACAACCTGCAAAGCGAACGACACATTCGAGCGCGCACCCCACATAATGCCAGCAACAAGCGCCACAATGCCTGCAGCAAACCACACGATCACCCAAATCTGGTTGAGTGAAATACCAACCGAGAGAGCGGCTTTGTGGCTATCCGCGACGGCGCGGAGTGCGCGGCCAATACGGGTCTTCTGGAAGAAGAAGCCCAGCGCTGCGATCATCAGCGCTGCAATGACAGCGGCCGCAACGTCGATTTTCTGGATCTGGACGAAACCGCCCAAGATCGGAATCTCAAACGAGCCTTGCGGCAGAAAAAACGCCTTGGTGTTCACTTCACGCGGCTCACCGCCGAAGATCATTTCACCAAATCCGATCAGAATATAAGTGATCCCAAACGTCGCCATGAACAGGATGATGTCAGGCTGGTTCACAAGAGGGCGCAACACAACCCGTTCAATCGACAGGGCAAGGAGATACATCACCGCCAGTGACGCCGCGAGCGCGGCAATGGCGGGAAGCCCCATGTCTTGGAACGCAATCAGCGTCAGCCCGGCAAACACCACCATCATGCCCTGCGCAAAATTGAAAACGCCGGACGCTTTGAAGATGAGGACGAAACCAAGCGCGATCAGGGCATAAAGAACGCCTGCAACGAGGCCTTCCCAGATCGTTTGAACAAAGAGATCGGGTGCAGATACCATCTGCACGAACGGATCAATCAGGACCATATAAAGCGCGTGCATCATTCAGGTCCTCAATGCGGAACGCCAAGATAGGCGTCGATAACGGTCTGGTCGTTCTTGACGTGATCGGGTGTGCCATCCGCAATCTTGCGGCCATATTCGAGCACAACAACGCGATCGGACAAATCCATCACCACGCCGATATCATGTTCGATGAGCGCAATCGTCGTGCCATATTGCGTGTTCACATCGACAATGAAGCGCGACATGTCCTCTTTTTCTTCGAGGTTCATGCCCGCCATGGGTTCATCAAGCAGCAATAATTCGGGTTCCATCGCAAGCGCCCGGCCAAGTTCAACGCGCTTTTGTAAGCCATAGGGTAATTTGCCCACCGGCGTTTTGCGGATCGCCTGAATTTCAAGAAAATCGATGATCTCTTCCACCACTCGGCGATGCTCTACCTCTTCACGCATCGCTGGCCCATGCCGCCACAATTGCCAGAAGAGGTTAGAGTTCATCTTCAACGAGCGGCCTGCCATGATGTTATCAAGCGTCGTCATGCCTTTGAACAAAGCAACGTTCTGGAAGGTGCGCGCAATACCTTGTGATGCGGCCACATAGGGACGCATTTTCTGGCGCGTTTCGCCTTTGAAGGTGATGCGCCCCTGTTGCGGGTGATAGAAGCCGTTGATGACATTCAGCATCGATGTTTTGCCGGCACCGTTTGGGCCGATGATCGCGCGGATCTCACCCTTTTTGATGTCGAACGAAACATCTGTGATTGCTTTCACACCGCCAAAGGCAAGCGACACATTGTCCACGGCGAGCAGCGTATCGCCCTTCGCCAAAGTGGAAGTCTTGTGGTGAACTGAAGCGTCCATTATGCGGCCTTGTTATGGGCAGAGACAGGAACGAGCGTGCAATCGCGCACTTTCACGCGGGCCGAGATAGTGCCCTTGCGCCCGTCCTCGAACGTGACTTCCGTCGAAATATCGGCTTCTGAGGAGCCATTGTAGAGCGCATCAATCAAAGGCGCGTAACGCTCAGCAATGAAACCGCGACGCACCTTTTGTGTGCGCGTTAATTCGCCATCATCCGCATCGAGCTCTTTGTGCAAGATCAAGAAGCGCTTGATTTGCGCGCCAGCCATCATCGGCTCAGCCGCAAGAAGGCGGTTCACTTCGTCCACATGCGAGGCAATCATGTCATAGACCAGCGGATGACCGGCCAATTCCTGATAGGATGCATAAACGACATTGTTGCGCTCGGCCCAATTGCCGACAGCCGTAATGTCAATATTCAGGAAGCATGTAACGAAATCGCGCGTGTCCCCAAACGCAACCGCTTCCTTGATGTTGGGGAAGAATTTCAGCTTGTTCTCGACATATTTGGGCGGGAACAGATCGCCATTGGCCATCTTGCCGACATCCTTGGCGCGGTCGATGATTTTGAGGTGGCCTGATTGTGGCTCGAAGAAACCAGCGTCACCGGTCTTGATAAAGCCATCGGGCGTCAAAGTTTCATGCGTCCGCTCATCATCGCGGAAATAGCCAAGGAACATGCCAGGCGATTTGAAGAGGACTTCGCCTTCCTCACTGATTTTCACTTCGACATTAGGCGCAAGCGGCCCAACCGTATCGGCGCGGATTTGGCCGTCGGGTTGCACGGTCACATAGAGGAAGGCTTCTGTCTGGCCGTAGAGCTGTTTCAAGTTCAAGCCGAGCGAGCGGTAGAACGAAAAGAGCTCCGGCCCGATGGCTTCGCCCGCCGTATAGCCAACGCGCATGCGCGAGAAGCCGAGAACGTTCTTAAGGGGCGCATAAACGAGAAGATTGCCGAGCCCATAAAGCAATTGACCGGCGAGTGGCACGCTCTCGCCATTTAGAATTTTTTCGCCATATTGCTTCGCGATGCCAATAAAATAATGGAACATTTTGCGCTTCAAGGCGCTCGCATCTTCCATCCGGATCATCACGCGCGTGAGCAGATTTTCAAAAACACGCGGTGGTGCGAAATAGAAAGTAGGCCCGATTTCGCGAAGATCCTGTTGAACTGTGTCAGCGCTTTCGGGGCAAGACATGCAATAGCCAGCCACCAGCCCTTGCGCATAATTCATATAATGATCACCGACCCATGCGAGGGGTAGGTAAGCCAGAACTTCGTCGTGATCATTGAGCCTGTCGAATTTGACGCTATCGGTCGCCGCATTAATGCAGCGTTCTGCCGATAGCATCACGCCTTTAGAGCGGCCCGTTGTGCCAGATGTATAGAGAATAACAGAGATATCAGCGCCAACGCCCGCTGCAATGCTCTCATCGAGCGCGCTTGCGATAGCAGGATCTTTTAAAAGGCCACGCCCTTCAGCGATCAACTCATTGATAGGTTTAAGGCGTGTATGGTCATAATCGCGCAGACCACGCTCCCAATCATAGGCAATGAATTTGAGGTAATGCAGCCGATCGGCAATCGATAAAATCTTGTCGACCTGTTCTTGGTCTTGCACGGCTGCGAGCTTCACCTGCGCGTGCTCAAGCACATACGCCATTTCATCAGCCACAGCATCGGCATAGACGGGAACAGGAATGGCGCCGAGCATTTGCGCCGCCATCATTGACCAATAGAGTTTCGGCCGGTTGGCGCCCACAATCGCAATCGTATCGCCGCGTTCAAGGCCGAGAGCGCGGTAACCAACAGCCAGTGCGCGCACGGTTTCGTAGACTTCAGCCCACGACCATGTCTGCCAAATACCGAGATCCTTATGGCGGATCGCGGGGCGTGCGCCGCGCACGCGGGCGTTGCGCGCCAATAATTTCGGAAACGTATCCTCCCGCAGGGCCTTGGCGGCTTCCACGTGGGCATCCTCCCTTAAAATCCGGTCTTTGATCTAAAAAACCGGCCATTCCCCAAATGTGGCGGTAGGCCGCCATCTGTTCTGGTTGGGCCAACTATGCAGCCCTCTTTCTATGCGGTGCAAGGTGAACGGTCTCGTCGCCCGCGGCAATGCAACGAAGGACCAACACGCAAAACGTCGCGCCCCAGAAGAGGCGCAACGTTGAATGCTATTCAATTTGAATGATTGCTTTTATTCAGCAGCGAGCGGCTGGATGGCTTCACCATTGCGGAACTGGCGGAGCAAAGCCGCTTCTTCCGCCTTAGCGCTGTGCACATTCCGTTCTTTCACATGGCCGAAGCCACGGATCTTGTCGGGAAGCGCCGCAAGGGCCGTTGCAATCGGTTTATTGGCAGGCGTGAGTGCACTGCACAATTCGACAAGCAGGCCCTCATAATCGGCCAGCAGCTTGCGCTCCATTTTGCGTTCGTCGGTGCGTCCGAAGATATCGAACACGGTCCCGCGGAGGCCGCGCAAAGCGGCAAGCGCGCGGAAAGCGTGCATCACCCACGGGCCGAAGGTCGTCTTCGTCGGCAGCCCGGTCTGCGGATCGCGGTGACCCAGCAAAGGCGGCGCGAGGTGGAATTCCAACTTCAGATCGCCCTCGAACGCGCTGGCGAGCTGCTTCTGGAAGGCCCCATCGGAATAAAGACGCCCGACCTCATACTCATCTTTGATGGCCATGAGCTTGAAGAGGTTCTTGACCGTGGCTTCGGTCAAACCTGTCTCGCCCGGTGTCACTCGCGCCTCGGCCGCACGCACCGCTTCAACCTGTCTCAAATAACGATCGGCATAGGCGCGGTTTTGGTAGGCGGTGAGAAATTCAACGCGGCGCGCGATCTTCTCTTCAAGCGTCTCCGCCAACTGACGAGCTTTGGTGCCCTTCAAGGCCGGTGCCGCGAGGGCTTCCACGCGCGGCAGGTCAATGGCGGCGCGGCGGCCCCATTCAAAAGCCTGCAAATTCATCTGCACCGCTTCGCCATTCAGTTCGATAGCGCGTTTGATGGCGTCTGACGAAAGCGGCACGCGTCCCTTTTGGAACGCATAGCCCAGCACGAACATGTTGGCCGCGATCGCATTGCCCATGAGCGCGGTCGCAATACCCGTCGCATTGACGAAGGCCGCGTTCTCACGGCCGACAATTGAAAGAACCGCGCGTTTGATCCGTTCCGACGGCAATGAGAAATCCGGATTGCGTACGAAATCGCCCGGCATCACTTCGGCCGTGTTGACAACGATCATCGTCTCGCCCGGGCGCGCACCCGCGAGCACCTTCTTCGTGCCGGTGACAACGAGGTCACAACCCAGCACAAGATCAGCTTCACCCGCAGCCACGCGAATAGCGTGAATATCATCGGGCGTTTTGGCGAGCTTCACATGGCTGTAAACCGCGCCGCCTTTTTGCGCGAGCCCGGCCATGTCGATCATGCCGCAACCCTTGCCTTCGAGATGCGCAGCCATCCCAAGGATCGCGCCAATAGTAACAACGCCGGTGCCACCCACACCTGTTACAATGATGGCGTAAGGCCGATCCGGCATGGCCGTATGTGGCTCCGGCAGCACGCCCCATTCAGAATCATTCACAGTGACGGAATTAACTTTTGCCTTTTTAACTTTCGCCCCATGAACGGTTACAAAGGACGGGCAGAAGCCCTGTACGCACGAAAAATCCTTGTTGCAATTGGATTGATCGATCATGCGCTTCCGGCCGAATTCTGTTTCGACGGGTTGCACCGAGACGCAATTTGATTTCTGCGAACAATCACCACAGCCTTCGCAGACCAATTCATTAATGATCACGCGCTTGTCAGGATCAGGCATTTCGCCGCGCTTGCGCCGCCGTCTTTTTTCAGCAGCACACGTCTGATCATAAATAACCGCCGTGACGCCTTCAATTTCTGCGAGCCGACGCTGCACGAGATCGAGTTCACTACGATGATGAAATGTGACGCCGCTCGGGAAGCTATGACCGCCATATTTGTCCGGATCGTCCGAGACAATCGCAAGCGCCTTCACGCCTTCCGCCGATACTTGTGCCGCTAATTGATCGACCGTGAGGCCACCATCATGGCGCTGGCCACCTGTCATCGCCACCGCGTCATTGAAGAGGATTTTATAAGTGACGTTCGCTTTCGATGAAATGGCGAACCGCAACGCTAAAACGCCCGAATGATTATAAGTGCCGTCACCGAGATTTTGGAACACGTGGCCGCGTTTTGAGAAGGGCGCTTCACCCACCCAATTCGCACCTTCACCGCCCATCTGCGTAAAGCCTTCAGTGGCGCGATCCATCCATTGCACCATGTAATGGCAGCCAATGCCGGCATAGGCGCGCGCACCCTCAGGCACGATGGTCGATGAATTATGCGGGCAGCCCGAGCAGAAATACGGAATGCGCGTCGCCACATCCTGCACTTCTGCGAGAGTGTGTTGCGCGGTGCGTAAACGCGCCAAGCGTGCCTTCAAATCGGCATCGTCATGATAGCGCAGAACGCGCTCACCGATGGCGATGGCAATGTCATTGGGATCAAGCGCGCCCTTCACCGGGAAGAGCCATTGCCCTGCCTCATCTTTCTTGCCGACAACGATGGGTTGATGGGCAGAACCATAGAGTTCTTCGCGCACCTGCACTTCAATCAGAGACCGCTTCTCTTCGACGACGATGATGAGGTCGAGATCTTTCGCAAAGGCCTTGAGACCATCCGGCTCGATCGGCCACGGGCAGCCGATTTTGTAGAGCCGCAGGCCGAGCGCATTGGCGCGGACTTCATCGATCCCGAGCTCTTCGAGGGCTTGACGCACATCGAGATAGGATTTGCCCACCGTGATGACGCCCACGCGTGGTTTGGCTCCGCCGCTCAGGATCATCCGGTTGATCGGGTTGGCGCGCAGAAAGGCGATCATGGCGTCGCGCTTGTAGTCTTGGAGCCGCGCTTCCATCTCGAGAATGCCATCGCGCGGACGGATATTGAGCCCGCCCTGAGGCATCGTGAAATCGGTGGGTGTTGTGATGGTGATGCGATCGAGCGACGCATCGACGATGGCAGTCGATTCGACCGTATCCTTGACCCCTTTCAGCGCCACCCACGTGCCGCAGAAACGGCTCATCGCATAGCCATAAAGCCCGTAATCGAGAATTTCCTGCACCCCTGCCGGGCTGAGGATCGGCATCATCACGTCGACAAAAGTGAATTCGGATTGATGGGCCGTTGTCGAGGATTCGGCGGTGTGGTCATCGCCCATCAAAGCGAGCACGCCCCCCTTGGGTGAGGTCCCCGCCATATTGGCATGCCGGAACACATCGCCCGAGCGGTCGACGCCGGGGCCCTTGCCATACCAGAGCGCAAACACGCCATCGAAACGGCCTTCGCCCCGCATCTCGGCCTGCTGCGTCCCCCAGCAAGCGGTGGCAGCCAGCTCTTCATTGATCCCGGGCTGGAAGACGATATGGGCCGGCTCCAGCATCTTGCGGGCCTTGGCCACCTGCTGGTCGAGGGCTCCTAAAGGTGAGCCGCGATAGCCGGAGATAAACCCGGCCGTCTTGAAGCCAGCACGCCGATCCCGCTCATGCTGCATCAGCATCATGCGGATGATCGCCTGTGTCCCCGTGATGAAGACGTGCTGCTGGGCGAGATCGTATTTATCGTCGAGCGAGACGGGCAGAAGCGCGTTGGCACTAGGCGGTAAAGCGGGCATGGGGGTGGCCATCCTCTACTGTCCTCCAGAAGACCCCTGTCCGTGCCAAGGGTCAATCGGCCGGTGACCGGCTCTTCGACTTTATTATG
This sequence comes from Beijerinckiaceae bacterium, assembly GCA_018882635.1. Lineage (GTDB taxonomy): Bacteria > Pseudomonadota > Alphaproteobacteria > Rhizobiales > Beijerinckiaceae > TNE-4. The sequence goes on along the minus strand of VERN01000001.1, from coordinate 13,147 downwards.
TCAGCAATGCTGACATAGTGTGGGCCTAGGGTCAATTGGCGCTGGGCGCTCGCCGCCTTAGTTTGGCCCATTGTCCGGCCAGTATGGGCTGATTCGGAAGGTGAATGATGCGGGATTGGTTTTCACGCGGCGGCGTGCTTCTGGCCCTTCTTGGCGTGCTCTTGGGCGCAGCTCCAGCGCAGGCGCATCCCCATGTCTGGGTCACTTCTTCCGCCGAGGTGATCTTCAATCCCGAAGGCAGCGTTGTCGCCATCCGTCACAGCTGGGATTTTGACGAGGCCTATACGAGTTTCGCGGTCCAAGGTCTCGACACCAACAAGGATGGAAAAATCTCGCGTGATGAGTTGGCCGCTCTCGCCCAGGAGAATGCCGAATCGCTGCATGAGTTTGATTTTTTCACATCGTTGAAAATCGACGGTAAGCGTCAATCCTTCGGTCAACCGAAGGATTATTTTATGGAGATGAAAGGTCCACTCCTCCGCTTCGTCTATACATTGCCTCTCGCAGCGCCGGTGAAGCCGAAGACAAGCGTCTCACTTGAAGTGGCCGATAATACATTTTTCGTTGCGTTTAATCTTGCAGAGGGCGATCAGGCCGTAACCTTGGTCGGCGCACCGCAAGGCTGCACGATGAAAATCACACGTCCAAAAATACAAGCACCACAACAAACCCTTTCTGAACAGGCGTTTGAAGCGTTGCGTGGTCAGAGCGGAGATGTTGGCTTGCAATTCGCTCCCAAGGCGCTCATCGCATGTCCGTAAGTCATCATCCTCATCATGATCACGCCCATGATCATCACGCCCATGATCATCACCACACGCATCATGATGGTCACGCCCCACTCCTGTGGCGGATTGGCGTCATCATCGCGGCTCTGGTGGCGATCATTGCCGTGGGCAGTCTGATTGGTCTTTTCATCGGATCGCCTGCGCCAACACCGGCACCGAAATCACCTTTCGGGATGGGATTACGCGAAGGCGGTGCTGCGACGTCTGGTCTTGCGGCATGGATTTTGGATGTCCAATCGCAATTTGCACGCGCAATGAATGCAGCCGTTCGCGCGTTCAAAAGTGATGCCTATGCAGGCCTAACATTAATTGGTGTGGCGTTTGCCTATGGCGTTTTTCATGCGGCTGGGCCCGGCCACGGCAAGGCCATTATCGCTGCCTATGCAGTGGCGACGGAAAAGCAGATCAAGGGTGGCATTGTGTTGTCGCTCGGTGCTGCTTTGCTACAGGCCGCAGTGGCGATCATTATTGTTGGTGTTTTCGCCATTCTCTTTGGTGCAACCGCAAAGGTGATGGCGCAAGCAGCCAATTGGATTGAATTGGCGAGTTTCGCGCTCGTGGCGCTTGTTGGTGGCTGGTTGTTATGGGTGAAAGCGGGCGCGCTCGCCGCGGTGCTGCAGGGTGGCACTCACAATCATCACCACCATCACCATCATCATCACGACCACGAGCATAATGAATCGTGCGGCTGCGGCCATGATCATGCGCCGCTCCCGCCCGCCCTCGCGACATGGAAGAGCATGGCTGCCACCATCCTCGCCGCAGGCATTCGCCCCTGTTCAGGCGCAATCGTCGTCTTGGTGTTCGCACTTTCTCAAGGCGTGTTTTGGCTTGGTGTGCTCGCGACCTTTGGTATGGCGATTGGCACATTTCTCACGACAGCGACCTTGGCAATTTTCACCATTCTGGCGAAGAGCAAAGCGCGCGCGTTGGCCGGAGGCGAAGAAAGCCGACGCGGTCAAATTGTGGCCTCTGGATTTGAGACGCTGGCGGCTGCCGCCGTGCTTTGCCTCGGTGTCGTTCTGATGGCAGGAACCATCAGCTAATCATCAAACAAAAGCGCGCTGTGGATCGTTTTCGAGCACGATCGGTTGGCCATGCGGCGTGGCATCAGCGGCACGATCCCATGCATCGCGGAGTGCATGCAGCAGCGCTTCATCCGCGACACACTTCGCAATGATCAAACTCTCGAGCGCCCTCAGCCAATGATGGTAATACGTGTCACCATGGTCGGGATCGCCTTCCGCCTGCGCGTGTTTGATAGCGTGTGACAGCGCGTCGGCCCATTCCGGCCACGTGAAGAGTCCCGCCTTGTGCAGCGCCACGGTCATCGCAAAGGCTTGCGCTTGCCATGGTTCTGCAAAGATGGGTCCCTCGGCATCGCAAGGCAGATCGGGAAGAATATCTTGCATCGCCGTCATGAAGCCTGCTCCAAATAGGGCTCCCAGCAATCGACCATCACACTAAGCGTAGGATCAGCGCCTTCACCCCATAATTCTGTCGCCGCAAATTCAACGCCGTAACAGTAACAGGGCTGCTCGCCGAGGTCATGGGCATGTGTATCGGGAAATACATGAGCGCCGTGAATGAATTTGACGGTTCCCGTTTTTCCGCGGGCATAGCGTGGCAAGCGCGTATGCGTTGTCGGGTGCATCACTTTCGTTGCCACGTGATCGCCAATTGCAAACCGAGGCTGTGTCGCTAAGGCGCGCTCGGTCGGCGATCCCTTGGCCAAGGCGCTCGCAACACGATCAGCCGTAAGAGCAGGATTACGCGTGGGTGCTGAGGCATGCAGCGCCGCACCGTGTTTCAATTCATCAGCGCCGACCATGCCATGCCGCTGTAAAAGTTTCTCCAGCGCCGTGATCCAGATGTCATAATAGGATTTTGATAAATAGTGCGGCGGCGGGATCGTCTCGCGCGCATGCCGACTTTCATCAAGTGTCCATTGTCCAAGTGCCCCGCAAGCGAGCGTCACCGCGAGTGCGCGCTTTTCCCATTCACCATGAAAAATGGGCTCGTCTCTTTCTGGCACAACGGGGCCAAATCCCATCATGCCACCGAGATCTTGCGGGCCATTCATGCGGAAGCCCCCGGCGTGAGCGGCAATCCCGTGCCGATCATGCTGTCACGTGTAACAAGATGAGCGAGCTGCTCTTCGCTCCACCCTTCCGTGCCAGCCGGGCGCATCGGTAAAACGAGGTAGCGCATTTCAGCCGTCGAATCCCACACGCGAATTCGCATTGTCTCTGGCAAGGTCACGCCGAAATCTTTCAAGACACCGCGCGGATCGATAACCGCGCGCGAGCGATAGGGCGCCGATTTATACCAGACCGGCGGCAAGCCCAGCACAGGCCACGGATAGCAAGAGCATAGCGTGCACACGACCATATTATGCGTGTCGGGCGTGTTCTCGACGATTTGCATATGCTCGCCCTGCCGTCCGCCATATCCAAGTTCGGCAATCGCAGCCGTCGCGTTATCGCGCAGGCGCGCCAAATAGGCCGGGTCCGCCCATGCGCGGGCGACGACGCGCGCACCGTTGCGTGGCCCGATCTTCGTCTCATAGGTCTCGACAATGGCGTCGAGCGCAGCGGCGTCGACCAGTCCCTTTTGAGTCAGAATGGTCTCAAGCGCGCGCACGCGCAGCGCCACCTCGGATAATTCGGAATGCTCGCGATCATGGTCGTGATGATGGCCATGGCCATGGTCATGATGGTCGTTATCGTGGTCGTGATGTGTCATGGAAGGAGGATGGACGGGCTGCGCTGCCTTTTCAACTCCATCCAAGGCCCATTGACCTCGGCCGGAGCCGCCCTTCCTATGGGCGCATGACAGACCTGTTTGATCTCACCGGCCGCACGGCCCTCGTCACCGGCGCCTCAGGCGGCCTCGGTGCTCGCTTCGCTCACACTCTGGCGGCCCATGGGGCGCAAGTTGCATTGGTGGCCCGCCGTAAGGCTGAGCTCGATAGTCAGGTCTCCGCCATCCAAGCGGCTGGCGGCAAGGCTGTCGCGATTGAGGCGGACATCACCGACCGGGGCGCCATCACGCACGCCTTTGCGCAAGCTGAGCAGGCCTTCGGCACGGTTGAGATCCTCGTTGCCAATGCGGGGATCGCGCCTGCTGCCAAACTCATCGATGAGACGGAGGAAGGCTGGCGCAAAGTGATGGGGCTCAATCTCGATGCGGTCCTGTTCTGCGCGCAGGAGGCGGCGCGCCGTTTGATTGCCGCCGATAAGCCCGGATCAATTGTGGTCGTCGGATCAATTCTTGGCTTTGGTGTCACGCGCGGCGTGGGCGCCTATTGCACGTCGAAAGCGGCCGTCCATCAATTGACCAAAGCATTGGCCCTTGAGCTTGCGCCCAAGAAAATCCGCGTCAATGCGTTGGCACCCGGTTACATCATCACGGACATTAATCGGGGCTACCTCGAATCGCTGGCAGGTGAGGCGATGAAAGCCAATATTCCGATGCGCCGCTTCGGCCGCATCGACGAACTTGATGGGCCTTTGCTGCTGCTTGCGTCCGATGCGGGCAGCCTGATGACGGGCACCATCCTCGCCGCCGATGGCGGCCACCTCCTACCTTTGTGAGTTGCTACGATGGATTTCACGCTCCCGCCCGAACTGGATGCGATCCGCTTGAAGGCCCGCGACTTCGTCGCCCATGAAGTCATCCCGCTCGAAAGCGATCCGACCGTTTGGGACGATCACGAAAATATTCGCCTCGATCGGCTGGCCACTTTGCGCACCAAAGCAAAAGCGGCTGGCCTATGGGCACCGCAAGCACCGCGCAGCGATGGCGGCATGGGCCTGCCTGTCATCGGTTGGGCTGCGCTTTATGAAGAAGCGAATTATGGCTTGTTTGGTCCTGTCGCCATTAATTGCGCAGCACCTGATGATGGCAATATGAACGTGCTGGCCAAACTCGGCACGCCCGCGCAGAAAGAACGCTGGCTTCATCCCCTCGTGCGTGGCGATGTGCGCTCATCCTTCGCGATGACAGAGCCGATGCCGGGTGCCGGGTCCGATCCCGGTATGACGCTGACACGCGCTGAACGCAAAGGCGACACATGGGTCATCAAAGGCCGCAAATGGTTCATCACAGGGGCGGGCGAAGCGGCGCATTTTATTTTGATGGCGCGCACTTCGGATGATCCGCGCAAAGGGTTGACGGCCTTTCTGTTTCACAAAGATCAGCCCGGTTGGCGCATCGTACGCCGTATCGGCATTATGGGTCCGGAAGAACATGGCGGCCATTGCGAATTGGAATTCGACGGCCTCGAAGTATCTGACGAGGATATTCTCGGTCAGGTCGGTGATGGCTTGAAGGTCACGCAGGTGCGCTTAGGCCCAGCACGCCTCACCCATTGTATGCGCTGGCTGGGTCTCTCCAAACGCTGCATGGATATTGCGGCTTCTTACGCAGCAGAGCGCACGGGCTTTGGTATCCGCTTGGCCGATCGTGAAACGATCCAAGTGAAAATGGGCGAATTGGCGCACGATATTCAAATCGGGCGTCTGCTTGTGATGCATGCCGCATGGAAACTTGATCAAGGCGATTTCGCGCGCAAGGAAGTGTCGATGGCGAAAGTCCATGTCGCCGACACACTTCATAAAGCCGCTGATATTGCCATCCAGATCAATGGCGCGCGCGGCTATTCGAAGGATACGATCCTCGAATGGATCTATCGTTATGCGAGGCAGGCACGCCTCGTCGATGGCGCGACCGAAGTGCACCGCATGGTGCTATCGAAATTCTACGACAAGGAAAAACAGGATTTTTGGAGCTGGGGTGTGTGAGGCGAGTGTTTACTCGCCAACCCCAATATCGCCCGGCTCGACGAAATAGCGTGTCGAACAGAATTCACACGTGATGCCGACGCGGCCATCATCGCCGACCATTGATTGACGTTCTTCGTCGGAAAAACTTTTCAGCATGGAGAGAATGCGGTCGCGTGAGCAGCGGCATTGCTCATGCACGGCCTGATGTTCAAACACGCGCACGCCGCGCTCATGAAACAGCCGATAGAGCAGGTCTTCGCTCGAGAGATTTGGGTCGACGAGCTCGTGATTTTCGACCGTCTCGACAAGTGAGCGCGCTTCGGTCCACGCGTCGTCTTCCTGCTGTGCCATAATCTGCGCGCCTTCCGGCGCATCGCCGGGCGGTAGATCGGCCAAGCGTTGGCGTTCAGGCGAAGTCGGCAGGAATTGCACAATCAATCCGCCAGCGCGCCAATGATGACGCGATGTGCCGCCTTCACCGACAAAGGTTTCCCCCACAGCGAGTCGAACGCGCGTCGGGATCTGCTCCGATTGTTGGAAATATTGGTGCGCGGCCGCTTCAAGCCCTTGGCCATCAAGCGCGACAACACCTTGATAGCGTGACATGTCGGGCCCTTGGTCGATCGTAAAACCGAGATGCCCCTTACCGAGCAGCGCCGCCGGTTTGCGCTCATTGGCATGCAGTGCAGCAATGCGCTCCGCATCAAAACGGGCATAAGCCCGCACGCGGTCCGGCGCTTCGAAATCAACGACAAGCATGTCGACCACACCATCGGTGCGCGTCTGTAATTGGAAACGCCCTTCCATCTTCAGGGAAGATCCGAGCAGAATGGTCAGCGCAACCGCTTCACCAAGCAGATGCGAGACGGCTTCGGGATAATCATGGCGCGTGAGCAGGCGGTCGATGGAAGGGCCAAGCCGCACAATGCGCCCGCGCACATCAAGCGCCTCAACCGCAAAGGGGAGAACCCGATCATCCTGCTCAAGCGTCATGATTGAAATCCGTTACGCGCCAAGCGCCCATGCCAGCACGCCTTTTTGGGCATGGAGCCGATTCTCAGCCTCGTCGAACACGACTGATTGCGGCCCATCCATCACTTCATCAGTGACTTCCTCGCCGCGATGGGCGGGGAGGCAATGCATGAAAATCGCATTCTTGTTGGCATGGCGCATGAGCTTGCCATTGACCTGATAAGGCGCAAGCAGATTGTGGCGCTTGCCAGCATCTTCATCGCCCATCGAAACCCAACAATCCGTCACAACCGCATCGGCACCTTCAACAGCATCGAAGGGGTCATGGGTGAGGGATACGCGCGCACCTTCACGACGCGCCCAAGCGAGCTGCCCAGCCGCCGGAGATAATTCTTCCGGCGTCGCAATCTTGAGGCGGAAATCGAGTTTTGCAGCGGCGTGAATCCAAGAGGCGAGCACATTGTTGCTGTCGCCTGTCCACGCCACGGTCTTGCCGGTGATCGGCCCGCGATGTTCCTCGAACGTCATCACATCCGCCATGATCTGGCAGGGATGGGAATCCTTGGTGAGCCCGTTGATGACGGGCACCGTGGCGAATTCAGCGAGCTCCTTCACCGCATCATGATCAAGCATACGGATCATGATGGCGTCGACATAGCGCGAGAGAACGCGTGCCGTGTCGCCAATCGTTTCGCCACGACCGAGCTGCATTTCTGCGCCCGTCAACATGATGGTCTCACCACCAAGTTCGCGCATCCCAACATCGAAGGAGACGCGCGTGCGCGTCGACGGCTTGTCGAAGATCATGGCCAGCGTCTTGCCAACCAATGGCCGGTCTTTCGCAAGCGTGCCTTTTACGCGGGCCGCCTTGATCGCCTTGGCCTTGTCGAGAATGGTCCGCACCTCGGCTGCATTGAAATCGGTGAGGTCGAGAAAATGCTTCGGGCTCATTCGGCTGCGCCTTTCCGTTCGGTCGCCATCGCCTGCTCAAGCGCGGCGCAGGCCTTTTCAAGACGCGCCATGCCGTCACGGGCTTCGTCTTCCGAAATGATCAAGGGCGGCAGCAGACGCACGACATTATCGCCTGCACCCACGGTCAGCATTTTCTGGTCGCGCAAAGCGGCCACGAGATCGGTGTTCGGCACTTTGGCCTTCACACCAAGGAGCAGCCCTTCACCGCGCACATCCTCGATCACGGAGGGGTGACGATCCTTGATCGCCGCCAAGCCCTGCCGCATCAGGTTCGAGATTTTTTCGACATGGTCCAAAAAGCCAGGCTTCAGCACTTCATCAAGCACGGCATTGCCAACCGCCATAGCAAGCGGATTGCCGCCATAAGTCGTGCCATGTGTGCCGGCCGTCATGCCCTTGCCCGCCTCGAAGGTGGAGAGGCAAGCGCCGAGCGGAAACCCGCCGCCAATACCCTTTGCGACAGCCATAATGTCAGGCGTCACGCCTGCGCGTTGATGAGCAAAGAACGCGCCCGAACGGCCAACGCCGGTCTGCACCTCGTCAAAAATCAGCAGCAAACTGTTTTTGTCGCAGAGTTCGCGCAAGCCGCGCAGGCATTGCGGCGGCACCGGGCGCACACCGCCTTCGCCTTGCACAGGCTCCACAAGGATCGCTGCGGTTTCTGGGCCGATCGCCGCTTCAAGCGCCTTGTGGTCGCCGAATGGGACTTGATCAAAGCCTTCGACCTTGGGGCCGAAGCCTTCGAGATATTTGGCCTGCCCGCCTGCCGCGATGGTCGCAAGTGTGCGGCCATGGAAAGCGCCTTCGAAGGTGATGATGCGATAGCGCTCTGGATGGCCTGACGCATATTGATATTTACGCGCCATCTTGATGGCGCATTCGAGCGCTTCGGCACCGGAGTTGGTGAAGAACACTTGGTCAGCGAAGGTGTTGTCCACCAAACGTTGCGCCAGACGCTCACCTTCCGGGATTTGATAAAGGTTCGAAGTGTGCCAGACCTTCTGTGCCTGATCGGTCAGTGCCTTGACGAGATGCGGATGCGCATGGCCGAGCGCATTGACGGCGATCCCAGCACCGAAATCGAGATAACGCTCGCCTTCTCGGTTGATGAGCCACACGCCTTCGCCTCGCTCAAAAGCGAGGTCCTGCCGTGCGAAGGTGGGAAGAAGCGGCGACGCCTTTGGGCTCGCTCCAACCATGGCTCTATCCTCTCGGAAAAAAGTGGCAACTGGGGTTCATAAAATCAAAAGGCCGCCCCGCAGGGACGGCTCTTGTGATGCCGACGCATTGTAAAAGCGCACGCCCCGGTGTCAACGCAGCGAATAGGTGTTGAAAAGCCTGCTGGGCACCACGCTTCGCTGGGGAAAACACCGTTCCGGCCTTTGCCGCGTCCAGCGTGCATATTGTAGCGTCCGTTCAGTCGAATACGACATCTGGTGCGATTCAAACCGACCATACGCAAGTAGGACGGCGGCGCCGCGTTCCCTCACAGGAGCGCGAACGGAGACGGATTCGGCCCGAAGGTCTGAGAATAGGCAAGGGGATCCGGATGTCCTGGACGGATGAGCGCGTCGAACTTCTCCAGAAGCTCTGGAACCAAGGATTGAGCGCAAGCCAGATCGCGGCTGAGCTTGGCCATGGCGTGACCCGTAACGCCGTGATCGGCAAGGTGCACCGCCTCGGCCTCTCCGGCCGTGCCAAAGCGCCGATGCCGCAAGCGCAGCGCCCGCGCAAGATTACGCGTGCGCCCAGCCATCCCATGTCACACGGGCCAGTGGTGCGCGGGAACCTCGCGCTGGCACCGAAAACAATGCCAATTGCCACACCGATCGTATCGATCGAGCCCGATCCGATGCCTGATGTGGTGGTACCAATGTCAGAACGCGTCACGATCATGGAATTGCGCGAGACGATGTGCCGCTGGCCCTATGGTGACCCGACGGCGGCCGAGTTCCGCTTCTGCGGCGCCGAATCGCCGATCGGTACGCCCTATTGCAACTATCATTCGCGGATTGCCTATCAGCCATCCGCTGACCGTCGCAAAAAGCGCGAAGCCTGATCGGCCTGATAGCGGTGAAGTCTTGATCAAGCGCGGCGTCAGCCGCGCTTTTTTATGCGCGATCAGCTGCGCGCAAAGGTCTCGTCGAACGAATAACCCGCACCGCGAACCGTCCGAATGGGATCGCGCTCATGGCCCGCATTGATGGCCTTACGCAGACGGCCGACATGCACATCAACAGTGCGCTCATCAATCTCGCTATCTTGCCCCCACACGGCATCTAATAACTGTCCGCGGGAGAAGACGCGCCCCTTTCGCTCCATCAAAAATTCGAGCATGCGAAATTCCGTGGGGCCGAGATGGAGTTCGCGCTCTGCGCGATGCACGCGCTTGGCCCGCCGATCAAGAACGATCTCACCCAGCTCAAGCAGATCGGCCACCCGCTCCGGTGCTGCGCGCCGCATCAAAGCGCGCACACGCGCGAGCAGTTCGGGCACCGAGAACGGCTTGACGACATAATCATCAGCACCGGTTGCGAGCCCCCTCACGCGCTCGGATTCTTCGCCCCGCGCGGTCAGCATGATGATCGGAAGGTGTTTCGTTTCTGCGCGTCCCCGCAAGCGGCGACAGAGTTCGATACCGGAGAGGCCGGGCATCATCCAATCAAGCAATACGAGATCAGGCAAATCTTCCCGTAAGAGCAATTCAGCATCATCGCCGCGCGCGGCATGCGTCACCGCATAGCCTTCCGCTTCCAAATTGTAGCGCAGAAGAAGCGCCAAGGCTTCCTCGTCTTCAACAATCAGGATGCGCGGCGTGCTCATCAATCATCCTTCGGTATTTCGCCAATTTCGAGCGGCGCATAGCTCGCATTACTGCGCGGACGTTCGATGGTGATCGTCTTACCCGTCACAAGATAATGGATAGTCTCAGCGATATTGGTGGCGTGGTCACCGATGCGCTCTATATTTTTTGCGCAGAATAAAAGATGCGTACAAAAGCCGATATTACGCGGATCTTCCATCATATAAGTCAGCAGCTCTCGGAATACAGAATTATAAAGAGCATCGATCTCTTCATCATTATTCCAGACATCGAGCGCCGTTTCGACATCGCGATGCATATAGGCGTCGAGCACACGCTTGAGGCGATCAAGCGCGAGATCCGACATGTGTATGACACCGCCGACGATTTTTTGCGGAACGAATTGGCCATTCATCGCGACGACGCGTTTGCCGATATTCTTCGCTAGATCGCCGACGCGTTCAAGATCAGCCGCCAACCGAATCGAAGAAATGATCGCGCGCAAATCAACAGCCATTGGCTGACGCTTGGCGATCGTAAGAATGGCTTTCTCTTCGATTTCGCGCTCCAGCGCATCAAGCCGCTGATCGGTTGCGATCACGCGCTGGGCTAATTGTGTGTCAGAACGCACCAAGGCGTCGACCGAACTCGCAAACATGGTTTCGGCAATGCCGCCCATTTCCGAAATGCTGCGGCCCAGCGCCAGAAGTTCATCATCGAAGGAACGGACAATATGATCAGACATCGTTTTCTCCTTCGGATCAGCCAAACCGGCCAGTAATGTAATCTTGCGTGCGCTGGTCTTTCGGTGTCGTAAAAATACGATCAGTCGCATTAAACTCGATCAATTCACCAAGATACATGAAGGCCGTATGCTCAGACACGCGCGCCGCCTGCTGCATGTTATGGGTGACGATCGCGATCGTATAATCGTTCTTCAGGTCGTCGATGAGCTCTTCAATCTTCGCGGTGGAGATCGGATCGAGCGCTGAACATGGTTCGTCGAACAAGATCACTTCCGGCTTAATGGCCACCGTGCGGGCAATGCACAAACGTTGCTGCTGTCCGCCAGAAAGGCTGAGGCCCGAAGCATTGAGCTTGTCCTTCACCTCTTTCCAGAGGGCCGCTTTCGTCAGCGATTCCTCGACACGCACATCCATCTCGGCCTTCGAGAGCTTCTCATAAAGCCGCACGCCGAAGGCGATATTGTCGTAGATTGTCATCGGGAAGGGCGTCGGCTTTTGGAATACCATCCCTACGCGAGAACGCAGCAGATTGAGATCAATGCCTGCTTCGAGAATGTTTTCACCATCAAGCAGCACTTCACCTTCAGCACGTTGCCCGGGGTAGAGATCATACATGCGGTTGAGGACGCGGAGCAGCGTCGATTTCCCGCACCCCGATGGACCGATGAATGCTGTCACCTTGCGATCATAGAGCGGCAGATGAATGCCTTTGAGCGCGAGCGTATCGCCATAATAGAATTTCAAATCGCGGATTGTGATCCGCTCCGGCACGCTCTCTCCGGACGATGCATGATGCATGGCTGTTGCGAAACTCATTTCGAATTCCTCGATTTCGAGAGCGCGCGCGCTCCGATATTCAGCGACAGAACCGCGAAGGTGATGATGAGCGCGCCCGTCCAGGCCAGCTTCTTCCAATTCGGGTCTGGATTATTGATGAAATTGTTGATCGTCACGGGCAGGTTGGCGAGAGGTTGCGTAATGTCGAGGCTGAAGAACTGATTGCTCAACACGGTGAACAGGAGCGGTGCAGTCTCGCCACTTACGCGCGCTACAGCGAGCAGTACACCCGTGATGATGCCAGCGCGTGCAGCACGATACGCAACTTGCCGGATAACGAGCGAGCGCGGCATACCAAGCGCGGATGCGGCTTCACGCAAAGGATTGGGCACAAGCAGAAGCATATCCTCCGTTGTTCGCACAACGACAGGAATGACAATCACCGCAAGCGCCAATGCGCCGGCGATACCGGAAAAGCGGCCCATCGGCACAACAACGATCGTGTAGATGAACAAGCCGATAATGATCGATGGTGCCGATAAGAGAATGTCGTTGATGAACCGAATGATCGATGTCACCCGCGAATGGCGACCATATTCGGCCATATAAGTCCCGGCTAAAATGCCGATCGGTGCGCCAATCCCCACACCAATAATTGTCAGCATCAAGCTGCCCACAATCGCATTCGCAAGCCCGCCACCCTGCACATTGGGTGGTGGCGTGCTTTCAAGAAAAATGGCGGGCGTTAGGCCAGGCAAGCCATTCATCAACAGGCTGATCAGAATGAGCGCGAGCCACATCAGGCCGAAACCTGTGGCCGCATAGCACAACGCCATCGCAATGGCGTTGAAGCGCTTGCGGCCTGCATAAAGGGGAGACACTGTACGGCTCATGTTACGCCCCCGCCTTTTTCGACAGGCGCGCCAGCATCAGGCGTGCAATGGCAAGAACGCAGAACGTCAAAACGAACAACAGCAAACCGAGCAGGATCAGCGCCGATTGATGCAAATCTGAACTCTCGGCGAATTCGCTAGCGATTGCTGCCGAAATCGTTGTGCCCGGCGAAAAGATTGATTGCGGCAGGCGGAATGAATTGCCGACAACAAACGTCACGGCCATCGTCTCACCCAACGCGCGCCCAAGCGCCAGCATCACGCCGCCGATCAGGCCAACACGCGTATAGGGAATGACGACATTACGGACCACTTCCCATGTCGTGCAGCCCACACCATAGGCGGCCTCCTTGAGAACGGGCGGCACGGTGGCAAACACATCACGCGAAATAGCGGTGATGAAGGGCAG